>NZ_AP018439.1:6000000-6300000 GCF_009937955.1 Undibacterium sp. KW1 | reverse complement strand
GCCCGCCACGCTGGCGGCAGCTTACCCTACAATGACGACATATCCGCCGGGCTGCTCATGAAAGAGCAGCCTGCTGTCGTCGTCTTCATACAAAATACCTTCCATGTCAGAATCCACCGCCTTCAATACCCTGCCGCTATCCGCCCCCATGCTCGCCAATCTGGAGAGCATGGGCTACAAGGAAATGACAGCCATACAGGCAGCCAGCCTGCCCATTATCCTGCAGCAGCAAGACCTGATCGCCCAGGCCAAGACCGGTAGCGGCAAGACCGCTGCTTTTGGCATAGGCATGCTGGCCAAGCTCAATCCCACTTATTTTGCCGTCCAGGGCCTGGTGATTTGCCCGACGCGTGAGCTGGCTGACCAGGTCGCCAATGAATTGCGCCGTCTGGCCAGGACCATGCCAAACGTCAAGATCGTCACCCTGTGCGGTGGCACGGCCATGCGCCCGCAGATTGCCTCGCTCGAATATGGTGCCCACATCGTGGTCGGCACACCTGGCCGCCTGATCGACCATATCAGTCGTGACACCATCAACCTGAAAACCGTACAAACCCTGGTGCTGGATGAAGCCGACCGCATGGTCGACATGGGCTTTTATGATGATATCTACGACATCGTCGCCGCCACGCCCACGCGCAGACAAACCCTGCTGTTCTCGGCAACCTACCCGGATGATATACGCCAGGCCAGCGAACAATTGCTGCGCGACCCGGTGGAGATCAAGGTTGAATCCCAGCATGCCGCCAATCATATCGAACAAGTGTTTTATCTGGTCACACCTGAAGGACGCAATACCGCTGTCGCCACGCTGCTGCATCATTACCAGCCGACATCCACCATTGCCTTTTGCAATACCAAGATACACTGCCGCGAACTGACAGAAGAATTGCACGCCCAGGGCATCAGCGCCCTGGCCTTGCATGGCGACCTTGAACAACGCGACCGCGACGAGGTCTTGATACGTTTCGCCAATCAAAGCTGCTCAGTCCTCGTCGCCACCGACGTCGCCGCCCGCGGCCTGGACATACAAACCCTGGGTGCCGTCATCAATGTCGACGTCTCCAAAGACACCGAAGTCCACATCCACCGCATAGGCCGCACAGGCCGTGCCGGTGAAAAAGGCCTGGCCCTGAGCCTTGCCACACCGGGTGAAAAGAAGTGGGTCAAACTGATAGAAGAGTATCAGGGTGAATCCGTCAGTTGGGGTGATATCCACGCGATTGAAGCCGGCCCGGAAAGAGACCTGCAAGCCCCGATGATGACCATCTGCATCATGGGCGGCAAAAAAGACAAACTCCGCCCCGGTGATCTGCTCGGCGCACTGACTGCTGATCTGGGCTTGAAAAAAGAACAGGTAGGCAAAATCAATGTCTCGGAATTTGTCACCTACGTCGCCATAGATAGGCAGGTTGCAGAAAAAACGGTAGATAGGCTGAGCCGTACCAATATCAAGGGCAGGCAATTCAGGATGCGGATTGTTGATTGATTGCAGCATCATGAAATATCAACAGCAGTTGGATTGATGGTGCTGTTGGGTTGCTTTTGACTTTGGGGTTGCTTTTGACTTTGGGGTTGCTTTTGACTTTGGGGTTGCTTTTGACTTTGGGGTTGCTTTTGACTTTGGGGTTGCTTTTGACTTTGGGGTTGCTTTTGACTTTGGGGTTGCTTTTGACTTTGGGGTTGCTTTTGACTTTTCGCAGTTCCCATGTGTAGACGCCGTTTGTGCGGTACAGAAAATGGAAAGAGAAGAGCCGCTGTTTGAGCCAAAGGCGAGTTTCGGATCTTCCCATTTTTTGTACTGCATAAACGGGAACCCCGCAGGGGCGGCTACGCCTGGGTCGCCTTTTTTCGCTTACCTTTTTTGGCGAAGCAAAAAAGGTGAGTAGCTGCCGGGCTACCCCCGGCCGGCACTCTTAAATAACGTATAGGGGCATTAAAATCAGATATGCAATTATGATGTATCTGAAATTAGTTTACGTTAAAGTATGCTCCGAACGTTGCTGGAGCGCCAGCCCGGTAGATTCCTGCCGACGCAGGAATGAAGTAAATAAGATTGTAAGTGGGCTAAGAAATTACTTCCTACGCCTGCCTCACCAATAACTTCCCAACATCCACATCCCCCGCCAATTTCATCCCAAAATGCTCCAACAGCAAGCTGCGGTATTCATCTTCATCACGGATGCTATGCACATGCCGCCCATGCTCATCGGTGATGATGCATTTATTGTTGGATATGCTGATGCGACCCTTGGCGGTGGCAATAGAGCATATCGACTTTTGCGTAAAATGCGATGCTGGCGAAGTCTGCTGATAGGTACACATCTTAAAAAAAGCAGCGATGGCATAAGCCTGCAAACTGAAGCGGTATTGTGCATGCCCTGCACCAGCATCCCTGGCCTGCATGAGCACATAATGTTGCTCACCATCCGCTGCCAGATAATAATGCAAGCCCAGTTCATGTACGCCTTCACCACCTAATTGCAAAGGTGTACGGAAGCAATCGCCAAAACCGACATCAGCCAGATAATTCTGCCCATCTACACGCACCAGCAAGAGCATGTGATCAAAGTCCGGCCCATAGTCCTTGCCATTATGCACTCGGGCAGACAAGCGGCTGACGCCAAAACCCAGGGTTTCCAGCAGTAGTGCAAAGGCCTGGTTCAGTTCATAACAAAAACCACCGCGCCCCTGCCGCAATAATTTATCTAGCAAGGCATCCGTCGATAAATCCAGCTTGTTGCCGAGACTGATGTCCAGGTTTTCAAAAGCGATCTTTTGCAGATGCGCCTGATGCAGGGCTGTCAGTGTCGCCAGATCAGCATTGCGTGGCCCACGGTAAGCGAGCCTGTGCAGATAAGCATCAAGTTGTGCTTCATTCAGCATGCAGGGCCTCCGTGAATTTCTCTATCGCAAGTGCATGCTCGGCATGAATGAAATCATCCTGACAGCTTGCATATAGCATGCCTTCATATCCCATGCCGAGATAGTCAAAAGTATGCTGGAACACTTGCTCAAAGCAGGCGGCGGGTATGGCATCGTAACCCGTGCCCAGCAGGGCGGCCTTCTTTGTACGCAACTGCCGCCCCAGGTCTTTTTCGACTTTCAGCAAGTCAGAAATCCTGTCCATGAAAATTTTCATGATGGCGCTGGGAGAGTACCAGTACATCGGGGTTGCAAGTATGATGCGGTCGAAGCTGAGTACCTGATTCATCAGCGTCAGAAAATCATCGTCGCGGTTCCTGAACTCATAATCAAAAGGAGCGATCCGGTATTGATTAAGATCGATGACACTGGCTTTGAGTTTGCTGGCAACGGAGCTAGCGAGTTCAGCAGTATTACCTGTACTTCTGGAACTGCCAACGAAAATAACAGTACGGGTTTCAGGCATGGTTGCGATACACAATCAACAAGAAAGAAACCTGAATATACTCCGCTATAGCAATTCTTGCAGAGCAGCCCTCCGCAGAAAATAAGCGAGCAAGCTGCCTGCCCCCGTCAAAATCCGCTTCGCTTGCCCGTACCGGTCTCGATCAAGAAGTCTTCGCCTGCTTGCGGTTTCTTCACATAGCTACGCAAGGCATCCTGCAGACTGCTGGTCGATATCTTGCCAAGTAATTTTTCCAGTTTTTCACCTTGCAATTGATGCGGACGCTGCCACAGGTAGCGCATTTTGATCGCGGCGCGCAGCATGGGAGAAAACAGGCCTATGGCCTGCATCAGCAACCAGGGCATGGCTTTGGCTTTGAGCGGGCGGCCACTCAATTGCTCCAGTGCGGCATGCACTTCCTTGCCGCTGGCTGTAATGCCAGGGTAATGCATGACCTCAAAAGCAGGCAAACGATGACGCTGCTCAGCAACGCGCACGAATATCCTGGCCAGATCGGGCAGATAAGCCCAGGCATGCGGCAAATCATCTGGCCCCATATGGGTGACCACACCTTTGGCGAGTGACTTGGTGATCGCCATGTCCAGCCAGGTGCCGGTGCCGCCAATGAAATCACCGGCGCGTAAAATCATACAGCGTAAGCCCTGCTGGGTAGCAACCGCCAGGCTTTCTTCCATGGCTATGCGTTGTGCCGCCCTGGTTGTATTGGCGACAAAAGGCGTGTCTTCTGCCAGCACCGGAGGTAAATCTGCACCGAAGTTATACACATTGCCGGGCACCATCAGCAAAGCCTGGCTGGCGCTAGCGATGCGTATGACAGCTTCGGTAGTCGGCGGCAATAGGGTATCCCAGCGGGTATAGTCGGGATTTACCGCATGCACCACCACATCCACCCTGGGTACTGCAGCCAGTATGCGGGCAGTATCAAGTACATCGCATTGCAGGAACTCTATATTTTGCTCCGGCCTGTCATAGCCAACTGAACGTGCCTGGGCAATCACGCGCCAGCCTGCTGCGGCAAAGGCCTCCACCGCAGCCTGCCCCAAGCGGCCTTTGGCACCAAGTACCAGCACTGAGGGTGATTGAGCATTGCGCGCTTTGGATGCAAGATTCATGAGGAGCTCCGGTAGTGGGCTAGGCAGAAAAAATAAGTAATGCAGGCATTCTCAATCTGGCAGGATGTATTTACAATCGACATAAATACATAAGTCCTATTCAAATTTGAATGCCTTGGCTTGTATTTTTTCATCGGTTTTTGTGTATCTTTAGCCTGTCTTCATGATGGAATCACATGTCCAAGCTCACTTTCGACCCCTGCCAGACTGACTGGAACCTGATTCGCAGCTTTGTCGCGGTCGTAGAACAAGGTTCGCTGACGCGTGCGGCTGAAGTTCTGGGGCTGAGCCAGCCCACGCTATCGCGCCAGATCGCTGAGCTGGAGGGCAGCATAGGTGCGGCCTTGTTTGAAAGGGTGGCGCGTGGTCTGAAATTGACCAGCACTGGTGAAAACCTGGTCGAGCCTGCCCGTTACATGATGGCAGCGGCGCGCTCACTGGGCATGGCGGCAGCGACCCAGGATAATGGCTTGCGCGGCACGGTCAGGATCACTGCCAGCGAGATGGTGTCCGGCTTTGTCTTGCCAGCGCTGCTGCGCGAGCTGGCGCAGTTACATCCAGAAATCCAGATAGAACTGGTCGCCAGTAACCAGGTCAGCAATTTGCTCGAACGTGAAGCCGATATCGCCATACGCATGATACGGCCAGCACAATCTGCCCTGATTGCCCGTCACCTGACAGACTGGCCCATAGGCATGTATGGTCACAAGGATTATCTGGCAGGCCTGCCTGCACTGCCTTCAAACAACCAGGCAGCCACACTGGCCTTGATGCAAAAATTCCGTTGGCTGGGGCTGGATCAGTCTGACCAGTTTATCGCTGGCTTTCGCGCGGCGGGCATACAGATAGACCGCAGCTTCTTCGACTTCCGTTGCGATAACTATCTGGTCAACTGGCAGGCAATACAGCAAGGCCTGGGGATAGGCATCGCGATGCAATGGCTGGCAGAGCGAAATCCTGACCTGGAACAGGTGCTGGTAGAACAGGAATTGCCGTCCCTGCCTGTATGGCTGACCACGCATCGCGAACTCAAGTCCAGCAAGCGTATCAGGACCGTGTTTGATTTTCTGGCAGAAGGTTTATTGCAACACAGGTTTTAGCAACCACACATCAGGTACTGATCGATGTCGAATAAATACCAGCGTCCGCCTGCATTCACAAATATCACTCTGTAAGCGGGCTGGTGGGTAGCGCTTTCCAGCATGGCTCCACGATGCCAGGCTTCAGCAATGGAAAAATCAGCGATGCCATCCTTGTCTATATCTATGCTGGTGATGCTGGCCTGAGAAAAATGCTCGAAGGTATTCGATTTTGCCTTACTATCGTATTGCAGTTTGACTGGTGCTTGTGTCGTCACTTTTGCTGAACCATGCAATGCTGACAGTTCGGTGCGAGTATAGAAATACAAAATCGCTTCATCTTTGGCCTTGGGTTGCAAACTTTCCAGCCTCCTTTGTGCCAGACTCTTTACAGGCTCAGGCTGATCTTCAGATTCTATAAAACGAAAACCCTGTTGGCAGTTATCCACACCGAGGCTGTATTTTAAATCTGAGTTTTTTGATTTGACGCGGCCATCCAACATGAGCAGGTTTTTGATCACCGGTTTTTGCAGAAATACATCGACCTTACCCAAATCCCACCAACCAATCACATTGATGCCTGAAGGCTCATAGTTATCCCAATAAGGGCCACTAACAGGCTTGATCGCATACGGTATCTGATATTGCCTGGAGATTTCTTCAGGACCCGCAGAAGGCCTGCCCAGTTCATCCAGTGATTTGAAGTACGAGGGTGCTGCCGCAGGTAAATCCAGTTGCCGCAACATCACCAGCACGCTGGGATAGAACAGGGATGAATGCAAACGGGCAGTAGCCTCAGTGGTCTTTTTGCCTGGTAATTCCTCAGACTTTGCCAGCTTCGATAATTCTTCCCATGGAGCCGGAGGCTGGAAATAAGGTGAAGCTGGCTCGATGATACCGGCCATCATGCGCTGCTTCATGGCTTCAAATTCAGGGATAGGGTAGCGCTTGAGCGCTGGCCGTTTTTCCCACACAAAATTACTGTCTACCGTTTCCAGCGCTTTTTGTTGTGGACTCAGCATGGTTTCCTGGAAATAGGAACCGGCATCTTGTAAACGTCTGAAGCTGGGCGCCATCCAGAAAGCACGTGCCGGGAAGTAATTCGTGCTTTCACTGCTGCGATGATAGCTATCGACAAAGTCTTCTAGTCGCAAAGCCTTTTCACCCAATAAATTACAGGCAAGAAAACCCTGCTGTCCCTGACCCCAGGTAATTGCACAAAATTTTCCATTAGACGCTGATGTATCAAGCTGTACCGGAGTATTAGTCACCAGATGCGCCACCACTTGCGCGTTGGCCTCTGGTTTTTCCCTGACATTCACCCATGAACCGTGCACCCAACGCGCTTCAGTGCTGGCACTTGCAGCTATCGGGCTACAAAGAATTGTGGCAAAAAATAGTGCGTATATTTGCAATCGCATTGACATCTTCTTCATGTACAGTTCAAGTTAATAACGCCAGTTACTTTAGCGCAAATCCTGTCCAGGCCAAATTCTTTTTAACAGAATTTCAGTACATATTGGTACTCGATACGAGAAAGGCAAACTGATGTCAGTGATGGGACGAAACATCCGCGAACTGACGATTTGGATGCACAGTCGCATTTCCGGCGCGAGCAACACATTTCTGACGTTTTTCCTGCATAACCGGCAAATCAATCACTCGCTTCATGTAGCAACACTGCCAGAAAATAATTGCTCTATTACTCACAATGACGCGCTACCACATTTAGCCAGCAAATGCGAAACCGTTGAGGCCTTACGCAAAGATAATGGGCGGTCAAATATATAAAAATTTAATGATAGAGATTCTTGTTGTTTGCACCTTTTGTGCTGCTTCAACTGAACCGCATCTATAACATTTTCATAGCGGCTGCCGCGCAAGCAAGGTCGCCAACTTCACACATCTACTCGTCCTGATCTGTTTGTTTTTCGGCTACATGTCGGTCGGCAGGATCTGTATATATTTTCCAGCAGCTCCAAAGCGCAAGAATCTGGTAAACCGGTGCCATGAATACCAAATCAACTCGCATGGCATGCACAGTGAACGTCGCTTCGGTGTATGTAAAAATCCACCAGAAAAAAGCAGTGACAGCAAACAACAGGCGGCTGCTCTTGCGGTAGTTATTAAGGCACGCTGTGAAGCTCATCAGCAGGGCCACAAAACCACAGGCAAATGGATGAAATGCAAACCACCACGCGGGTGCAAAGAGGAAAGTGAACATAATGAGCGAACGATCAGGAATATTGAAAAACAGATCAGCCTATTTCCAGACGGAAAGATCGATTTGCACCTGACTCTGGTAATGGGTCTGGTGCGGCCACCCACCCCAGTGACGTGTACAGCCTTACCGCGCTGTACATCGTGTCCCAGGTATCCAGATGCAAGATTTTCAAATCACATTGTTTGGCGCGCTCGACCAGTTGCACCATCAACGCGCGGCCTATGCCTTTGCCACGAAGGCCTTTATCGACATGAAAACCAAACACTTTCCCTTGCTGATCATGCATGGCTTCCAACGCGATGCAGCCGCAGATATGCCCATCAAATTCCGCCACCAGTTCTATGGCATTTTTTGTGTCGGCTAAACCTGCTGAACCAATTGCGGCATCCAACCCATCAAATTCGACTTCGATACCAAAATCACTGAGTGAGGTTAGTACTATGTTGCGTATCCGTACATGATCAGCTTGCTGTGCATTTCTTACGACCAACATGAATTCCCCTGAATTTCGCCATGTTCAGGATGATGCCACAGATGGGGTGAGACATGAAATTTGCATGAGAGTTGACTTGGACATATATGTTATCTGGATCATACTTCTGGGTTCAGAATGCAAAAAGCAGTGCAATTTCTTGCACCGCTTTCTACATGGATTTTTGAAACAATAATTCAGCCAGCACCCAGATAAATAAATTTGAACAAGAACACCGCAGCTATCGCCCAGACTATCACTTTCACTTCTTTGGCACGACCTGTAAATAACTTCAGTGTCGCATAAGAAATAAAACCAAACGCTACGCCGTGTGCAATCGAGTAGGTGAACGGCATGAACAGGGCAGTGATACCTGCAGGTATGCTTTCAGAGGTATCACTCCAGTCGATCTCTACCAGTTCACGCAACATCAGGCAGGCGACGTAGAACAAGGCTGGCGCTGTCGCATAAGCAGGCACAACGCCAGCCAGTGGTGCAATGAACAGGCAAGCCAGGAACAACAGACCAACTGCCACAGCTGTCAGACCTGTGCGGCCACCAGCTTGTACACCGGCAGCACTTTCTATGTAAGCAGTGGTGCTGGAGGTACCAAGGAATGAGCCAGCAACAATTGCAGTACTGTCGGCCAGCAGAGCGCGGTTCAGTCTTTCCATCTTGCCATTCACCAGCAAGCCCGCACGGTTGGCGACACCCATCAGCGTGCCGGTTGCATCAAACAGCTCCACCAAAAAAAACACCAGTACCACGTTCAGGATACCTACTGACAAGGCTCCCATGATGTCGAGTTTAAACAGCGTAGGATCGAGAGAAGGTGGCATGGATACCACGCCATGGAAGGTGTTGCCACCAAAGAAAAAACTCAACACCGTCACCGTCAAAATACCAATGAGGATGGAACCACGCACCTTGAATTTATCCAGCGTGACAATCAAAAAAAAACCCAGCGCCGCCAAAATGGGAGGAGCCTTGTGTATATCACCTATGCCTACCATGGTGGCAGGATTGGCGACGACAATACCGGCATTCTTCAGCGAGATCAGTCCAAGGAAAAGACCTATGCCCACTGTGATGGCAGTACGTATCGATTGTGGTATGCCGTTGACGATCATCTCGCGTAATTTAAATACACTGACGGCAACAAACAGGCAGCCGGAAATGAAGACTGCGCCCAGTGCTGCTTCCCACGGTATGCCCATACCCTTGACGACTGCATAAGTGAAGTAGGCATTCAAACCCATGCCTGGTGCCAGCGCCATGGGGTAGTTGGCATACAGACCCATGATCATGGTCCCTATCGATGCAGCCAGGCAGGTGGCGACAAAGACAGAATCCTTGGGCATGCCAGCATCACCGAGGATAGATGGGTTGACGAAAATGATATACGCCATGGTCAGGAAAGTCGTCAGACCTGCCAGTAATTCTGTACGTACATCGGTACCGTTTTCTCTTAGCTTGAAAAATTTGTCGAGAAAGGAAAGCCGCGCAGGACTGTGATTGACAGGCCTGTTGCTATCTTGTGCAGCCGGAATTTGCTCGGAAGTTAACACGTTTGTCTCCTCAATTTTGGATATACCAATTGAATAATTAGAATTTGTGAAAAGACGATAGCGCAATTATTTCGATATCAAGCCCGTCGAATATCTATAGATGCTATTTGAATTTGAATATGTGGAAGTTTTTATTAATTCTTTAACCAATAATCTGGCTGTGCATAGATGGCTTTCAGGGTATCGATAAAAAAGCGCGTCTTCACCGGTAAATGCCGTTGTTGCGGATATACAGCGACGATGTCGTATTGTGGCAAGGCATAATCATCGAGCACGGTAATCAACTCGCCAGAGATCAGTTGCGACTGTATCTCCCACGAAGAACGCCAGGCCAGGCCCAGGTCTTCACAAGCCCAGCGGTGTAGCAATTCACCATCATTGCAATCCAGATTGCCAGCCACCTTGATGGTCACAGGCTTGCCGTTTTGCTGGAAATACCAGCCGCGCTGTTGCCCGCCCTGCAAGTTAAACGCGAGGCAATTGTGCTGGGCCAGGTCTTCCAGCGTGCGCGGTATGCCATGTCGCTCAAAATAGGCTGGAGTACCGCAAACCACACGGCGGTTGCTGGCCAGCTTCACCGCAACGAAATTGGGATCAATATTGCCTCCTATGCGTATGCCCAGGTCATAACCCTCACGTATCAGATCGACCACTCTATCTGTCAGGTTGAAGGAAATCTGCACGGCAGGGTTGGCTTTCACAAATTGCGGCGCATGCGGTGCCACATGCTTGCGCCCGAAGGCGGCGGGGGCTGATACGATGAGATGACCGGTGGCCTTGTGCCGTCCCTCGGATACCAGTTGATCGGCATAACCCAGGTCAGCCAGCAATTTGCGGCAATGATCGAGATAGACCGTACCCTGCTCGGTCAGCGTCAGATGACGGGTACTGCGATGCATGAGCTTGACGCCCAGGCGTTTTTCCAGCGCATCGATGCGGCGGCCCAGCATGACAGGGGTGATGTTCTGGCCCAGCGCGGCGCGGGCCAGGCTGCCTTTTTCAACGACATCGACGAAGGCTTCGATTTGGGTGAGTTTGTCCATGATCTATCGCGGGTTGATTGCCAAAAACCCCTCACCACAGAGGCACAGAGGAAGGAAAGACTTCTTGCAAGAAGTCTTCGTTCCGCAGGCATGCGGCATGCCGCATGAATTCCCTGTTACACCACAGAGGGGACACGGAGAAAATCTTTGAAGAGTCATTATTCCATACTTCAGGTATCGAATACAGCGAGAATTTGTCGTCTTATCAGCCATCCCTTTTGCCTTTAGCATGTGTTTCAACATCTGCATACACACGACTAATAGCAAAACTGGAGAGCAAAATGGCAAAGATGACGGCTGCGCAAGCGGCGGCTTATGTGTTGGAAAAAGAAGGCGTGCATCAGGCATTTGGTGTGCCGGGTGCGGCGATCAACCCGTTTTATGGGGCTTTGAAGAAGCAGGGCACCATCAAACACATCCTGGCGCGCCATGTTGAGGGGGCTTCCCACATGGCCGAAGGCTATACCCGCGCCCAGGCTGGCAATATTGGCGTCTGCATAGGCACATCCGGTCCGGCGGGTACGGACATGATTACCGGCCTGTATTCTGCCCAGGCGGATTCCATACCCATACTCTGCATTACTGGCCAGGCACCCAGGGCAAGGTTGTACAAGGAAGACTTCCAGGCAGTCGATATAGAATCCATTGCCAAGCCTGTCACCAAGTGGGCGGTAACGGTGCGTGAACCGGCACTGGTGCCCATGGTGTTCCAGCAAGCTTTTCATATCATGCGCTCTGGCCGCCCTGGCCCGGTATTGATTGATTTGCCATTTGATGTGCAGATGGCCGAGATAGAATTTGACCCTGACACCTATCAACCGCTGGAAGTGTATAAGCCCAAGGCCACCCGCGCGCAGATAGAAAAAGCGCTCACCATGCTCAATGATGCAGAGCGCCCGCTGATCACCGCTGGTGGCGGCATCGTCAATGCCAATGCCTCAGCCTTGCTGGTGGAATTTGCCGAACTGACTGGCGTGCCTGTCATACCTACCCTGATGGCCTGGGGTGCAATAGCAGATGACCACCCTTTGATGGTAGGCATGGTCGGCTTGCAAACCAGCCACCGCTATGGCAACGCCACCATGCTGGCATCTGACTTTGCGCTGGGGATAGGTAATCGCTGGGCGAATCGTCACACTGGTTCCATTGATGTGTTTACCAAAGACAGAAAATTTGTCCACATCGACATAGAACCCACGCAAATTGGCCGTGTGTTTGGCCCTGATTTTGGCATCGTCTCTGATGCTGGTGCAGCATTAAAACTTTTCATCGAAGTTGCCAAAGAATGGAAAGCCGCAGGCAAACTCAAGGACCGCTCTGCCTGGGTAGCCGATTGCCAGCAACGCAAACGCACGATGTTGCGCCGTACGCATTTTGATAACGTGCCAGTGAAGCCGCAACGCGTGTATGAAGAAATGAACAAGGCCTTTGGTCGCGAAACCTGCTATGTCAGCACCATAGGCCTGTCGCAAATCGCTGCCGCACAATTCCTGCATGTGTATTACCCGCGTCACTGGATCAACTGCGGCCAGGCCGGTCCTCTGGGCTGGACCATACCGGCAGCCCTCGGTGTTTGCGCGGCTGATCCGCAACGCCAGGTGGTTGCCATCTCTGGCGATTATGATTTCCAGTTCATGATAGAAGAACTGGCCGCCGGTGCGCAATTCAAACTGCCCTACCTGCATGTGGTCGTCAACAATTCTTACCTTGGTTTGATACGCCAGTCGCAACGTGGTTTTGACATGGATTATTGCGTGCAACTGGCTTTTGAAAACATCAATGCGCCAGAGCTGAATGGCTATGGCGTCGATCACATCGCCGTGGTCGAGGGACTGGGTTGCAAGGCCATACGTGTGACTGAGCCTAGCGCCATTGCCGATGCCTTTGCCCAGGCACAGCGCTGGATGCAGGAGTTCCGCGTGCCAGTTGTCGTTGAAATCATACTGGAGCGCGTGACTAATATCGCCATGGGCACCGAGATCAGCAATATCAATGAATTTGAAGAGCTGGCGACGGAAGATGCTCATGCGCCAACGGCTATCGCCCTGCTCGATTAAACAATTAGCGAAAAATTTTCAGGTGCCGGGCCTCCCCGCCTGGCACCCCGTGAACTCCCGCAGCATGCCTGCGGGAGGCTTACGGTCACTCATCTACAAGGATATGCGATGACCAGACTGGCCGCCAATCTCAGCATGTTGTTTACCGAACATGCATTCCTAGACCGCTTTGCCGCTGCCGCACAGGCAGGCTTCAAGGCTGTGGAATTTTTATTCCCGTATGCATTGGAAGTGAAACAGATCGCAGCAAAACTGCAGGAAAATAATTTGCAACTGGTGTTGCACAACCTGCCCGCTGGCAACTGGGAAGCCGGAGAACGCGGTATCGCCTGCCATCCTGATCGCGTGGAAGAATTTCGCCAGGGTGTCGATATAGCCATCGCTTATGCAAAAGCCTTGAACGTCTCGCAACTGAATTGCCTGGTCGGTATACGTCCGGCAAATGTCAGTAAAGAAGAAGCAGAGCAAACCCTGGTTGCCAACCTGCGTTATGCGGCTGACAAACTGAAAGCTGCGAATATCAGCCTGCTCATCGAAGCCATCAATACCTACGACATACCTGGCTTCTTTTTATCCGGCACCCAGCAGGCACTGGACCTGATACGCGCTACCGGTTCAGACAATATCTTTGTCCAATACGACATCTATCACATGCAACGCATAGAAGGTGAACTGATCAATACCATCAAGAACAATCTGGGAAAGATCAGACATATACAGCTGGCCGACAACCCAGGCCGCTTTGAACCAGGCACAGGCGAAATCAATTACCACAACATCTTCGCCGCACTGGCCTACATGGGCTACCAGGGCTGGGTAGGCTGCGAATACAAACCGCAGAACGGCACTGTCGCTGGTTTGGGCTGGATTAAATCGCACGACCTTTAATTTTTAAGACCCTAAGACCTCTCAACACAGAGACACGGAGACACAGAGAAAGGCATGAGAAAAACTTTATTCTTTTCATACCATCTCTAAAAAACGAATTCTCTCTTTTGTTTTTCCTCTGTGTCTCTGTGCCTCTGTGGTTAATGGTCTTCATCAAACAACAACGAAACTATCAGGAACTATCATGGCTAAAATTGGATTTATAGGTTTGGGTATCATGGGTGCACCTATGGCCGGGCATTTGCAGACGGGTGGGCACAAGCTGTATTTGCACGACATCAAGAACCCGCCGTTTGAATTGATAGAACGCGGTGCCACCGTCTGCACTTCGGGTGAAGAAGTCGCCAGACGTGCAGACATCATCATCATCATGGTCCCGGATACACCGCATGTAGAAGCTGCGCTGTTTGGTGAAAACGGCGTTGCTGCAGGCCTCGAAGCTGGCAAGATCGTGGTCGATATGAGTTCCATCTCACCGATTGCCACCAAGGACTTCGCCAAGAAAATCAATGCCCTGAAATGTGATTACCTTGATGCGCCAGTATCCGGTGGTGAAGTAGGTGCCAAGGCAGCAAGCCTGACCATCATGGTCGGTGGCGCGGAATCTGCGTTTGACACAGTCAAACCCCTGTTCGAACTGATGGGCAAGAACATCACCCTGGTCGGTGGCAATGGCGATGGCCAGACCACCAAGGTCGCCAACCAGATCATCGTTGCCTTGAATATACAGGCTGTGGCTGAGGCCTTATTGTTTGCATCCAAGGCCGGTGCTGATCCAGCCAGGGTCAGGCAGGCACTGATGGGTGGTTTTGCAGCATCGCGCATACTGGAAGTGCATGGTGAACGCATGGTCAAGCGCACTTTCAACCCCGGCTTCAGGATAGAACTACATCAAAAAGACTTGAACCTGGCTTTGCAAGGGGCAAAAGCTCTGGGTGTCTCTTTGCCAAACACGGCAACCGCGCAGGAATTGATGAATGCCTGCTCGGCCAATGGTATGCGCGGCCTTGATCACTCAGCCCTGTGCCGGGCGATAGAGATCATGTCGAATCATGAGATTGCCAAGGCTTGATCCTTGTTAGCCTTCAACATTGGATGCACGAAAAAATTTCACCTGGCGATAAGCTGTTTGAAGGCATACTTGGATTTGAAGTTATCTTGTAGGTTGGGCTACGGTTTACCAGCCCAACACTGGGCCTTGGATTAACACGTACGTCATTGAACCGCCGAGTGTTGGGCCGATGAAACGTAGCCCAATCTACGAGACCAGGCCCAACCTACGATTTACGAAGCAACAAATAGTTTTTCAAGAAAGCTCTCAATGACCACCCTAGCCCCACGCCAGTTCTTGCTCGACCTCTACACCAGCGCCGTCGCCGCCGTCAGTGCTGAGAAATGCCTGCCCGCCTTTCTGCCAGCACCACCAGCAAAAGGCAGAACATTGGTCATCGGTGCAGGTAAAGGCGCTGCAGCCATGGCCAAGGTAGTGGAAGATCACTGGCAGGGTGAACTCTCAGGTCTGGTCGTTACCCGCTACGGCCACGGGGCGGATTGCCGCAAGATAGAAGTGGTGGAAGCCGCTCACCCTGTACCAGATGAAGCAGGCAAGCAGGCTGCAGCGCGCATACTGAACATGGTGCAGGGGCTGAGCAAGGATGATCTGGTGCTCTGCCTGATCTCTGGCGGTGGATCTGCCTTGCTGGCCTTGCCTGCAGACGGTATCAGCCTCGAACAGAAGCAGGCAATCAACAAGGCTTTGTTGAAAAGCGGTGCCGCGATCTCTGAAATGAATTGCGTGCGCAAGCATTTGTCGGCCATCAAGGGCGGGCGTCTGGCACTGGCCTGTGCCCCGGCACGCGTGGTGACCTTGCTGATCTCCGATGTACCTGGTGATGAACCCGGCATCATCGCCAGCGGCCCTACTTTGCCCGATGCCACGACTTGTACAGAAGCGCTGGCGATTTTGCGCAAATACGACATCGCCATCCCAGCAGAAATATTGCAGCATCTGGAAAGCGGCAAGGGCGAAACACCCAAACCTGATGATGTACGTTTTCAAGGCCACAGCCATCATGTAATTGCCACGGCTCAGGAGGCATTGGAAGCCGCAGCAGCGACAGCACGTGCGGCAGGTATCACGCCATATATCTTGTCCGATGGCATAGAAGGCGAAGCCCGTGATGTCGCCCTGGTGCATGCAGCAATGGCCAAGCAGGTGGCAAAGCATGGCCAGCCATTCCAGAAGCCTTGCGTGCTGATTTCTGGCGGTGAAACCACCGTCACCGTACGCGGCAAAGGTCGTGGTGGCCGCAATGCAGAATTTTTGCTGAGCCTGGCAGTCGCGCTCGACGGTCACACAGATATCCACGCCATCGCCTGTGATACTGATGGCATAGATGGCTCGGAAGACAATGCCGGGGCACTGTATGCACCAGACTCCATCGCACGCGCCGCAGCGAAACAGTTACGTGCGCGCAGCCTGCTGGAAAACAATGACGGCTACGGATTTTTCAGCGCACTCGATGACCTGGTCGTCAGCGGCCCTACGCGCACCAATGTCAACGACTTCCGCGCCATTCTAATACTGTAGATCTCACCCAAATATTCAAAGACAGCAAGAATCACGGCGCAACGCGCCGGGATGGCTGTCGTCTATAACAAATGAAAGCAAGCCATGAACCGCAGCCGCAAAGCCAAAATCGTCGCTACCCTGGGCCCTGCCAGCAATAGCAAAGAAGTCATCAAGGCATTGTTTGAAGCCGGTGCCGATGTATTCCGTTTCAACTTCAGCCACGGCAGCCATGCTGACCACCAGTTGCGTTGCAATATCGTGCGTGAAGTCGAAGCCGAGCTGGGCCGCCCTATCGCCATCCTGGCCGATCTGCAAGGGCCCAAACTGCGCGTAGGCCAGTTCAGCAATGGCAGGGTGATACTCACCGCTGGGCAGGAGTTTGTACTTGATAGTGACAGCACTCCTGGAGACGTCAACCGTGTCTGCCTGCCTCACCCTGAATTGTTTGCCGTCATCACTGCCGGGCAGTCGCTACTGATGGACGATGGCAAGCTGCGCCTGCAAGTCCTGGACAGCGATGGTCACACCATACGCACACGTGTGATTGTCGGTGGCAGTCTGTCTGACCGTAAAGGCGTGAACGTGCCAGATGCGGTATTACCCATACCGGCACTGACTGAGAAAGACAGGCGTGATCTGGCTTTCGCGCTGGATATGGGCGCAGACTGGATCGCCCTGTCTTTTGTACAAAGGCCGGAAGATGTGACAGAAGCAAAGGCACTGGTAGCAGGGCGTGCCGGAGTATTGTCCAAACTCGAAAAGCCGACAGGGCTGGACCGGCTGGAAGAAATCGTCGCCGTATCAGACGCCATCATGGTGGCGCGCGGTGATCTTGGTGTGGAGTTGCCACCAGAACGCGTACCTGGTGTGCAAAAGCGCATCTTGCGTGTTTGCCGCAGCCACGGCAAACCCATCGTCATCGCCACCCAGATGCTGGAATCCATGATTGCCGCGCCAATTCCCACGCGGGCTGAAGCCTCGGATGTTGCCAGCGCAATTTATGACGGGGCCGATGCGGTCATGCTGTCGGCAGAATCAGCCAGTGGTGCCTACCCGGTTGCTGCAGTTGAGATCATGAACCGCATTATCTGTGAAGTAGAGCGCGACCCGTTGTACAAGAACATGATCGCGGCCCAACATGAGTCACCGCAAAACAACAAGGGCGATGCCATCTGCGCTGCCTTGCGTGAAGTTACACAGATAGTTGGCGCGGTTGCCACGGTCACTTATACCAGTTCCGGCCACACCAGCCTGCGCGCCGCGCGCGAAAGGCCGATGGCACCGATACTGAGTATCACTCCCAAACCCGCCACGGCACGCCGTCTGGCCCTGGTCTGGGGAGTGCATTCCACCGTCAGCGATGCTGTACCGGATGAAAACATGCTGGTCGCCACAGCCTGCAACACCGCCTGGCAAGAAGGCCTGGCACAAGTCGGTGAACAGATCGCGATTACCGCTGGCGTGCCTTTTGGCCAGCCCGGCTCCACCAATCTATTGCGGATAGCCGAGATCTGGCCGCAGCCCTGATCCAAGTCTAAGCTTACTCCCAGATATTGACATCGCTGGCCGTATGAAAATCGGGGCGCTGGGGATTGACGACGCAAAACCGGTGTCCGGTTGGTGCTTCCATGACGATCCAGCGTTCCATGATCTTGACGACTTTAGCACCGAGTTTTTCCAGACGCTGTACCTCCGCTTCCTTATTGTCGGTTTCTATGTCGAGGTGTATGCGGCTGGGGTGCTCAACCTTTTGCACCAGCATTTTCGGGCCGGTAGGGGTGGCATCCAGTACCGCGTATTTCTCATCCGCATCTCCCGCAGGATAACCCAAGGCCCCGGCCCAGAAATTGGTTCCAGGCTCAATATCATCCACCTGGCAATCAATCACAAAGCATGCCAATCGACTTTTATGCATCTTGATCTCCTGTGACTTGTTTATTCGGTTCGCCTGATCGAATTCAGACACGCATAAAGGATAGCAAAAAACAGCTTGTTGACCGGACTGGTTGGTGTGCCTTCTGGAAAGAACAAAAATGGGACAGACATCCAAGATGTCTGTCCCAACACTCAATTGCTTTTTTAGGTGGCTTTCCGTTTTGTGTAAGCCTTGTTTGCGAGATTTCAGTTTGCTGATATCAGTCGTAAGTCGCAGACACACTCACACCAGAGAAACTCTGTCTGGCGTTGAGCATGATGTAGTACCAGCGATTGGCAACCGGGTTGGCGATGGTCACGCTTTCATCATTACCGGTCTTGACTGAACCGTAGTCGTAAATACCGGTACTTGGATATTTATCCATAGAGACATACAGATCTACATCACCGGTACCACCACTGGTTGTCAGTTTCAGATTCTTCGCACCGGCTGGAACCATGATGTAGGTATAGGCCTGGGTGCTGGAAGCAAAATTACGCTTCACGCAGTTTTTGGCCAGATAGCTACCAGCAGGGCAATCAGGCAGGCTGTTATCGACTGGCATTGGTGGCTCGCCAGCTGTAGTTGCGGCAGCAGCCCAGACTGTGAACTCATTGTCGTAACGTGTGCCTATATTGGCCATATAGGTTTGGTAGCCCTCATAATCACCAACGCGGAACTTGGCGATGACTGCATCTACATCACTGCGGTGTTTTTCCATCATGAAGCGGGTCGCCATATAACCCCAGCTATAGGCGCGTGTCACATAGTCAGCCATGGAATAAGTATTGCCAAAAATCTGGCTCAACTTGTAGGTGCCGGTTTTTGCTACGTCTATGGCTTTCTGGTTATTGTTTTTCAGCGACAGGTATTCGGCTATGCCTTCTATCCACCAGACGGTAGGCTTGGCAGTGCCTGCACCGAAATCACCTTTCATGTCGAAGCGGCCATCGAGGTAATGGACGTATTCATGTTGCAAATTCCAGACCTGGAAAGCAGGGCGCAGCCAGGATGCCTCATGTGCGACGAAACGGGCCTGGTTGCCAGCAGCACTAGGGTCACCTTCCAGATACATGCCGCCATTATTGGTGTCGATACCGTACAGGATGGAGGCATATTTGCTGTAGTTGGTATAGTCATCAAACACGACTACTTCGAGCGCAGTATTGTTGTCGCCTGCTACTGGCTGACGCTTGCTTTGCAGCATCTTATGGAAATAATTTTCCTCGGTTGCCAGCATGGAGCAGGAATCCTGCATCTGTGCTGTAGTCATGTCCTGGGCACGGATTTTCAGACTGGGGCTGCAAGTGTAGTTGTTTTTGAGAATGTTATTGGCCAGCGTGGTTTCGTAATTGCAAGTGCCGTATTCTGCGCAATTGGCATTGTCATAGTACTTCACAGCAGATGCTGCATTCAGCCACAACATGCTGTCATTGCCTGTCATGGTGGAATGGCTGAGCTGGTACTTGACCATGGGTTTGACTGTAGGTTGCAGATTGGCATACTGCATGAAGCGGAAGGCTTCATTCTCGGTATCGCTGAGTTGGTATTCGAGGCTGGTGCCCAGCAATGCTGCCTTGTTGTTGACAACAAAATTGTTCAGTGCAGTTGCGTAGGATATATCGTTACGCAAGATTGGCAAGGCATCTGGACGTGAATGGCCGTAGAACAGGATGGTCAATGCAGCCGTGTAAGCGTCAGCAACAGTGGAAGACTTCAATGCATCTGTTGCCGCTGGATTGGATGAAGTATTCGTGTAGCGCGTGATAATGTTTTTGACGCTGCTCAGGTAGTATGCTTCATCATGCAGGTTGGTCACCAGTTTCAAGGTCTCAGCTGCTGTGCTTGGGCCAACGTTGTTGGTCTTGAACAACTGATTGCCATCGACCAGTTGCTTGATGGGCCCACGCATGCTGGTCAGGTAATTTGCCGATGGTGCAGGTATGGTATTGCTGCCTGCCAGGTAATAACCGGCGCGCAGGTAAATGATGAGGTTGACCAATGCCATATTGGTGGCGTTGTAGTTGGTCGCCTCTTGCGCAAAGCGATTGACGACGGCAGTGAAATTGGCTGGTGAATACACCTTTGCTGCATCAGTCGCATTCAATGAAAACAGACCGTAATGACATTCATAGCTGGGCAGGTTGACGATGTAAGTCGCCAGTGCATCGCCGCTGTAATTCGCCAGCGTCGCCATGTTTTTGCAATCATCTGACGGTGGTGGTGCCATCAGATTTTTTTGCTTGTTGATGATGCCCAGATCCAGGCGCGTCGCATTGGTTGGTGGCAGATTGAATTTCTTTTGTTCTGCCGTTGGCGGCAAACTTTGCCTTTGATGTGGCATAGGCGCTTGCTTCAGACGTGTATGGTCTTCGGCATCCGCCGCATGCACCATCTGAACCAGACCTGTGAAGCTAAGGACCATCAACCCCGCCATGCTTGCTATTTTATGTGGATATAACATGTAATACGTCTCCCTGATGATTGTAGGGTTTTGGGCAATACCATCCCCTTCAGGCTTTTTCATCCGCCAGCTTGCAAGCTGTCGTCGCCCGAATAATTCGAAGAAGGTCTTTACCAGCCCCCATATATGTAGAAGCAGCAGACATGCATCTGCATGCCGCTGCTTCTGCTTCCCTTTTAGCAATATCCGTCAGCTCCCTATTCAATAGCGCCGGATACTGCATTAACCAAATCGCATTTACTAAATTTGCTTATGACTTGGTTTAAATATATTAGTAATATATTTTATAAATATCTAGATCATTTTTAACAAAACCAGAAAATTGGGTATTTGTTAAGCAGGGCGGAATTTTAGTGCTGTAAGCTATTGATTGGAAAGAATAATGTTTTGAAAAGTTGTAATTAGACGTAACAGAATGAATTTTCTTAAGTCACAAAATTTTTCTGATAGCCGAATTGCGTCGCTCAATATGAGTCTGTGATACGCGGCTATTAAGTAAACAAAACTCTTGTCCTCGAAGCAACCAAAGCCATGCAATGGAAAAAGAAAAAAATGCTTTTAACAGTAAATATTTGCCATAAACTTGGCTTGCCTTCATTTCAGTATCTCTACACGCCCTCCACTCATCCACTCAAATAACCGTTGAACCCTGCCAAGTTACTGTTAGTCGCAACAGGCTATTGGCCTGTAAAAGTGCCTGCTATTCTGCGTACATGGATGAAGAAAATCATCCGGCAGACAGGAGAGAAAAATGCATACTCAAACAGAAAATACTTTGATCACCGTTGCAACAACAACTAACAGGAGCGATAACATGAACAACACAAACCACAACCCCGTTCTGGACTTTGCCAAAAACCTGGCAGACACGCTGGTCTATGCAGGCCGCCATGCTCTTGACTGGATATTGCAGGCATCATGGAAGAAACTCTTGCTGACTGCTTTGCTGACTTTGATCACTGGCGGCATACTGCACTTATCATCGCTGGCAAATGGCCTGGTGTTTGGCGCTATCATTGCCAAAATATTTGCTGATAAAGACAAGACAGCAAGCAACCCACAAACTGAATAAGCGGCCTGGCAAAACTGGCGGCGAATGGAAATGGTATGAAACATCGCGACGATAACAAGGTACTCGACCTGATCATGGATATCACCGACACGGTGACCGTGGTCTGGTGGAAGTTCTTTGACTGGCTGGCGGTAGTGCCCTGGTCCTCTTTACTGGGCATCTCGCTGGTCGCCATGATAGTAGGTGGCGCCCTGGGCCTGGGTGGACTGATGCCCGCACTGGTATTCGCCTCTTTCATTATCAAGAGCCTGGCAGGTGGCAAGCGTAGTGCAGAGATCGCCGCCACAGCCGCCGCAACCCGTGCCGATGTTGAAGCACTGGAACGCCGCTTGCTGGAAGCCGAAATGGCAGCACTGCAGGCACAGATAGAGCCGCATTTCTTGTTCAATACCCTGGCGCTGATAGGTCAGCTCATCGAAACCAATCCGGCACAGGCAACTGTGGTGCATCAGCACCTGATCAAATACCTGCGTTCGGCCATGCCACAAATGCGTGACAAGGGCAATGGCAAACTGGGTCTGCAAATGGACATGTGCCGTGCCTACCTGAACATCATGCAGGCACGCATGCAGGAGCGTTTGACTTACGATATAGACTTGCCATCGGAGCTGGAATTTTTGCCCTTCCCATCGATGATGATACAAACCCTGGTGGAGAATTCCATCAAGCATGGACTGGAACCCAAGACCACAGGCGGGCATATCCGCATCACGGCAAAGAAAGTCGATGGGCAATTGCTGGTTGAAGTCAGCGACAACGGCATGGGTTTTGACATGCATGCAGATGATGGCATGGGCCTGACGAATATACGTGAGCGTCTGAAAGTGCTGTATTCAGGCAAGGCACAGCTGGTCATTGAAGCACCTCAGGCTGGTGGTGCAGTGGTCGGCATACTGGTGCCTATAGACACAAAACAATAAGAACATTATTCTTATTGCTTATTCCACAATCACGTATCAGGGAACAGCATGCCAGCACTAGCAACAGCAGCAACGGCAATGATAGTCGATGATGAGAGCCCGATGCGCGATCAGCTACGCGCACGCCTGCAACAAGCATGGCCAGACTTGTCCATCATTGCTGAAGCTGCGAATGGCATAGTCGCCATAGAACAGGCAGAAGAACTGCACCCCGATATTATCTTTCTCGATATACGCATGCCGGGCAAGAACGGCATAGAAGCTGCAAGCATACTGGCCAAGCAGGCACTGGTAGTGTTTGTGACTGCCTATGATGAATATGCGATACAGGCTTTCGAGCGCGGTGCCATGGACTATCTGTTGAAACCGGTAGAAGCCGAAAGGCTGGCAAGCACCTGCCAGCGCCTGCAGGAGAGATTGAAACAGCGCCAGCAGGAAAAAACCGCACCCGCCAATGCCACCAATGCCAACAACGCCGCCAGCGACCAGGCCAGACAGGTGGAACAAATGCTGACGCAATTAATGCAACAGCAAAGCCAGAAGCGTGAATACCTGCGCTGGATACAGGCCAGCGTAGGCACCAGCCTGCGCATGGTCAGCACCAAAGAGGTTTTATTTTTCCGCTCTGATGAAAAATATACGCTGGTACAGACAGAGCAGGCAGAGTACCTGATACGCAAATCACTGAAAGAACTCGAAGACGAACTCGACCCCAAAGAATTCTGGCGCATACACCGCTCTACCCTGGTGCGCGTCTCTGCGATTGCCGAAGTCACGCGTGATTTCCGTGGCCGCCAGTTGATAGGCCTGAAAGGCCATGCAGAAAAACTCGAAGTCAGCCGTAACCACACGCATTTGTTCCAGCAAATGTAGGCTGGTACTCCGTCAGCGCGTACCTGACAGTCAAAGCTCCGGTACTGCAAGGTTTATAATCAGTCATCCCTGGCGTCAGCCAATCCCTTAGCAAAGTAGATCTACCCATGCAAGAGTCAACAGCAAGTCTGAAGGAAAGAATACGTGAAGCAACGCAGGAGGCTTCGTCACGCATCAGAGATGCCATCCGCGAAGCCACTACGGGTTTGATAGACCGCGACCAACTTGCAGAACTCATGATACTCGGAGCAGTGGCACAAGAACATTTGCTGGTAGTTGGGCCACCGGGTACGGCAAAGAGTGCCGTTGTACGACGGGTTGCACAAAGTCTGGGCGGGCAGTATTTTGAATACCTGCTGGGCCGTTTTACAGAACCTTCAGAATTGTTTGGCCCTGTCAATCTGACAAAACTGCGTGAAGGCTCGGTAGAAACCGATATCGCAGGCATGCTGCCGGAAGCAGAGATTGCTTTTCTGGATGAAGTCTTTCTTGGTTCAACAGCCATTCTTAACACACTGTTGGGTGTGCTCAATGAACGTCAGTTCAAGCGCGGCCATACACGCGTCAAATGCCCCTTGCGTATTTGTGTAGGCGCAGCCAATGGCTTGCCTGAAGATGAAGGCCTGGCAGCTTTTGCCGACCGTTTCTTGCTGCATGTATTTGTAGAACCGGTACCAGACCCGCGCCTGGAAGATTTGCTGGAAGGTGGCTGGCAAGTCAATCACCGTCCCGTGGCAGCCAGGGCAGACCTGTCCAGCCTGGACATTTTGAACCGTGCAGTGCCGCTGGTAAATATGGCAGAAGTGCGCGGCGACCTGGCCCAGGCAATACGCCAATTGCGCCAGGCGAATGTCTTATTATCCGACCGCCGCATCGTCAAGGCGCAACAATTGATCGCCGCTGCAACCGTGCTGGCTGGCCGTCAGGTCGCGAGCAGGGCAGACTTATGGCCACTGGTGTATGTCATTCCCACCGCAGCTGGCCAGCGCAATGCCCGTGAAGTATTGCGCGACTTGCTGGCACAGGCCCGTCATCCCTTATTACAGGCTGTGGTGGAAGAAGCCGTACAACAGCCGCTGGCCCGTATAACACGACTGGCAGAAACGGCAGACAGTTTACTGACGAACACTGAAAGCGAAGACTTTCAGAAATCAGCAGAAGCCCTGTTGCGCGAGATTGATGCCAATTTTGTCAAGGCAGAATTGCCAGCCGAGCTGGAAGAACGCCGCACGCAACTGATCGCCGCCCTGGAAACAGACTGATGACCGTATTGGAATGGCGGGCCAATGAGCATGCGCCCTCACCGGCGGGCCTGATTGCCAGCGCCGGTATCGCCAGGCAATTGCTGCACAAACTGCAGACTTTGGCAGCCGATGAGTTGAGCCATCTGTCAGTGGTCGCCAGCCGTGACTTGCTGGTGCTCATGGGACCGCCTGAGCTTTTGCCATGGCTGGATGGCGTGCAATATTGCGCCCCACATCCGCAGGCGCGTGATCTCTGGTTGCCTACCCATACTGGTCCGGCTCTCTCCTGTGATCTGGTGCAGGCTGCGCTGGCACGGCGGCTGGGTACACAAGCCTTGCTCTTGTTGAATGAGCCGGAACAAATCATCCCGCTCGCTGACGCTGCTTATCTGTCCGCAGATCTGTTGCTCTGGTTACTGCAGGAGCTGGAATGACGTCACAAAGTTTGCCACTAACACAGCCAATAACACAGCCTGTACCGCAGTCAGTAGCACAGTCATCACCGCGAGCACTACCGCAGGCACTGGAAGCCTGGCGTGACTGGCTGACCCTGTTCCCACCTGAATTGACAGATGCCATAGGGCAGATGCTGTTGCGGCTTGACCCTCTGGTTGGTCGCCTGAAGTTTGCATCCCACAGGATCAATGATGAACCCGTAGGCATAGGCAATATCGTGCAACGTGGGAACTACGATAGACTGCTCATGACAGAGTGGCTGTACGCCGAGGCCGAGCCGGATGAATTCATACGGCGCGCTGCCAGCAACGAACTCTTGTTTTTGGGCACGGAGCCTGACATACGTCTGCGTTCGCAATTGTGTATCGCCCTGTTTGATGCAGGCCCCATGCAATTGGGTGAACCGCGCCTAGCCCATATCGTGCTGTTCATCCTGCTATCCCGCCGTGCAGAAGAAGCGGGTGCCCATTTCAAGTGGGGGATATTGCAACACCCAGGTGTCTTGCATGAAACCCTGGGACGCGAAGCAATGAAAGCTCTGCTGAACAGCAAGAGCTTGCGCAACGCCACGACGGTTGAACTGGATAGCTGGGATACCCTGCTAAAACAGCAGGACAAGAACACCTGTGACTGTTGGCAAATTTCAGGGACGCACACGGCACGCCTGCAGCGCGCCACCAGCCAGATTACCAGTCATGTTGATTTATTCAGTGATGAGCAGAACCGCCGCCTGCACCTGCAGTTAAGCCAGCGCAGCAACCAGCGCGATGTCACACTTGATTTGCCTGCGGAAGATGTGGCGATACGCATCTTGCGTGAGCAATTCAAACGTATCGATGGCCTGGCCCATGTGCGCAATACAAAAAACCGCCCTTCACTGAAGCAGGCACCACGCTTTGCCAGCAAGGGCTATTGGCTGGCAGTACCACAACTGGATGGCAATATCATCATCTACAACGTACCTCAATCCGTGCGGGCTGCGCCAGGCAAATTCCGCACGATCAGGCAGCCAACAAAAGGCAGTATCCTGGCTGCAGCGGTGATGGGCAAGAACCTCGCTTATATTTCAGCCGATGGGCTGGACCTGAGTTTTCATGGCTTCCCCAGCCAGCATTTTTCTTGTAAAAAAGTCGTCGTGCAAAGACCTGAAATGAAGTATTTCAGGGCACCGACCGGTGGTACGCGCTGGCTGCCGGCTTACTTCATGGAAGTCAGAAAAAACGCACGCAGCCTGGCCAGGGTCATCGTGCAGGACATAGACCAGCACCTGGTTTGCTGGGAATCAAGTCTGGAATTACCACAGACGGCAGGCAAGCCAACAAGCGCAAGGCCGGAACCCTCAGAACCACACTTTAAACCCATTGCCAGCAATGTCATAGGTTCAGATTTTTTTGGACAGCGCCTGTTATACGCAGTCAGTGAAAATGGTAGTACAAAAATTTTCCGCTGGCATGCACACGAAAATGCGCCTCTGGCTGTTGCAAACATTTCCCATGCTGGCCAGGCTATTTTCTTTGGCAATGAAATATCCTGGACTCATGTCAACAATTTTGAGCACGGGCTGCTGGCATTGCAAATCGGTGAGCATGAATGGTGGATAGGCACTTCAAAGTCGTATATAAAAAAAACTGTCCCTGCTTCTGTAAAAGTCCTGGGCGTTACCAACAGGCGGCAATACGGTGAAGACGAATTTGGCCTGGTCGTATTGAGCGCAGACAGGCACAGCATACAATTCATAGGGCAGGCAAAACAGATAGAAATTCACCGTTCAGCAGAACCCATCGCGAAAATCAGCATGGATTCTGTCAGCAGCCGTCTGGCCTGGATCTTGCAAAATACCCTGGATATCAAGGTACGGGGTCTGGATGAAGAAGCCCTGTTACTTAAAGTCACTGCAGATGGAGTGTCAGCATGATGCCAACTGTACGACGCCCCTTGTTTGATGGCATGCGCGAATTGCGCGGCATCTGGTTCGACCCTGAGCTCATCGGTGAGAGCCAGGCACGGTCACGCATCCTGCACCACTGGCGTCCAGGTTCACGCCTGTACCAGGTGCTCAAAGGATATTTTCTTGAATTTCCTGAAAAAAAATACCTGCATTGCGCTGGGCTGGATGGCCTGGCCATCGCAGAAATCAATGGCATCTTGAGCAGTGCACCTTTGCACGAGGACGAATTGGCGGCCATTTCGGGTAATAGCTTTTGCCTGGTAGCCGGTGCTCAAATCCTGACGGCAAGGCTGACACAGTCTGACAGAATTGATCCATCGGCATGGCTGGACCTGAGCGCAATCAGCTTGCGCAAGCCCTTGAAATTCCCCACAGCGGGAGGAACATCCGGAATAGATGAACCTGCGCCAGGCAAAGATATACGTGACATACTGGGCGACGCCATTCCGCAAGCCAGCGACAAACAAAAAGCCTTTCTTGATGAAACTGCAGCGCTCATTGAAGGAGGCAAGCTGCCTGATGACGCTGCTCAGAAAAAATCCTGGTCGCAAAGAGCAGGGCCTGTTGCGCTTGGCGCCCTGGGTTTGATGGCCAGCTGGCTCAGCAATCTGATTGATTTTCGCAGACCGGCCAAAGAACACGCATGGGGTAACTCAGGTGCTCCGGAAAAGCTCTCCCCTCTGGCGCAAAAACTCGCCAATTTTGCCGCAAAAATTGCGAATATGACGAGGATGTCAAAATTGCTGGGCGAACGCCAGGCCAGATTCCTGCGCGAAATGATGGAGATGTTTGAACGTGGCGATTTGAACGAAGCATTGCGCCACGCCGTGCCCCTGGATTCCTTGCAAAAAAAGAATACCCGGCAGGCATTTGGCACACCCAGGAGGCGCGACAATCTCAACATCAGCAATAGTAGCGGACTGGGATCAAGCATCCACGTTGCCAGCGATGTGCAAGAGCATTTGCGGCAATTGTATCGCCGTACTTTTGAACGCCTGGACCGTGAAGGAAAAATCGATGAAGCAGTATTTGTCCTGGCAGAATTGCTGAAATCAGGCACAGAAGCGGTCAATTATCTGGAAAGCAAAGACAGGATAAAGCAAGCCGCTGAACTGGCCGATACCCTGGAATTATCACCGGAAATCAGAGTAAGGCTATGGTGGCTGGCAGGTGACTTTTTACGGGCAGCAAAGCTTGCGCGCCTGTTTAACAGCTTTGCAGAAGCAGTGCATTTACTGGAAAAGAAGCACGCGGCAGAAGGGCGGGAATTACGCAAGCATTGGGCACACGCGGTGGCAACAAGGGGTGACCTGGCGGATGCCGCTGAAATTCTCTGGCCGCTGGAAGAAGAACGTGAGCAAGCCCTGTCCTGGCTATCCCAGGCTGAGCGTGCGGGCGGTATACTGGGTGTACGCGCATTGACGAGGAAGCTGTCGCTACAAGTCTCGGACTTGAAACAGAGTGAAGCCAGCATCAGGCACATACTGAATATGGCCGGAGAACCGGGAGCACAACTGCGCGCCCGGCTGGCGCAGGAATTGCTGACACTGAAGCAGCGTTCACCTGCCAGCACCAGGCTTGCGGCAGAAGTATTGCGTCATGTACTGACGGAGCGTTCGGCAGGCCTGAATCAATTACAGAAGCAGGATATCACGCGTCTGATTGAATTTGCCGATGCCGCCGTCATGCGCACTGATCTGCCTGCACTGAATCTGCCTCATGATGTGTATCTCGCGCCTTTCAATGCCAGATCGACTCCGCTTGAAATGTTGTTTGAGGAGCGTGGTCTCATGCGCATCCATGATGCCTGTCGCCTGCCAGATGCGCATTACCTGCTGGCCCTGGGTGAGAGTGGTGTCAGTATAGTCAACCAGGTCGGCAAGCAACTGGCACACTATCCCGTACCGGCACATCATCTGGTCTTGTCAGACAATGGTCAAAGGGCACTGGTGCTGGCTAAAAGGGATAACACCATGCGCATCAGCCGCATAGACCTGGCCAGCCGTAGTGTTGCTGACTGGCTGACCCTGCCAGTCTCATTCTGGTCACGCCGTTATGATGGCATACACTGGAATGTGGTCATGCATAACCGCCTGCTGGCCATTGATACCAGCGTCGATAAATTACAGGTAGTCTGGCAAATTGCTGACCTGCCAGGACAAATTTTTGCCTATTCAGAAAGCGCCCAGGCACAAACCCTGTTGATAGGTGCGCACGACGGCATTGAGCAATGGCGCTACCTGCTGCCCAGCCGTCGCCTCAACCAGCGTGATTCCTGGGCCCTGCCAGACTCAGATGTATGGCGCATCCTGCCGGTCGAGAACGCCGACGAACCCGCCAGGCTCTATTTGAAAAGCAATGAAACCAGCAATGCCGTACTGCTGGCCAAGTCCAGCATGGTTGCCTCTTTCGAAGTGAATACAGGTGCCGCAGCACAAGCCCCTGAAGTTCACCTCGAAGAGGGCATGATTTTTGTTGCATCAAGCAATGACGGTATGACCATATGGGAGATAAGGCAACTGGCACAGGGGAAAACCCTGTTAAAACTGGCCTTGCCCTCTGCTGATCATCCTGGGGTACATGTGCAGCGTGATTACATCATGCTGTTTGACCGCGCAGGACGGCTGGTGGAAATCAACCGTTCAAACGGCCTGGTCAGAGCAATGACGGTCAGTTAACAATGGAAAAATTTTCTTGCATGTGAGCGGCGTCAGGCTGATTTTCTCCATTGCCTCAAAAAACATTCGGGCAAAAACTGCCCTTTTCAGGAGCAGCTTGATCACACTGACACTTTTCCATTTGCCCACAGGCAAACAAGGGGGCTGCCGAATGATAATCGCAATTTCAGGCCAGGAACCTGAGTGTAAAAAATTGAAATAATCCTACCCCTGTTTGTCTGGTTTTCAGATACTGCCCGCTTGTCAAAGATACATACAGAAGTATCTTTATACTGCCAGGAAAACCAGACATGTCCCAGACACAATTTCAAACACGCGGCACAACTGCGGAAGCACAACTTGCATCCATCAACGCTGCATTCCCCAAGCGCCGCATGCAGATACTCGCAACCGGAAAACAGGGGGTGCTGAAGTTGATAGGCCTGTCCATGGCCGGGCTGCTTTTCCTGGTCGGCCTGGTCTATATGACGGTGCCGGATTTTCTGTATGACTACAAGGTATCCAAAGACCCTGTCGTGGATGAACGCGCAGAAATCCACGGTAGCTGCAAGAGCCGCAAAGTCATCTTTATCGACTGCGACGTCAAAATTCGCTACCTGCCAACACCACAAGATACCGTAGCAAAAGAGATCAAACACAGCTTCTGGTTTGTCAGTTTTCAACCGTCGATGTCCACCGAAGCCGTCAGGTCTCGATCCAATCCCGGCATGATCACAACGACCATGGCAACCGAACATATCACCAACCGTTTTTTCATGATACTGACTTTTACCCTGCTGTTCGGTTTCATATCTTTCGGCTGCCTGTACGCGGCCTGGTTAAGCCATCTCTTTAATCGCCTGATACAATCAAAACCGGGCTTGCTACCGGTGATGGTCAAAGTCAAAGACATACAAAACCAACGCACGGTATTTTTTGAAACCGATATAGATGGCGTAAAGAAAAAACTCCGTCATATCATGCGCAAAAAAGAAAGTCCTCTGTTCCTGCCACATCAAGAAGATATGGCGCTGGCAGTCAGGCTCACTGGCACACCACATATCGTCCTGCTCAATGATGATCTGACGGCACTTGACTTTACTGAGCAGGAAAGAAGCGCACTCAGAGCAGCTATCGCAGCTTGAGTTAGCGAACTAAACTGGGTTTGCATGCATTTTGGATATGCATGCAAACCGGGATCAAACCGTCTTATCCTGATTCATCACAACAGCACTGCGCTGGCGTTTTATTTTTCGGGATAATTTTCGCACATCGTCATTCGAGTCATAGGGCAGTTCTTCCAAAATTTCATCGGACAGCACTTGATTGTCGTTCAGCAGTTCTACCAAGTCCCGTCTGTGTATTCCACAATTCATGTTGTAATACATGGCTTCAAGCGGTGCCTTGCTATCAGCCACGGGATTGGCCTTGAATATGGCGATGATGCCTTGTACCAACAAATGCACTTCATCAAAATTCTTTGCTCGCCCTATTATTTCCACCAACATTTCAGCATCCCCGGCCTGATAGTTACTGACGAGCAGATGCAGGTACTCACAAGGGATACGCTCTTCCTGTATTTTCTTCAAAGCCAGGGCACGTATGTCAGCACCAGAAAAATGGCTAAGCGCGAGCACTGCATTATTCACTGCCATAGTCTGATGATTTTTTTTACCGCTCGCAATTTTTAGCAAAGGCGCATAATCAAAAGGAAATCTGGTCGCATAAAAAAATCGCAGGTATCTGAATTTTCTGAGCTTGTCCTTTTCGTCAAGAAAGTTCCTGGCAACGGCAATTATCTCCTGTTGCTTCATCCTCCGCGTGCGATCACGGTTAAACCTGACGCGCTTGCTTGGACGATTGATAAGCTCTTCTACATCGTTCACCGTATAAGCTGAAGGTATTTTTCTGCGAATACGCTTGAAGGGTGTAGTTGAAGATATTAATTTGAAATAATTCTGGATGTAGGTATTCTCTTTAGCTGCATTTTCAAATTCTGCAAACACATCCAGTTCAGGATTGGCCTTTTGAAAATCATCTATATACCAACGATATTCATAGGAAAACCAATCTTCTTCGGGAAGTCTGCCTATCTTGTCAGCCAGCTTGAACAAACCCTGTAATCCATCCATCTTTAAAATTTGTTCTTCCCCACAAAATTCATAATCGTCATGGAAAGATTTGTCGAAGCGTTCAAGAAAAACTTCCCTGGCATGAAGATTCCCATCCTGATAGAAATGCAGAGCAAGATCACACATTTGACTCAAATCAAATATTTCAGATTTCTTATTTTTAAGTTTTTGAAGTATCGATTTTTCGATCAAGTCTCTATTCTTAGCCCGCCTGATCATTGAGTACAAATAATCGGCTCTGCTGCCTTCAGATTGAGCATCATTTGCGAGATTCCTGACGGATGCCGCAATGAGTTCTTTGGAAAAATCCAGTTGAGGATACGCCTTCATGAGCAGCATCGCCCTTCCTGTTCCCAGGTTCAGGGAATGGAGAAACTGTTTTTTCAGTTCTATAATTTCAGCTGGATTTAATGGAATATGTTTTTTCATGCATGAGTTATTAAAGTCAATGACTCAAGCATATCAGCAAGTTCTGGAAATACGAAAATTGATGCTGGCATCGGTACTTTTTATACCACTGTCAGCATCTGAAGAGCGCAAGATCAGTTCAACGTGCTGCCTCAGCCAATTGATGGGCAAGACGATTATGTCTTTCCATCACTACTGGTAAATCTATGGACGTAATTTGACCATCACGTACCACAACACGACCATTGATGATGCTGTAAGCCACATCTGAAGGCGTGCAAAAAACCAGGGCAGCAACAGGGTCATGCCAGGCACCGGCATAGCCTGTCTGTTTCAGGTTGAACATGACAATGTCCGCAGACATGCCGGGTTTGAGTGCGCCTATATCGTCGCGGTTGAGTACCCTGGCACCACCCAGGGTCGCGACTTCCAGCGCCTGTCTGGCTGTCATGGCATCGGGGCCGAAGCCTACGCGTTGCAGTAGCATGGCTTGCCTGACTTCGCCCAGCATGTGGCCTGAATCATTCGAGGCGCAACCGTCCACACCGAGGCCGACACTGACACCGGCATCGAGCATCTTGCGTATCGGTGCGATGCCAGACGCCAGGCGCATATTCGAGCAGGGGCAATGCGCAATGCCAGTGCCTGTGCGAGCGAACATGTAGATGCCATCATCGTCCAACTGCACACAGTGGGCATGCCAGACATCATGACCTACCCAGCCGCAGTCTTCGGCATATTGTGCCGGGGTCATATTGAATTTTTCGCGGCTATAGGCGATGTCATTGGCATTTTCTGCCAGATGGGTATGCAGCGATACTTCATAGCTGCGCGCCAGTGTTGCTGATTCACGCATGAGATCGCGTGAGACAGAAAATGGTGAGCAGGGTGCAACGACTATGCGTTGCATGGCATGGCGGCTGCTGTCGTGATAAGTCTCTATCAGGCGCTGAGTATCGCGCAGTATACTGGCCTCGTCTTCCACCACACGGTCTGGTGGCAGGCCACCTTTTGACTGGCCCACGCTCATGGAACCACGTGCTGCATGAAAACGCATGCCTATCTCTTGCGCTGCCTGCAGGCTGTGATCAAGCTGGCAGCCATTTGGATAGATATAGAGATGGTCGCTGCTGGTGGTGCAGCCAGACAGGATCAGCTCTGCCATCGCGGCCTGAGTCGATACCTGCACCATTTCTGGTGTCAGGTTGGCCCAGATAGGGTAGAGATTGGTCAGCCAGTTGAACAGCTCACCATTTTGTGCCGCGGGTATGACGCGCGTCAGGCTCTGGTACATATGGTGATGGGTATTGATGAGACCAGGCATGACGACATGGTCAGCCGCATCAATGACTTCATCCGCGGTTTGCGGCAAGTCTGCACTGAGGCCCACCTCAGCGATGACATTGTCGATGATGTATACCGCACCATTGCTGATTTCACGGCGCGTGTCATCCATGGTGACGACAACGCGGGCATTTTTGATAAGTAAGCTGCTGGTCATAAAAAATAAAATAGCAAATAAAAATTAATGGTCGGAGCTGTGGGCCGCAGCCATGGCAAATGCCTTGGCTTCAGACTCAGCACCCTGACCGTTGAAAAACAGATTGAGCGTCACTGCCGCAATGGTGGCCAGCAAGATGCCGCTATCGACTATCGTGCCCAGCCAGTGTGGCAAGTGTGAAAAGAACTGCGGTGCCACCAGAGGGATCATGCCCGCCCCTATGCTGACGGCAACGATGAACAGGTTATGACGCTGGTGATTAAGACCCGCATTGCCGAGTATCTTGATACCGGTGGCCGCCACCATGCCAAACATGACTATGCCTGCGCCGCCAAGTACATACACGGGTATTGATGCTGCCACATGCGCCATTTTGGGGAACATGCCAAACGCCACCAGGATCACACCTGCAGCCGCGCAGACATAACGGCTGCGCACACCAGTAACACCAACCAGGCCTATGTTCTGTGAAAACGAGGTGTAGGGAAAAGTATTGAAGACGCCACCGATGACCGTACCCAGGCTGTCGGCCCGCAAACCATTCGCCAGTTCTTCATTGCTGATGCGCTTGCCGGTAAGTTCAGACAGGGCGAGGAACATGCCCGTTGATTCCACCATGGTGACTATCATGACCAGGCACATACCTATGATGGCACCCAGGTCAAAGGTCGGCATGCCATACTGGAAGGGCATAATGAAGGCAAACCAGCCAGCCTCACCCAGACCATCAAAACTGACCTTGCCCAATACCAGCGAGACGACAAAACCCAGCACCATGCCCAGCAAGACCGAGATATTGCCCAAAAAGCCGCGCAAATAACGTGTCATGAGCATGATGGAGACCAGCACGAAGAAGGCAATCGCCAGGTTTTCAGGCGCACCATAATTGGGATTGGGCTGCATGGATTTGCTGGCCGCATCAAAAATCATCGGTTGCCCGCCCGCTGCCCAGTTGATACCCACGCGCATGAGGGTAATGCCAATGACGGTGATGATGGTGCCGGTAACAACAGGCGGGAAAAACCTGACAGCCCGGCTCATGAAGGGAGTAATGATGAGACCAAAAATACCGGAGGCGATGACCGCCCCATAGATACTGAGTATGCCCAGGCTGGGGTTACCCGCCATTGCCACCATGGGGCCTACTGCCGCAAAGGTGACGCCCATCATGACAGGCATGCGTATGCCAAACTTCCAGATGCCCAGTGCCTGTATCAGGGTCACCAGGCCGCAACAGAATAAATCGGCATTGATGAGGAAAGCTATCTGGTCTTTGGGTAGGTGCAGGGCACCGCCGATAATGAGAGGCACGGCTATCGCCCCAGCATACATCACCAGCACGTGCTGTATGCCCAGAGTGAATAATTTTGCTGCTGGTAGCTTTTCATCTACCGGGTGTATCGCTGTTTGCATCGTCTCTTCCTTGCTTGATGGTTTGGTTGTTTGCCACATCACTGCTGGGTTCTCTGACGGAATTTTTGTCAGTGATGGCTGAAAATGCACATACTGAGCTGCTAAAGATTGAAGCGATTGGTAATCGAAATGAGGGAAGCGTGCATCGTGTGCTGGACTCCTGGTTTGCCTTCCTGACGATGGTGTCGTCAGGAAAAGCGGCTACAAATACAGCCGAAACATATAGTCCGACTGCGCTTTTTACTGCTGCCTGACGAGGCGCATCCTCCACGAACTGGAAGAAGACATCTCGTCAGGATTGATCTGCGTCGTAAAAAAATGCCGGTGAAAGCATGTTCTTGCGTCGCCTCAAACCATGCAGCGGTAAGCACCGCAAACATGGCAGCAGGCTCAAGCTCAGTCCTGGTTCTGTATCAGGTCTTCATTGCGAAGCTGAAGCAGGCAATACTGAAAGTGGCGCCAGAAATCCTGGTAATAAAATGTTGAAACTTAAAAGCAAGACCTCTCAACACAGAGGCACGGAGACACAGAGATGCACAGAGAAAATCTTAAAGAATCCATTAGCCTTCAAAAAAATTCCCTTGATCTTCCTCTTGCTTTTCTCTGTGACTCTGTGTCTCTGTGGTGAGCTTTTCGGTCTTAAAGTTTTTCTCTAAAATTCCTTAAAAAATCGAGCAAGATTTGTGCCGAGACTTCTGCGTCGTCAGCGCTCATGGTTTCCAGCGGGTTGTGGCTGATGCCGCCGTTGCCGCAGCGGGTGAACAGCATGGCCACGTCGGTCATTTTGGCTATTGCCATGGCATCATGGCCTGCGCCTGATGGCAATTCAAAGGCGGGCAAACCTGCTCTTTGCGTGGCCGCTGCCAGTTGTTGCATCAGCCATGGGGCGCAAGGGGCTGCCGGGGCAGAAACGGCTTTGACCACATTCACTTCAATATTACGGCGCTCGCATACAGTCTCTATCTTTGCCAGAATGTCATTCACTGCCGCATCACGTGTCGCATCGTCAGCAGCGCGGATATCCAGTGACAGATTGCAGGAGCCGGGTATGACATTCACCGAGCCATGCGGCACCTGTAACTGGCCTACAGTACCAACCAGGGATGTGCCATTGGCGCAACGCTGTTCTACATACAAAATGATTTCTGCTGCAGCAGCGGCAGCATCTTTGCGCATGCTCATGGGTGTGGTGCCAGCATGGCTGGCAACACCCTTGAGTTGCACCTGATAGCGACAACTGCCAGCAATGGAAGTGACGATGCCCACTGGCAAGTCACGGCCCAGCAAGACCGGGCCCTGTTCTATATGCACTTCTACATAGCCCAGTATCTGTGCAGGGTCACGTGCGATGGCGGGGATGTGTTTGACATCATACCCGGCGGCAGTCAGTGCCTCACGCATGCTGATGCCGTCTGCATCTGTCTTGTCCAGCAAGGTCAGGTCAAACTGGCCGATGACGGCATTGCTGCCCAGGAAAGTGCTTTTGTAGCGCACACCTTCTTCTTCAGAAAAGCCTATGATCTCGAAGTTGAAAGGCAGTTTTTCATTTCTGTCGTTCAGGTGCTTGACGATGGCGATGGGTAGCAGGATGCCTTCACGGCCATCGTATTTGCCGCCATTGCAGACGGTGTCATAGTGGGAGCCGGTGAGCAAGGTCTTGGCATCGGTTGCATCAGACAGGTAGCGGCCTACCACATTGCCGACTGCATCGATATGCACATGCATGCCAGCTTCGCGCATCCAGGCGGCCAGTTGCTCTGCGGTTTTTTGGTGCGCAGGTGTCATATAGGCACAGGTCAGGCCGTCTTCATCATCGCTCCAGGCGGCCAGAGTTTCAGACCATTGCATGATGGTGTTGCCAAATTGCAGAGTGTGTTCAAGCAAGTCGTTCAGGCGCAGTTCGGCGATGCGGCCTATCTGGCGCAGGCATTCTGCCAGTTCATCTGCGCGCTGGTTTTTAAAACGGCGCTGGAAGGTGGCGATGATGGCTTCCCGCGTAAAACCCTTGCCATCCGGCCCTTTGACGGCGAGGATGAAGGGGAAACCAAATTTACTGTTGTAGTCGGCATTGAGCTTGTGCAGTATCGCGAATTCTTCAGGGCTGCAATTGGTCAGGCCTGCCTTGGCTTGTTCACCGGTGGATTCTGCCGTCAATTCTCCGGCGATGGCGGCCTTGCCTGCCAGCTCGGGGTGGGCACGGATCAGGCCGAGTTGTTCTGCCTCTGCCGCCTGGCTGACCACGGTTTGCAAGGCCAGCTTGAGGGCAGTGACGCTGGCAAAGGGGCGGCTGGCGGCGGCCCGCTCAGGTATCCAGGGTGAATGTTCATAGATACCATGCAGGGTATGCACAAAGTCTTGCGTGCTACAGCGGTTCAGGTGGTCCAGAGTTGTCGTCATAATTGGTCAGGCAATGTGCCTATTATTGTGCCTATGCTTTAATGTGACCGGTATTGTCCCGGCATGATGATGAAGCTTAAGCCCAATTCTGGCCTGCAATGTGCTGCTGTCTTCATGATCTGTATATCTTCGATAGTATATTGATAGACTGCTGGCAGTATAAGATTTGGCTGATAGCGCATTTCAAGTCATTAATATAGGAGATCAGTATGGGAAAGCTCAGTACACATGTGCTGGATATCACCGTTGGCAAACCCGGCGTGGGTGTGCAGGTGGAGTTATATACAGTCAATGCAGGCGAGAAAACCCTGCTGAAGACCGAGACCACCAACCATGATGGCCGCTGCAATGCGCCCCTGCTGGAAGGTGACAGTCTCAAGGTTGGCCTGTATGAGCTGGTATTTGCAGCAGGTGATTATTTCGACAAGCAGGGCGTGGATCTGCCCAGCCCCAAATTCATAGACCGCGTGACCCTGGCTTTTGGGGTGGCCGATGCCAGCCAGAATTACCATGTGCCGCTGGTAGTGTCGCCATGGGCGTACTCGACTTACAGGGGTAGCTAAACCCCTGCATAACTCAGGATTATTTGGACATCAAAGACTTGGCTGCCTGGGCGATCTGCTCACGCAGCCATCTGTGTTCTGGTGAATGATGAACGCGCTCATGCCAGAGCTGGTAAAAGCGCAGTGGCGGGAATTTGATGGGGATGGAAAAAGTCTTGAGTTGCAGGCTTTTTTCATAAAAGCTCAGGTATTGCTTGCCTGTCGTCAGCACCATGTCGGACTGTGTCAGCATATGCGGCATGAGGCCAAAGTAGGCGGATTCGACCACGACATTGCGGCGCAGGTGCTGGCGTTCCAGATGGGCATCGATGACACCATGATAGCCAGACAAGAGTTGCGAAGGCGCGACGTGCGGCAGGCTCAGGTAGTCTTCCAGCGTCATGTCGTCAGTACCGGTGCGCTTGGCATAAGGGCTGTCTGCACGCATGGCGCAGACGATGGGGTCTTCAAACAGTTTAGAAAGGTGCAGGTGCTGCGGCGGTTCATCCCAGTTGGCGATGACGAGGTCAAGGTCACCATCAGACAAATGGCGTACATAATCAACTTCAGCCCCCAGGCCATGGATGACAATGCGGCTTTTGGGTGATTCACGGCGCAGGCGCTCCACCACGCTGGGCAGAAATTGCACATGCAGGGAATCTGGGGCGGCGATGTGGAAGGTCTTGCTTTCTTGCTGGGCGACGAAAGGTACTTTGCGCTCAAACAACAACTCAGTTTCATCGAGTATGCGCTTGGCAGGCTTGAGCAGGGTTTCACCATGGGGGGTAGGCACCATGCCACGGCCACCGCGTACCAGCAATTGATCGCCAGTCAACTCGCGCAATTTGCGTAGTGAGGCAGAAATCGAAGGCTGGGGCTGGTTCAGCTTCAAAGCCACGCGGGAAACGTTTTTCTCACTGAGCAAAAGATACAAAATGCGTATCAGATGCAGGTCGAGATGATTGGGTAGTTGTGCCATGCTGATGCCTGTCTTCAAACGTATATCGAAATCTGTATTTTTAATATACTTCGTTTTCAATGAAGTTTGTAGGGAAAAAGTTTATCGTTGGCAGACTTCACCAAGTTTTTTGCTATAGGCAATACCTGCCCTTGGTCTAACTGCGACAATAGGAGACATTTGCAGCAGATAGATACAGGTTGTGGTTTTTTAGCACTGAATTGGTTTTAAAATAAGCTTCAAAAACGAAATTATCGGGATGCAGTACAAGGCGCAAAACGCAGCAATACGTCGGTATTGCGAGTATTTGCAACGCAGTAATGCGCCCGAGAATGATGTTTTTGGAGCTTATTAAACTGGTCGCAGCGGAGCTTCGGTTCGCGACCGATTTGGGATTTTGTATATCCCTCTCGTCTGAAGAGCCCGCGGAGGCAGACGAGCTTCTAACATGAGAGAAAACATGGAAGCTTTTTTACTTGCGTATGGCACTGAGTGGCTGAACCTGATCGTCCGCTGGCTGCACCTGATTACCGGCATCGCCTGGATAGGTGCATCCTTCTACTTCGTCTGGCTCGACAATAATATCCGCCCGCCCAAACCTGGTTCTGAACTGGCCAACAAGGGTGTGTCTGGTGAATTGTGGGCCGTGCATGGCGGCGGCTTCTATAACCCGCAAAAATACCTGATCGCCCCCAAGGAACTGCCCGAAGAACTGCACTGGTTCAAATGGGAAGCCTATGCCACCTGGCTGTCTGGCTTTGCGATGTTGTTCATCGTGTATTACTTCAATGCCTCTGCGATGATGATAGACAAGTCCGTCGCGGACCTGACGAGCTGGCAAGCCATAGGCATAGGCCTGGGCACCTTGCTGGTGGGCTGGACTGTGTATGACTTGCTGTGCCGTTCACCGCTGGGCAAGCGTGAAGGCCTGTTGGGCATCATCATGTTCGTGTTCATCGTGGCGACGGCGTTTGTGTTGTCAAAGTTCCTCAGTGGCCGCGCTGCCTATATCCACGTCGGTGCCATGATAGGCACGATGATGGTGGGTAATGTGTTGATGCTCATCATCCCCGGCCAGCGCAAACTCGTCGAAGCCATGCAGCAGGGTAAATCGCCTGACCCTATCCACGGCCAAAAAGCCAAGCAGCGCAGCGTACACAATAATTACTTCACCCTGCCTGTGCTGTTCATCATGATCAGCAACCATTATGCAATGACCTATAACCATGAATACAACTGGCTGGTGCTGGCTGTCATTATGGCGGCGGGTGTATTGATACGTCACTTTTTCAATCTGCGTCACAAGGGCATTACCAACTGGGCTTATCCTGCGGCGGGCGTGACTTTATTGCTGGCAGTGGCAATTGCGATTGCACCAAAACCGCCGGCCAAGGTGGCGGCACCTGACCCAGCCCTGTCGGCGGCAGAAGCAGAAAAGGCTCAGTTCACTAAAGTACAGGGCATCATCAACCAGCGTTGCGTGTCCTGCCATGCGGCCACACCTAGCCAGCCTGGCTTTGCCACAGCACCTGCCGGTATCAAGCTCGATACACCAGAACTGATCAGACAGAATGCGGTAAAGGTCAATATGCAGGCCGTGCAACTCAAGGCCATGCCTATAGGGAATATGACGCAAATGACGGAAGAAGAACGTGCAGTCGTCGGCGCCTGGTTCCAGGCTGGTGCCAAGTAATCCAATAAAAATCAAGAAAGTACAAGACATGAACAATTACGAACAACTCGACGCCTGGATAGACACGCACTTTGACGAGCAGGTAAAGTTCCTGCAAGAACTGATACGTGTGCCTACCGATACCCCACCCGGCAATAATGCTCCCCATGCAGAACGCACCGCCGACCTGCTGCAAGACATGGGTATCAGCGCAGAAAAACATGCTGTGCCGGATAGTGAAGTCAAGGAAGCTGGCCTGCAAAGCATCACGAACCTGCTGGTGCGCCGCCAGTATGGCCCTGGCAAGACCGTGCTGCTGAATGCGCATGGTGACGTAGTACCACCAGGCGAAGGCTGGACCAAAAACCCTTACGGTGGTGAAATAGAAAACGGCAACATCTATGGTCGCGCCACGGCTGTCAGCAAATGCGATTTTTCGACTTACACTTTTGCCTTGCGCGCCCTCGAAGCGGTTGCCAAACCAAAGGCGGGTACGCTGGAGTTATTATTTACCTATGATGAAGAATTTGGTGGCGAAGTTGGCCCCGGCTGGATGTTGAAGCATAATCTCATCAAGCCTGACCTGATGATAGCTGCAGGTTTTTCTTACCAGGTCATCACCGCGCATAACGGTTGCCTGCAGATGGAAGTGACGGTACATGGCAAGATGGCGCATGCAGCAATCCCTGACTCAGGTGTCGATGCTTTGCAGGCAGCAGTGAAAATCCTGAATGCTCTGTATGCGCAAAACACTCTCTACAAACAAGTCACCTCCAAAGTCGAAGGCATCACCCACCCTTACCTGAATGTGGGAACCATAGAAGGTGGTACCAATACCAATGTCATCCCTGGCCGTGTCACTTTCAAACTCGACCGCCGCATGATACCGGAAGAAAATCCGGCAGAAGTCGAAGCGACTTTGCGCAAAGTCATTAGCGATACCACGGCTGAACTGCCAGGCATCAGCGTTGATGTCAAACGTATCTTGCTGGCGAATTCCATGCGTCCATTGCCGGGTAATACGCCTCTTGTTGATGCGATACAAAAACATGGTGGTGAGGTCTTTGGTGAAGCGATTCCTGCACTGGGTACGCCTTTGTATACCGATGTGCGTTTGTTCTCGGAAGTGGGCATACCTGGCGTTATCTATGGCGCAGGGCCGCGTACTGTGCTGGAGTCACATGCCAAACGTGCAGATGAGCGTTTGAATCTGGAAGATTTACGTAAAGCCACCAAGGTCATTGCACGTAGTCTGGCGGATTTGCTGCAATAAAATAACAAGGACGCGCATGGATTTATCCGGCTTTGTCGGCTAGGATGTAGAAGATGTTTGTAGGTATTGAAAAGCTGTTCGGGCAACTTTTAATGAAATCATATTTGAGAGACCAAGATGAACAACAAAGCGAACAACAAAACTCTTTTTCAATTCTGTACGCTAGCCATGCTGGCTGTTGCTACGACCAGCCAGGCTGACGACAAGATCGTTCTTAACTACAATGTGCGGCCACCGTATATTGTCGAAGAGCCTGATGGTTCTGCATCAGGCTTGACGGCAAGCCCGGCAGCTAATGCCTTCAAAAGTGCTGGCGTGGCATTCACCTGGGCCAAGGCGCCTCCCAACCGCCAACTTGCCATGGTGCAGGAAAACACACAAAAAACCTGTGCCATAGGCTGGTATAAAACCGAAGAACGTGAAGGCTTTGCCAAGTTCAGTAAAGCCTTGTACCGCGACAAACCTGCCGTCATGATTGTCAATAGCAGTTTCAAGATCAAGGACAATGCCAAACTGGAAGAAGTATTGACCATGCCGGGCATCAAGGTACTCATCAAGGAAAAATTTTCTTACGGCCATTACATAGATGCGGCACTGGGAAAGATCAAACCACAGACGGTAGTTTCCAATGGCACCAACACCCAGATGCTGCAACTGGTTGCCAGCAAATCTGCCGACCTGATGTTTGCAGCACCAGAAGAAGCAAATTACTTGATCGAGCAATCCAATATGGCGAAGGATAAGTTCAGCCAGTTCAAGGCAAGCGATATGCCTGACGGCGGTGAAAGATATCTTATTTGCAGCAAGAATGTGCCTGAGGAGGTGATGGCAAAATTGAACAAGGCGATCAGTTTTAAATAAACTCTTTCCATGCATAGGGGAGTATTGCAAGACAAAGTGCATGGACTACCTACATGGCACTGCAATACACCCCGCATCTCTTAGCTGCTGGTGAACTACTGGTGGAGCAAAGCTAAAAGGCTTTGGCGCTTATTATCAATAATGCGGCGGTCTTTCATCCACCACGGCAGTTCGCTGGCTGGCAGCCACTGCCACTTCCCTTAAACGGGCAGCCATCGCTGCGCACAGCGCTTCAAGTTCATCGATTTTCTTTTGCTGGCGATATACCTGGGTATTCAGAGTATCGACCAGATCATCCTGACGGGTCAGGCGTATTTCCAGGTCTATGAGTCTTTCTTCTGTCGTCATGATGCGGCTTTCTTTGAAATCAGGGCTACAGTATGCCATACCAGTCTGGTATTTTTGTGGACTGGTATGTCTGTCTGAGAAGCTGAGCGTGCAAGTGGTATGTTCCAATTCGATATCGCATAAAAACCTGTTGACCAGCTTTGCCCCTGCTTGCATGCTATGTGCATGAAAATCACCAAGCTCCCCTCAAGTCTCTTATTGTCATGCCTGTCAGGCATACTGGTCTTATGTTCCGCGCCTGCCGTCCAGGCAAAGGATGCAGGCAAGCCTGTGGTCATGGCTTATTACGCACTCGGCAAAGATGACATCAATCATTATGACGAGGGTAAAACCGTATTCCCTGTTGCTGCGATCACGCCAGAAAAAGCACGCATGTTCACGCATTTGAATTTTTCGTTCCTGACGCTCAGCGAAGATGGCAAATGTGCGCTGGAAGAAGGAACCAACCTGCAGGCAGCGGGCAAGATATTTCGCGAATTGCAAGGCATCAAAAAATATAATCCTAATTTGCGCTTGCAATTTTCCATAGGTGGCTGGGCTTATACCAATGATGACAGCCCCACGGTAGCGCGTTACCGCCAGGCCGCTGCGACAGTTGAAGGCCGCAAGAAACTCGCGCAATCCTGCGTGGCTTTCATGCGTGAATATGGCTTCGATGGCCTGGACCTGGACTGGGAATATCCACGTGCAGAAGATGCGCAGAATTTTGTCGCCCTGCTCAAGGAAATGCGCCTGCAACTGAAGCGCGCCAGACAGAGTAATCAACTTTCCATCGCCGTGGCCGGTGGTGCTTTCAGTATGGCGCGGACTTATCTGCAACTACCACAGATTGCAGCGCAGGTTGATTACGTCAATCTCATGAGTTATGACTTCAATGGTGCGTGGGAAAAGCAGACCAACCATAATGCCCACCTGTTTGGTGACGCACCTGAGCATAACTATGACAACCCCTTGCGCAAGCTGGCATTCAAACCAGCGTTATCGCTGACAGAACTGGAAAGACGCTTCCCTGCAACTATGGCTCTGACGGTGGATGCGACGGTGCAGCAATACCTGCGTGCTGGCGTACCTGCCAGCAAACTTGTGCTGGGTCTGCCATTTTATGGCCGCGCCTATTTTGCGGTGGAAGCCGGAGAAAACCATGGCCTGTATCAAAGCCATCAGACACTGGCAGGCGATGTCTATACAGGCGACCCGACGCTACTCACAGGCTGCGATGCCTGTACGGCCCGCAAGGACCCACGCACGCCTGGCTATGCTGAAATCAAAAAACTGCTGGCTGCCAATCTCGGTTACAAATCCTATTTCAGTAAAGAGACCAAGGTGCCGTGGATTTATAACGCGGACAAGAAAATCTTTATCAGCTATGACGATGAACAATCATTCGCTTACAAAGTCGCCTACCTGAAGAAATACAAACTGGCCGGAGCCATGTTCTGGCACCTGGGGCAGGATGATGCCGAGGGCAGTCTCTTGCGCAGCTTATACAGGAACCTGCACGAAAAAACAGCAGACGTTGATCTGGCGGGTGGGGTGCATTACCAGTAGCCCCAGTAATTGAAACTTATTGCAGATTCTCTATCCAGATTTTTTCTTCAGGATGATGATCTGCAATCGTTTCCAGTGCGCTTGAAAAGTTTGCATCTGCAGGGCTTGCCAATGGATAGACGAAGCAGGAAATATTCATGCCTGACATGTCATCGTATTCTGCTTCTGTCAGAACATTACTGCCACACCAGACAGATACCGCAGATGCGTTATTTAACGCGATCAATTCATCAAGACCCTGACGTGTAAGTGCAAGAAAGACCATCACAATATGCCGCTGAAAATAAGAATTCGCACATATTATCCAGCTATGTGCAAATTTGCAAAAATCAGGCCTCAAGGCAAAAGCGAACGTGATGCAGGTTCCAGCATAATGATCTCAGGCCAGCCTTGCAATGACTTATACAGGTCAGCAAATGCCTGATCCCGCCACAGCGCGTCCCCGGCTAATTTTGTCAGACAGGCTTCATAGCCTGCACGGTCAGTGTAGGAAGCAAACCAGACAAACACATTCACATTCTCACGTACGGGCAGGCGTTCAAAAGTATTGCGGTTCTTTTTCGTGACAAAACGTCCCATGATATGCGCCCCATGGCGCTCAAACATGGGCATCAAACGTTCATTGAATTTGCTGATAAAGTCAGAGCTGACTTCCTGCGCAAAATGGTAAACCGTTGTCACGACGAAGCCGCTACGTGGGGCAATTCTATCCGGCGCAGGCCTGGTACGCGAACCCAATTTGAAACCACTGCCAGCAGAGGCAGGGCGCAGCAATAACACATCGTCGTTATCATACAAAGTTGCATTGGCTTCATTGCGGTATGCCTGCCAGGCCTTGCCTGAATAAAAATCCGTCAGCGCCTGCTTGCGTGCTGCCATATTGGGAAAGCCACGCAACCAGGTATAACGATAGGGATCGTTGATATCGCGAAACTGACCGAGCACACGTATGCCGGTTTCTTCCTGGCTTTCTATGAAGTGCTTCTCAAACAGTGAGATCAGTGCATCCCGTTTGCCTGGGTAAGTCACATACTGGCGCAATTCCACGATATTGCAGCACTCAGCGGCCATAATGGGCTTGTCCAGACTTGTAGTATCTGATGAGGTAAGCATTGCTGTTCTCCATGACTACGAATGTGTGTAAATACGATGGAGTCAGCATATCTTGCAATTAGGACGATACCAGTCCTAATAAGGCAAGAAAATCAATCTGCAACGCAATACAGACATGATTGCTTCCATTTTGCATAAGTCAGGACAGAAATCAGTTTTTGAAGGAATTGCCTTTCACCTGCTTGCAGGTCGAGTAGCAGCAAAGGCAACAGCGAGCTGAAAGCCTGTTCTATTTCATCTTCAGAAAATGCCTGGTCTTCGAAGAGATTGGAAATGCGGTGTAAAAAAGAAATATCTGCCCTTTTCAATAAACGGGCGATCTGCGGCAATTCATCAAACTCGATCCCACCTACGATATCCGGTGCGTCTTTTACTTTGCTGCTTTTGCCAACTACGAGGTCATAAGCCATTGCTGAGCCTTTTATTTTTTTGCACCAAGTTCAGAATCAGGCTTCAAAAAAAGTCTTTTGCTGAAACCTGATACCCGCCAGTATCTGCATGACCCGCTCATCAGACAAATGACCTATGAACTCGCCGAGCTGATTTTTAGGTATGGAAGATATCTGCGATACCACGACCACACTTTGTTTATCCAGAGCTGCTTCGCCCAGTTCCAGCATGACATTACCCGGTTCGGTCACGCGCTTCAGATTGCTGGTCAGGGCGCATATGACGGTAGAGGTGATGCGCGACTGATTGAAGACATCATCCTGTACGACCACATGCGGGTGCGCCAGGCCAGCGACGGTACTGCGTTCTTCATCAGGGCTGGCCCAGTAAATGTCACCGCGCTTGATCTTGCTTGTCATGGATTGACCTGCGCCGCAACGAGCGGCTTGATGAAATTATCTACAGCGGTGGTATACGCACTATCCAGCCCGAGATTTTTATTGATGTCAGCATGACTCAGGCTTTGTGGCAACAGCATGGCCTGCATGCCCAGTGACCTGGCCTTGTCGATGAACACAGCAGCCTGGGCGCAGGGTTTGTCTGGTCTGACGCTGGAGCACACGGCCACGAACGGGGCTGCGGATTGTTTCAATTGCAGGGTGGGTGAGCTGGCCTGCCAGTAAGCGGGATCAGAACCAAAGGCTTCATCATAAAAGCGGTAATGCTTTTGTCCCATGATCTTGTCGATGTCGTAAGCAGCACTGTCCAGCGCAATGCTCGCCAGCCAGGCAGAGGCACCTGCCCTGGCGGCGATGGACGGGTTGCTGGCCAGCAGGGCAACCAGGTGCGCCCCGGCGGAATGGCCCATGATGATGAAGCGCTTGCCAGATCCACCCCATTCTGCCGCCTTGTTTTGCGCTGTTGCCAGGGCTTTGGCGACATCGTCAGCCTGTTCCAGCGGTTTAATGTCGGGCAACATGCGGTAATTGACGGAGACGAATATATAGCCCTGGGGCAGCCAGTGTGCTGCCTTGTTCTCGACCACGCCACGCGCGGTTTTGCTGCCTATCTTCCAGGCACCGCCATGTACCATGAAAATGACAGGCATGGATTTCAGATTAGTTGCATTCGCTGGCAAATAAACATCCATGGTCTGGCGCTTGTCACTGCCATAGGCGATATCACGCAGGACTTTGGTGCCGGCTGGCAGGCCTTGCGGTGCCAGGTCTGTGGTTTCTGCCTCAGTCATCTCATTTTTTTCAGCCACCTGCTCAGCCCGTTGCTCTTTTCTTTCCTGACGTCTTTCCATGATTTTATCGCGCAGGGTGCCAGCGTTGGCAGCATTGGAAGCAATAAGGGGCATGACGAGCAAAAAACCCAGGCAAACGGCTGTCGCTCGCAGGGCATAGCGGGGCAGGGTGGTCATATCGGCAGGCTTGGGCATCATGAAACTCCGTAACATTATGGCGGGACCAGCATAAGCCCTTATCTTAGAAAATCCGGCGCTTGTTGCACTAGTCTATTTATGCAACAACTTGTAAAGCAAAGTAACATTATCGGGGCAAGTACGTGTTGCAGGCGTGCATGCAAGACCGGGTTTATGCGAATATAGCAGGCAACCACTACAGGAGTGCTTCAGACATGATGGCGACTGTCTTGCTGTCCCCCTTCGTTTTAGTTTGCCACTGCCAGCAGGAGGCAGGGTGCTAGGCTTGCTGCGCAGTTTATGGCGGCGGCTGGGCATAGGTTCTGCTGCTGATGCAGAAGCACTGCAGGCAGCCACTGTCTTCAGCGCACCTGAAGATATCGTCGCCGAAGAAGGGGCCTGGCAAGCTGGCTTTGATGTCGATTCACGGTTTTACCCGTGGCTGCTCGGTGCTTATGGCAAGCAGGTACAGCATGGCGCAGATAAACCACTGCTGATTGCACTGGAACGCCTGGTCAGGGCAGACTTTAGCGATGCCCGCCATATCCCGCGCGTGCCCAGCGTGCTGCCGCAGTTGTTGAAGAGCCTGCGCAATGAAAATGTCTCTGGTGATGAACTGGCCAGCCATATTGGCAGGGATGTGAGCCTGGTCGCCGAGATCATCTCTGAAGTCAACAGCTCTTATTACAGCCCGGCAGACAAGATCAGCAGCCTCGACAATGCGATACGCCTGCTCGGCATCAACGGCCTGCGCCTGCTGGTGGCGCGCACGGCTTTCCGCCCGTTGATACAACTGCAGTCTGGCCGTATCACTTGCGTGGTTGCACCGCTGATCTGGGAACAGTCAGAAAAATGTGCGCAGGCTTGCCGCCTGCTGGCGCAGGAACGCGGGCTTGATGGCTTTCATGCCTACCTGGCCGGTCTGGTGCAAAACATCGGCCTGATCATTGCCTTTCGCAGCCTCGATCAGATCATGGTGGCACCGGTCATGCCGCTGGCGACGGAATTTCGCCTGCGCTTTTTACACATGGCACATATCCTGTCTTACCGCATCGCCAAAGAATGGGATTTTCCTGATGCTGTCATGCAAGCTCTGAAAGACCAGGTCAGCCATGATGGTCCATTACAGGATCTGGGCCTGGTGTTGAAGCAGGCGGGCGACATCAGCAAAATAAGATTGCTGGTGAATGCCGCTGTCATCAGTGACGACGATGAAGACCTGCATCTGGCTGCAGACGCAGAAATGCAGCGCTGTTTTACGGCGCTGCATGTACAGGAAAAGGATGAGGCCTAGAACTTATTTTCCTGGCCCATTTTCAAAACAAAAACTTCCTGAAGATCGGTACTGCAGTCGAAAATCTTTGTTTTAAAAACGGGCTGTCGTCAATAAAAAACCGCTTGCAGACTCTGGCATCCCGCGCGTTTCTGGCGATTGTTATCGCGCAAAAAACACATGCTGATCAGCCCTGGATATTTTTGCGAGCGGCTTTTTGTGCCACTTGCTGACGCTGGAATTTTTCAGCTTCATCCATCGCCAGTTTTTCTTCATCAGTCATTCTTTTGGCGCTGATCAACACAGTTTGCATTGCGTTTTGTGTGGCGTCATACGCCATTTTTTGCTCTTCAGTCATACGTTTTGCAGAGATCGTGACGCTGGCAACATTCATGCTTGCTTCTGCTTTGCTTTGAGTAAAAGCAGCTGTGATTGCCAGTGCACCTGTCAGCAATGCTGTAGAAAGAATCAGGCCAGATTTGAATGTGTTGTTGATGGTGTTTTTCATTTCGTTTTCCTCTTTGTGGTTGGTTGATGTGTGTACTTTAGAGCTTGTGCTGTCAATCCGCCAGGGGCATGCGACGAAATGCAGGAAACGGAGATTGAAGTGTCAAAAACACCTCTTCAACGTTTTTTTCGTCGGAGAATTTGATGTCGAAAACGGCGTGTAAGAGGGCTGACTGGATGACTTAGGTAGCCTGGACAAGTGCTGGCACTATCCTGCACGACATGCGAAAGCGATGAGACAAGGATGGAAAAATCAGAATGCAAATCTATAGTTAGAGGCGATACAGACGACTATGCGCTTTGCCGCGAGCTAAGGATCTTATATTACATCCATGTGAATTGGAAATATGACTTAACAATGACATTCACATTTCATATAACAGACATCTGATCATGTGATTGGATTAACAAGTTTCCAGCCAGTATCATGAACTTGTTTTTAATCAACCAAGGAAATAAACATGATCACCGCTATCGTTTTTGCTCAAATACTGGCAACTATCGTGATGTTGACTGCTGCCCTGACTGACTGAGTCTGATGCTGTCATCAGTAGTAATTAGTAATTGCACACAAGTAGTATCTATACAGGCTGAATTTACAGACCGAATTTATAGCTGAATCAGGTCTGAGGCATACAGTGCCAGATAAGTAAGTTTCTTCACCAGCATGCGCGACCGTCTGGCTTTGCAAGAATGCAGCGATGCACAGTAATCATGGCAGGATGCCTGCCGTTGAGGCGTACAATAGCTACTTTTAGCTGCTCCCGCCTTTTCGCACCATGACCATCCTGCTGACCACCCTGAACGCCCGCTATACCCATGCTTCACTGGGCTTGCGCTATTTGCTTGCAAATATGGGCGAGCTGCAGCCAGTCACGCGGATACAGGAATTTGTCACCGGTGCACGCAGTACGGATATCGTCGAAAGAATTTTGGCCTTGCGCCAGCCCGGTGAAAAATTCATCGTCGGCTTTGGTGTGTATATCTGGAATGTCGTTGAGACCACGCAGATCGTCGCTGTCCTGAAACGCGTCGCACCTGATGTCGTGGTGATACTCGGCGGCCCCGAGGTATCGCACGAAACTGGCGACCAGGAAATCATACGCCTGGCTGACTATGTGATTACCGGGTGGGGCGATGTCAGCTTCCCTGCGCTGTGCCAGCAAATCCTGCACGGTCCGCAACCACTGATGAAAGTGCATGCGGGCCTGCAACCAGCAATGGCCGACATACAATTGCCTTACCATCTGTATAGCGATCAGGACATCCGTCACCGCACCCTGTATGTCGAGGCTTCACGCGGCTGCCCTTTCAAATGCGAATTCTGCCTGTCCGCGCTCGACAAGACGGCCTGGCCGTTTGATATAGACCAGTTCCTGCAAGAGATGGAAGTGCTGTATCAGCGTGGTGCACGCCTGTTCAAATTTGTCGATCGTACGTTCAACCTGAATATCAAAACCAGCTTGAAGATCATGCAGTTCTTTCTCGATAAACTCGAAGCAGCACCGCATGACCCGGTATTCGCCCATTTTGAAGTGGTGCCTGATCATTTACCGGATGCCTTGAAAGAGGGCATACAAAAATTCCCTGAAGGCAGCCTGCAATTTGAGATAGGCATACAAAGTTTTAATACTGACGTGCAGGCTCTCATCAGCCGCAAGCAAAATAATGACAAAGCAGCCGAGAACATACGCTGGCTGTGCGAACATTCACACGCGCATTTGCATGTGGACTTGATCGCTGGCTTGCCGGGTGAAACCATGGAGAGTTTTGCCGCAGGATTTAACAAGCTGGTGGCCCTGGGCCCGCATGAGATACAGTTCGGCATCTTGAAACGCCTGCGCGGCACACCGATTATCCGCCACACAGAAGCCTACCAACTGGCTTTTGACCCGCAACCGCCTTACACCATCCTGGCCAACAAGGACATTGCCTTTGGCGACATGCAAAGGCTGATACGCTTTGCCCGATACTGGGACATGATTGCCAATTCAGGGCGTTTTTCGCACAGCCTGCCTCTGATACTGGCAGATACTGCCTTTGAAAACTTCATGGCCTTGTCAGACTGGCTGTTCGTCAATACAGATGCAACGCACCGCATTGCCCTCGATAAACTGGCCGCACTCGTCAACAAGTGGTTGCTGGAGGTACATGGCGTAAGCAGTGAAGCAGTGCAAGCTGCGGCATCGCAGGACTATGCCGGGCAAGCCATGCACAAGCAAGGCAACAAAGCCGATCCATCTGCACCACAAAGACAGACCAGAAAAGAGGCTGCGAAAGAAGTAGTGGCAAAGGCTTTGCCACAGAGGCAGGCTCGGCATCTGGCGGCTTAATGCGTAATTTCAGTCTGATTGCTGGCGAATACTCAGCTTAGTGGTTAACGTACTGGATCGGCCAGCTCAAATGCATCTTCAGTAAGAAGTTCGCCAGAGAATACATTGACTACTGCCGCATCCAGTCTTTCCTTATAGACGTGCAATTCATCATTGCTCAAATCAAGAATGTTGAAAACATCATTCTCATCAAAATGCGCAGCAAATAATCTGCTGACATTTGACTGTAACCTGACGATTGCGCAAGCGACTTGCTTATCTATAGCTGCACTGCCTTTGAATTGATTGGCGGCCAGGATCAGGTCGCTGCGCAGCAAGCAAAACTCTTTCTTATCCCATATACCGTACTCGGTGAGCTGCTCATAAAAACTGCCCTCCCAATGCGGATTGCCTGGCAGGTTGCGAGAGATATTTTCAAACATGACTAATGTGACGTCTTCCCTGTAGTTGGCATTTGTATTCGGCATTTTGCAGGTGCGTGCATGCACTCACTTGTCACTGATCAGGATACGGCTGATCTCGCCAGATTTTCTGCCTGCCAGTATTGCGGCATTGAGCTTGCGTATCCATTCTTCATACTGCGCACCAACCGCAGCGAAATGTAATTCATCGACCAGCATGGGCTTGGGCAAGACCTTGAAGCCGTGCTCCAGGGTCTGGTCACCGCTGCTGGATTCTTTGCGCAGTATGCGTATCAATAATTGTTCGATCTCGTCTGCCTGGGCGCGGCGATCACCGAAGATCATGACATCCATTCTTTTATTGATGAGTTTTTTGAGGCGCGCGCCATGTGAACCGACATCTTCTTCAACCTGGAACAAGACATTGCGCTGGCTGTCAAATTCATCACCGTAGCTGGTGCCGCGTATGACACCGACGGTCTTGCCTTTCAGGTCCAGCATGCTGTTATAGCTAAAGCTGGAATCACTGCGCGTGACCAGCCAGACATAGTTTGCATAGATGGCTTCAGAGAACTGGTAGGTCTGCAGGCGTTCACGGTTTTTTGAAAGACCAAAGATAATGCCTTCGCCGTTTTTGGCATTCACCAGCAGGCGCGTCCACGGGTAACGGCGAATTTCAAATTTGATTTGCAGGTGATGCTCAAAATAATTCAGCAACTGCCGGATTTCATCGCGTATCGGAACGATGTCACCGGCTTCATTACGCAACTCACGTATCAGCAAGACCAGTTTGTCCTGCTTTGCTGCTTCTGTCGCTGAGCCAGGAGTGACAATCAACAAGACAGAAGACAAGAACAGCAAACGCACACCCAGCCGCACAGGCTGCCAGAGCCCGCACATATACTTGCCCGCTGCTACTTTTGCCAGGATGGACATGTGGTGACTGATGCAGGTTTAGTCCGGCATCAGGCGAATTTTTCCAGCAAGGACGCCAGGCGCCGGGTGCTGGCGACGGCTTCTTCGGTCGTCTCTGCCTTTTCTGCATGGGTGACAACCGCACTGGTCAGCAAGGTCACAAAAGAACGGTCGAGCGCCTTGCGGGCGGCGGACATCTGTTGCGCTACTGCCTCGCAATCAGCCGGTACGGCTGCCTTGGCGATGAGTTTTTGCACGCCGCGCAATTGCCCTTCCACCCTGGCCAGACGATGCAGCAGGTCTTTTTTCTGCTGATCGTTCAAAGCCGTGCCTTGCACTATCTTCAGTGGGGGAGTATCTGCCATGAAAATGCTCCTTCGCGATGTTGATGAAGTCTCTGCGTATTCTTTTTATACTACTACCGAGTATGCTACACCAGTCAGGCTGGCAGCGGGAAACGGATATGCACACGCAGGCCCGGTGCTTCAGATGTGGCTAGTGTATTCAGGCTGGCATCGTCGAGGCTGATCTCGCCTCCATGCAGCTTGACGATGTCGTGCACTATGCACAGCCCCAGGCCGGTGCCGCCGGGATTGGCAAGCGAGCTGGCAGAGGCGCGGTAAAAGGGTTCGAATACTTTTTCACGCTCGGCCTCTGTGATGCCCGGCCCTGTATCCTGGATATCAATATGCGCCTGGCCATCCTGCTGGTATACATGCAGCACGATGCGGCCACCTTCTGGCGTATAGCGTATGGCATTGTCGAGCAGGTTGCTGAGCATTTCATGCAGCAACAGCGTATTGCCACGGTAAGGCACAGCCTGATCAGCCTCCAGCGCCAGATCCAGTTGCTTGCGCACGGCAGGCATAGCCAGTTCCAGGCAGACCTCTTGCGCGAGCTGGTTGAGCAAGATGTCATCCAGCTCTGCCGCTGCCGCACCATGGCCCGTACGCGCCAGTGTCAGCAGGCGGTTTGCCAGATGGACGGTGGCATCGGTAGTCTGGGCAATGCTGGCGACGATCTGGCGCATGGCGGCTACATCGTTTTCACGCAGCGCCAGCTCGGCCTGGGTTTTCAATACCGTCAGTGGTGTGCGCAACTGGTGCGAGGCATCGGCGATGAAGCGTTTTTGCCCGTTGATCAGGGTCTGCAGCCTTTCCATATAGGCATTCATGGCATTCACCAGCGGGCGTATTTCCTTGTGCACGACATTCGGGTCAAAGCCTGATAAATCAGTCGGCTCACGCGCCTCCACGTCGGCACGCAATTGCATGATGGGGGCCAGGACAAAGCGCAAAGCCACCCAGACCATGAGTGCCACCGCCAACACCAGCGCAGCCTGGCGCAGCAGGGTATCAATGAGGATTTTGCGGGACAGGCCGCGCCGTGCGTCCAGGGTTTCACCGACTTCGATGAGGGCAATGCCACGCATCTGGTCGTCATACACAGGCTGGTGCAGGGCGGCGATGCGCACAGGCTGATCCTGGTAATCCGCATGGAAGAAATGCACGAGGGCAGGGTAGATCTCTGAACGCGGTACATTCTTCGGCAAATCCGGCAAGTCTTCATAGCCAGAAACAAACTCGCCATTGACGCCGGTGACCTTGTAATACAAACGCCCCAGGGTATCGGTTTCAAAACTGTCCAACGCCACATAGGGTACGTTCGCAACGACCTTGCCATCGACAATCTGCACCCTTTCTGCCAGCGCCCTGGCCGACGACAGCAAAGAGCGGTCGTAAGCCAGATCAGCTGCATCAAGGGCATTGCGGTAAACCGAGAATGCATTCAGCGCTACCAGCAAGACCAGGGGTATCAAGAGCCAGCGCAAGAACTGGCCGCGCAAACTCCCCAGTCGGTAAGGCCGCTCCATCAGCGTGCTTCCAGCAGATAACCTATGCCACGCAGGGTAACGATGACAACCTTGCCGGTGCTGACGGTATCCAGTTTCTTCCGCAGGCGGTGGATATAAATTTCTATAGCATCGAGATTGGCGTCATCATCAAGGGCAAACACTTCATCGAACAGCTTGTCCTTGGATACTGCCTGACCAGGGCGGCTGATCAGGGTTTCCAGCACCGCATATTCTCGCGGCGTCAGCGACAAGGGCTGACCTTCATAGTGAAACTGCCGTATGACGGTATCAAAACTCAGGGCACCACAAGTCAGGGTCACCGCTTCATTACCCTGGGCACGCCGCAACAGGGCTTTGACGCGCGCTTCGAGTTCAGCCAGCTCAAAAGGTTTGGGCAGATAATCATCTGCACCTGAATTCAAACCCTGCACCCTGTCATTGAGGCCACCACGGGCTGTCAAAATGAGCACTGGCGTCTTGCTGCCACGCGCGCGCATGCGCTTCAACACCTCCATGCCATCCATTTTTGGCAAGCTCAGATCCAAAATGACCAGCGCATATTCCTGGGTATGCAGGAGCGCATCGGCATCTGCCCCGTTCATGGCGGTTTCCACGGTCAGGTGGGCGTCCCGCAGCGCCTTGGCCAGCCAGTGGGACAACTCGATATGGTCTTCAACTAATAGTATGCGCATACACAGCCTGTTTGCTCCGGATACACGCTAGGCTACCAGCCTGACTCAAAGGCGTCACTATCTGTGTGACTATTTATGACAAGAAAAGGACGGTCTATGTGGGAATGAAAGGTCAAAATAACAATGCTGTTTGTATTGGTGAGATTGTTTTTAGGTAATTTTCTAAAGAGTGGACGTAATGGCGTTGCTGTTGCTGTTGGGTTTGACTTTGGGGTTGATGTTGTTTTTGACGTTAGCAGTTCCCACGTGTACTGCACAAACGGGAACCCCCTCTAGGGGGCGACGACGCCTGGGTCGCCTTTCTTTGAATACTTACTTTGGCGACGCAAAGAAAGTATTTCGGCTGCCGGGCCGAGACCCGGCTTGTATCTACGGAGGGCAAACGTTTTTGTCAAAGTACGTCATGTAACGAGCAATACGGCATACGATGAACGCCACTAGATTCCTGCCAAAAGCACGCAGGAATGACATTAATAAGATTATCCCAATGCACACAACGCTTGAATATTCTCGCATCACAAATCTCCCAAAAGCCCCTTCACTGCAAGCAAACTGAAAGCTCCCCGGCTCTATGCTCCCTTACAAAAAAAATTCCGGAGACTACCATCATGATGCCCTTACGCCTCAGTTTCTTCCTGCTCGCCTGTTTGATCTGTCCCGCCCTCGCCAGTGCAGACGGTAAAATCGTCATCGGCCAGTCGGTAGAATTATCCGGCCAGGCCACCGGAAAAGAGAACCGCGAAGGGGCGCAACTGTATTTTGATGCGCTGAACGGCCAGGGTGGCATCCATGGAAAAAGCATAGAATTCATCAGCTATGACGACAAACGCGATCCGGCGCTAACCAAAGAAAATACCCTGAAACTCATCAATGAAGACCATGCGATAGCCCTGTTTGGCTACCGCAGTACACCTACCATAGAAGCCATACTGCCGCTGCTGGAAAAGCATGCGATCCCGCTGATTGCGCCTTTCTCCGGTGCGCAAAGCCTGCACCAGCCGCTGCATGCCCACGTATTCAACCTGCGTGCCAGCTATCAGGATGAGGCGGCCAAGATGGTGGCTTCGCTGGCGGAACTCAAGCTCAGCAAACTGGCCATCCTGCACCAGGATGACAGCTTTGGCAAAGATGGCCTGAACGGTTTTGTCAGCAACCTGGAAAAACGCGGCATGCGTGCCGCCGTCATCGCCAAATATGACAGGAAAGAAATGAAAGTCGATGCCGCCGTTGTCAGTATCGCGGCAGCATCGCCACAGGCGGTGTTAATGGCCTGTACCCCAGCCGCCTGCGCCGACTTCATACGGCAAATGCAGAAACTGGGGCAAAGACCACAATTTCTGATGCTGTCGAATGTTAATTCTGATGATTTCTTCAAATCCCTGGGGGCAGAGGGACGTGGCATAGGCGTCATGCAGGTCATGCCTTATCCGCGTGACATAGGTATACCCGTGGTCAAAGAACTGCAAAAAGTACTGAAATCGGCCAAAAATCCGCCGCCTTTGTCCTATGCTGTACTGGAAGGTTATGTTGCTGCAAAATTAATGGCAGAAGCCTTGCGCCGTGCTGGCAATAATCCAGATTCCAAAAAGCTGCTGCAGGCGCTGGAGAACATGCGCAATGTCGATCTGGGCGGGGTAGAAGTCAGCTATGGTCCCAAGGACCATGATGGCTCACATTTTGTAGAGCTGACCATTGTTGGCAAAAATGGCATCATATTAAGATAAGCTATGCCAGTATTTCGTGAAAGCCTACTGAAAGTTTCACTTCGGTATGATCCATGTAACCCTTAGCCTATGGTCTTAACATGCATATCCGGCCTGCCCAACTGACTTTCCTGCTCTGCAGCCTGCTGGCCAGCCTGCAGGCGTTTGCCGCCAGGCCGGAAGCAGCAGAAAAGCATGAAGCAGCCACCTGCATAGTCCCGGCCAAACCCGGTGGTGGCATGGACCTGACCTGCAAGCTGGCACAGCAGGCAACCGTGAGCCAGCCCATGCAGATCAATTACCTGCCTGGCGGCGTCGGCGCTATCGCCTGGACCACCATCATTACCCAAAGAAAAGCCGAGGCGAATACCCTGGTTGCGTATTCCGGCGGCTCGCTGCTGAACCTGGCAGAGGGCAAGTTTGGCAAATCGGACGCCAGCCATGTGCGCTGGGTCGCAGCTATCGGTACCGATTACGGCATGATCGCGGTGCGCAAGGATTCACCCTACAAGAACCTGCGCGAACTGATGGATGCGATCAAGAGCAAGCCCGCAAATATCGCCATCGGTGCCGGTGGCACTGTTGGCAGCCAGGACTGGCTGAAAATGGCCCAGGTCGGCAAACAGGCAGGCATAGACCCCAAGAGCATGCGCCTGGTGGCCTTTGAAGGCGGTGGCGAATCTTTCACAGCCCTGCTGGCAGACCATGTACAGGCAGTATCAGGCGATGCATCGGAAGCCAGCCTGCATGCGCGGGATGACAAGATACGTGTGCTGGCGGTGCTGTCCGATGCCCGCCTGCCCGGCCCGTTGGCGAATGTGCCTACTGCGCGTGAACAGGGTTTCGACGTGACCTGGCCCATCATACGCGGCGTCTATATGGGCCCGCAGGTCAGCGACCGCGATTACCAGAAATGGGTGGAGCATTTCCAGCAGGCGATGAACACCCCAGCCTTTGATGAACAAAGAAAAATTCACGGCCTGTTTCCTTTCGCCATGACAGGCAAGGAGCTGACCGATTACATACAGAAAGCCGTCAATAATTACCGTCTGCAGGCAAAAGAATTTGGCATGGTGCGTTAGTGCCCTGTCATGAGTAAACCCTATAACCCTTATCACTTGGTACTAAAGTACAAACAATAACAGGAGAAGACAAATGCAAACAAAAAGACTTTTCGTCAAGAGTATGCTCGCGCTGGCTACGGGCAGCGTGCTGCTGAGTGCCCAAACTGCGGCGCAAGCACAGGCACCTGCCGGTTACCCCGCTGACTACAGCAAGATCGTCGATGGAGCCAAAAAAGAAGGCAAACTGGTCATCTATAGCGCGACCGACACCAAAGCCGTGGAACCGCTGATCAAGGATTTCCGCAGCATGTACCCGGACGTGCAGGTTGAATACAATGACATGAATTCCACCGAAGTGTATAACCGCTATATCTCGGAAATGGCCGCAGGCGGCAACAGCGCCGACCTGATGTGGTCATCTGCCATGGATTTGCAGACCAAGCTGGTATCTGACGGTTATGGCCTGCAATATGCATCACCAGAAATCAGCGGCATACCGCAATGGGCGATCTGGAACAATTCCGCTTACGGCACAACTTTTGAACCAGCGGTCTTCGTCTATAACAAGCGCCTGGTAACAGCCGATGAAGTACCAAAAACCCATGCCGAATTTGCCAAGCTCATCAACAGCAAGCTGGATAAATTCAAGAACAAGGTCACTACTTACGACATCGAAAAATCTGGCGTAGGTTTCATGTTCATCACCCAGGACAGCCGTGAAAACAAGGAATTCTGGGACCTGGCGAAAGCCTTTGGCAATGCCAGCGTGCGCGTGCAATCATCTACCGGCACCATGCTGGAACGCCTGTCTTCCGGCGAGAACCTGCTCGGTTATAACATCCTCGGCTCTTATGCCCTGGTACGTGCTGCCAAGGATCCATCCATAGGTGTGCAAATCCCTAAAGATTACACCCTGGTGCTGTCACGCGTGATGTTCATCAGCAAGACAGCCAAGCACCCGAATGCGGCCAAACTGTGGCTGGATTACACCCTGTCCAAACGCGGCCAGACCATGATTGCGAATGAAGCCAAGCTGTATGCCATACGTGCCGACGTCAAGGGTGAAACCACTTATTCCGATCTGGCAAAACTCATCGGTATCGGCCTCAAACCTTTGCCAGTCAATCCCATGTTGTTGCAGTATCTTGATCAAAACAAACGCCTCGCTTTCCTGAAACAATGGAAAGAAACAGCAGGCAAAAAATAAGCCTGCGGGCACCGTGCCGGTTTTAAGCTGTACGGTGCCAAACGGCTCTTCCTGCGGGATATTTTCCCCGCAATGCCTGTATGGCGAATCGCATTCTGATTGAATCTCAACCCTTGATATTGGGCTAAGCATGAGTACCCTGAGTCTACCTCCGCGCAGCCGGTGGTCGCAATTCAACTGGCCGCGTGGCCTGGTTGTGACCCTGACGCTGCTGGCGATTTTTACGCCGCTGTCATTGATACTGTTCCAGAGTTTTCTGAACGCTCCCTTCTTTTCTCCGGTAAAAGAACTGGGACTCGATTCTTATCGCTTCATCTTTGACGATCCTGATTTCCGTCAGGCCTTCTGGAATGGCCTTATCCTTGCCTCCGGTCTCGCTGGCATCGCCGTTCCTCTCGGTGGCTTGCTGGCATTTCTGATGATACGCACTGACTTGCCAGGCCGTAGCTGGATAGAGCCGATGCTGCTGGTGCCTATCTTTGTCTCTCCCATGGTCATGGGTTTTGGCTATGTCGTCTCCATGGGGCCGGTAGGCTTTTATACCCTGTGGGTCAAACAATTGACAGGTGTTGAACCCTGGAATATTTATTCCTTCTTCAGCATAGTCCTGATCGCTGGCCTGACGCATGTGCCTCACGTCTATCTGTATTCATCCGCTGCGCTGAAGAGCCTGGGCTCGGATGTGGAAGAAGCGGCGCGTGTCGCCGGTGCCTCGCCTTTCCAGGTTGCGATGCATGTGTCCCTGCCCATGATCATGCCTGCGCTGGCCTTTGCTGCCGTGCTGGTGTTCTTCCTTGGTTTCGAAGTATTCGGCCTGGTGCTGGTGCTCGGTGACCCTGAAGGGCATCTGGTACTGGCGACCTATCTGTACAAGCTGACCAATAAACTGGGCACACCTTCATATCACCTGATGGCGGCAGCGGCTGTCTGCCTGGTGGCGGTGACCATGCCGCTGGTGATGGTACAGCGCTGGTTGTTGAAGTCAGCAAATAAATATGTATCGATCAAGGGCAAGGGCTCACGCCAAAAACCGCTGCCACTGGGTAAATGGAAATGGCTGGCCTTTGCTGTATTGGCTGCCTGGCTGATCTTTACTATCGTGCTGCCCTTGTCCGGCATCGTCCTGCGTGCCTTTGTCTCTTACTGGGGGGAAGGTGTCAAACTGGCTGACGTGATCACGCTGCAGCATTTCAGGGACATCCTGGAGCAACCTTCGCTGATGCGCGGTATTTTCAATACTGTGCTGATCGGTATCATCGGTGGTGCGCTGGCCGTGATTTGCTATGCCGGTATCGCCCTGGCCATGCACCGCAAACCGGATGGCATTACCCGCCTGCTTGACTATAGCGTACTGGTGCCACGTGCAGTCCCCGGTCTGCTGGCTGGCCTGTCTTTCCTGTGGGTGTTCCTGTTCGTGCCTAGCTGGCTCGAAGGTGGTCTTAAGGGATTCGATAATGCCTTCTGCGTCTGGCTCATAGAAAATGTAATCCCGCAAATGCGCGCCCTGCGTTCGACCATCTTCTCGGTATGGATAGCCTATTCCGTCGTATGGATGGCCTATGGCTTGCGCTTGATTTCCACCGCTTTGCTGCAAGTTGGCCCTGAACTCGAAGAAGCGGCGCGTGCTGTTGGTGCCAGCCGTGGCCAGGTCACACGGGATGTAACCCTGCCATTGGTCAAGTTTGGTCTGCTCGGTGCCTGGCTCATGGTCTTCCTGATTTTTGAGCGTGAATATTCAACTGGCGTGTATCTGCTGTCACCGGGTACTGAGGTCATAGGCGCACTTATCGTTTCGTTGTGGGCGGGTGGTTCTGTCGATCTGGTGGCGGCGCTGTCCTTCATCAATATCACTCTGGTTGCCATAGGTCTGGGTCTGGCCCTGCGCTTTGGCGTGAAACTGAGTCACTGAGCCAGCCACTAAACCAGCCATTGATAGCGCGGCAAGAACAAAAACATTACATAGCCCTAAAAAATTATACGAGAGCACACTATGTCTGAATTAAGCGTAAAAGATCTGACCCTGGAATATGGTTCCGGTGCGACTGCCAACCCCATCCTCAAAGGGGTGTCGATGAATTTGCAGCGTGGCGAAGTGGTCGCCCTGCTGGGCCCTTCGGGTAGCGGCAAAACCACACTGCTGCGCGCCGTAGCAGGGCTGGAGTCACCGAAGACCGGCACCATCACCCTGGGTGAACGCGCCATTTTTGACGGCAGCAAAGGCCTGGAAGTACCTGCAGAACAGCGCAACCTGGGCCTGGTATTTCAGTCCTATGCCCTGTGGCCACACAAGACCGTATTCGACAATGTCGCCTATGGCCTGAAGCTGCGCAAGCTGGGCACCAGCGAAATCAATGACAAGGTCAAGGATGTACTGGGCCAACTGGGCCTGGGTCATCTGGGTGAGCGTTTCCCGCATCAATTGTCAGGCGGCCAGCAACAGCGCGTGGCGATTGCGCGGGCACTGGTATATAACCCGCCCGTCATCCTGCTGGATGAACCCCTGTCCAACCTTGATGCCAAACTGCGTGAAGAAGCACGTGCCTTTTTGCGTGAACTGATCGTCAGGTTGAATCTGTCGGCTCTGATGGTCACGCATGACCAGGGTGAGGCGATGGCAATCTCTGACCGTATCCTGTTATTGAACAACGGTGTCATAGAACAACAGGGCACACCACAAAGCATGTATGAAACGCCGGACACCTTGTTCACAGCTGAATTCATGGGCAGCAATAACAAGCTCAAAGGCAAGGTAGTGCAGCGCAATGGCGACACCGCGACCATCAGTGTCAATGGCGCGCAATTGAAAGCGACTGTGCGTGGCAAGAATGTAGGCGAAGAAGCGACTGCCATCATCCGTCTGGAAAAAGTCAAGATCACTGACAGCCAGAGCGACAACGCCATCAAACTGCCCCTGACGACCTGCATGTATCTTGGTGACCGCTGGGAATGCCTGTTCGGTCACGCCGAAGATGGCTTGCGTGCATACTCTCCATTCAAGCTGAATCCGGGTGAGTATTATCTGCAACTTGATGCCGACAAGCTCTGGCTGTATTAAAAACCGTTCATAGCCGAAGATAGCCCCGCATTGGACAACAATGTGGGGCTTTTTTGCATTCAGGGCTGGAATTTTGCTCCAGGCTGTATACTGAAGCCTTATTTCATCTTATTTGCCTCGCATGCCCTCAAGATGGCTAATTTCCGCAACTGCCTGCTGACAGTCTTTGCCATGCTGGCTTATCCCTGGCAAGTGGCCGGAGCAGCCGCGCCTGCCGCTGGCCTGACATCACCCCACGGGCAAGACATCTGGTTCTGGCTGACGCTGACCCTGGTGGCACTGGCTATCATTACTGCGGCTTATACCTGGCATGTGCGCGCCCTGAAACGGCAGAAGCGGGTACTGGAAACTGAAATCAGGCTCAGGACTGCGGAAATACAGGCGCAAAAAGAAGAACTCGAAAAAATCAACCAGACTTTGCTGAAAGTGAATAAACGGCAAGAAGCGCAACAAAGCGAACTGACACGCTTTCTGGCCGTTGCCAGCCATGATCTGCGCCAGCCCATGCATGCGCTGAATCTCTATCTCGGTGCACTGTTCAGTTTTGAACTGCCAGCCGCTGTGCGCCCTGTCGTGAACAACCTCAGAAACTGTGCACGCACCATGGATGACATGTTTGCAAATCTGCTCGACCTGTCACGCCTGGATGCGCAAATCGTCGAACCGCAATTACAGGAATTTGCGATTGCCGAAGTACTAGGAAAACTCGATGTGGAATTCACGCCCCAGGCAATCGCCAAGGGCCTGCATTTTGAAATCCACCACAGCATGGCCATTGTCAATAGCGATGCCGACCTGGTCGAACAGATACTGCGCAACCTGATTGCGAACGCCCTGCGTTACACCCCAAAAGGCCAGGTCGTGGTCAAGTGCCTGGAGTTTGACCAGCAGTTGCAGATCGCCGTGGAAGATACCGGCATAGGTATTTCGAAACATGACCAGGAAACCATTTTTGAAGAATTCTTCCAGGTAGAGTCAGCATCTGAATCCCGACGCAACACCGCAGGCATGGGGCTGGGCCTGGCCATCGTACAAAGACTGGTACGACTCTTGCACATTCCCATCAAATTGCAATCACAGCCTGGGCAGGGCTCGACATTTGCCATCAGCCTGCCTCTGGCTGCCAGTCAGGATGTAACAGACAAACATGGCCGCAGCAAGGCCAGCAACAGCGCTTCCCTGCTGCAAGCACTGATCGTCGTCATTGATGATGACGAGAGCATATTAACAGCCATGCGTGCCTTGCTGGAACTCTGGGATGCCCGCGTCATTACCGCCACGTCCGGCAAAGAGGCGATGGCACTATGCAGTGAAGAAATCAAGATTCCTGATTTGCTGATCTGTGATTACCGTCTTGGTTCCAATGAAAACGGCATAGACCTGGTTGCCAAGCTGCGTGAAGAATTCAATCTGCAAATACCCGCCATACTCATCACAGGCAATATCTCGCCACAATTGTCAGAAGCCGCCAAGGCCGCTGCATTGACACTGATGCACAAGCCCATACAGGCAGAAAACCTGCATATGAACCTCAAGCAATTACTGAGCGAGACGAAAGAGTAATAAAAAATAATAAGATACGGGTGCAAAGAATTTACATGCTGTTTACGATTTGCACCCCAGTTTTTTAGAGAATTTTTACGCCGTGGCTGCTAATCTTGTTTTGTGTCAAACAACACGAGATTACGATGAATCATCATCCCGGTCACACCTCTGAAAATTATTCAGACGTATTAAAATCCTGTAAACGCGAGAATTTTTTATTTGAGAATCATCGCCAACGCAAAAGCGCCTATGCGCTAAAGCAACCCCTGGTCACCTACAAGACACCCGCGAAATTGATACAAAATGATTTCGTCATGCGTATCACGGTTGATACTGCCAGCATCACTGAATTGCGTCATCTGATACTCAAATCCTGCGGCGAACTGGTCCTGTTCATGCGCGTCAAACCGATAGACCATGCCAGTAAGATGAAGGTATGGTTATGCCTGAGCAAGTCCTCGGTCGATATCATCATCAGCCACATCATGCGCGCCTTGCCGCAAGCTGAATTCGGGAAAATCACACCGCTACTGGCAAGCTAATTTTTGGACACGCCGACAACTTCAACTTCTTTAAAGAGATCACTATGTCTATCCACGAAGGCATCTGGGTTCCACTCGTCACGCCATTTAAAAATGGCAAGCCTGAGCTCGATAAAATACAGCAACTAGCCACACAATTGATGGCTGCAGGCATACATGGTCTGGTGGTCTGTGGCACGACCGGCGAGGCGGCGACACTGAATGAGCGTGAGCAAAATCAGTTGCTGACTGCCGTGCTGGAAGTGACGAAAAATTCTTGCCCTGTGTTGATAGGTATCAGCGGTAGTGATACACGCTCGCTGGCAGAAAGAGTACAAACATATGATGACCAGCATCTGCAGGGGTTTCTGGTCAGCGCGCCATCTTATTTGCGACCTTCGCAAGAAGGCGTGCGTCTGCATGTTGAGACTATCGCCAGGGCGACTGAAAAAGATATCGTCCTGTATAACGTCCCCGCCAGGACGGGGGTGAACATAGACCTGAGTACCGTTATCGCGCTGGAAAAGCAAAAAAATATCGTCGCCATCAAGGAAAGCAGTGGCAACCTGACGCAAATGATGGGCCTGGTAAATTGCAGCCACCTGAAAGTATTATGCGGTGATGATGCCATGTTGCTCGATACACTGAGCATGGGCGGCCAGGGCGCGATTTCTGCTGCGGCACATGTGCGACCTGATCTGTTCGTGCAATTGTATGAACTCATGCGCGCTGATTATTTTCCCGAAGCACAGGCTCTGTTTGCTGAAATGCAGAATCTCATACGCCTGCTGTTTTCTGAATCCAATCCTGCACCCGTCAAGGCAGCACTGGCGATGCAGGGTTTGATACAGGAAGAACTGCGTTTGCCCATGACAGCCATGTCCCTCGCCGGGAAAATCAAACTCGCACATGAGCTGGAAAGATTGGCAGATTTGCCTTTGCCTGTCAAAGCCAGGAGCTTGCCCGGCCCTGTTATCAATAATGTCCGTACACTGCGCATGGTGCGCTAAGCACAAAGAAATTATCTATGATCATCACTATTGCACATGGCGCGGGAGACTGCGCCAAATCCATCGTGGCCGACAATCTCGCTACCTTGCGTACACTGTCAGGTAGCAAACTCATCTTGCTTGATAACGACGCCCGTCATTCATCACTGGACTGGAACCGCGCCCGCCGCCGTACGGCAGACTGCACGCCAGTAACCGTGCGCAGAGTCAGCGGCAAAGGCATGCAGGCTGAACTGGAAAATCTGGGCTTTCATTATCAGGATATCGTCATTGATGCAGAAGCACGCGACTGCATGGGTAGCCGCAGTGCATTGCAGGCAGCCAATGTCACCATACTGGTCATAGCCCTTGATCAACTGGAGCAATTGCAAGAACATGAATTGAGCACGCGCATAAAATCTGCTCAGGCAGAAAACCCGCGCATGCGCACCCTGGTCGTCATGAGTTGCAGCGACGTACAGGCTACCGTCGATAAAGTGAACAGGGTAAAGGATTTTGTCAATAAGCTGGACGCTGCAGAATTATTTCCCTATCCCTTATTTTGCGGTGGCAGTTTTCATCAGGCGTATCAGGATGGCTTGTCAGTCTGTGAATATCCTGCAGCCCATCCCATGACGATCAAGGCCATGCAGGCATTATCCAGCAAGGTTTTTGCCAGCCACTGAATGCAATGAAACGCCTGTTAATTGCACTGGCTTTATACAGCAGTATGACTTTGTCTGGCTTTGCTGTGCTTGCCTATATGCAGATAGAAGGCCTGAGATTGCAAATGATTTCTGGACTGGCACTGCTGGTATTTGCCATCTGCATATTCATGGGAATCAAGCCAGCGAATAAAGAAACTGAACAGGGTTTTAACATCTCTATTTGTTTAGTGGCTGCGGCGTCGCTGTCTTCACTCATGCTATATCAGGCCAGCATAAATGGCTGGCTGATGGAATGCATACTGATGCTTATCTTTATAAGCTTAATACAGATATTAATTGCACTTCCGGCACTGCAGTGGGCTCGTCAAAAAGACTATGTACTGCTCTTCATCAGTTTGCAGAAGTTGATGGCCTTGATATTGGTCATGCTGGCAGTACAAGACCTGCTGTCTGGTGTACATACTCAATTTTCCACAGCCTCTCTCCATGTCAGTAATCTGTCAGGATTGCTCCTGCCATGATACTGGCGATAGTCACTGCAGATTTTGCATCAGCGACTGCAAGCTCAGCCGCCAGGCTGGCCGAGCGCCGGGCATATGCAGGCAGAAACGTGTTACTGCTAAAACAAAATTGCGAAAGAAAACAGCTTAACCAGTACCGGAAAGAAGCTAAAAATATTGCATGGTCGCGCCTGGAGATCAAGTCTGGCGCAAGACCCAGCTCACTTTCTTCTGATGCCATGGCTACAGAGCTGATGCATGGAGATGCGGACTTTAACGATATTGTGATGGATATTCCCAAGCCATTTTATGCAGATGCAGCCACTGCTTTATCCTGCTGTGATCTGTTGATATGCCATACAGAACTGGATACATGGAATAAAGAAAAACAGACGAAACTCTATAAATGCATCAGACTGGCACGCAGTAAAAATAAGCATTTACCAGTGTTGATCACGATAGATAAAATCGCTTGCATGCAGAGTCAGAAATTTGTCAGCCAGTTGTCGCAGCACCTTTCGCAGATCAAATTTATTTACCTCGATGCAGCAAATGATATGCCGAGGACACAGCTTTACAGGGCGATCTATTTACCGTGATTGCCTTGTTCCATATTCAAAAATAAAGCTAGTTGAAAAACGAGGCCTGAGTTTTGTAGGGTGCACCATGCGCACCATTTTTGACAAGGGAAACGGTGCGCATGGCGCACCCTACAAATTTAATCAGTACCTATTCAGAACGTCTTGCTGACTGTAACTACCAGCGCTGTCTTGCCCAGGAACTTGCCATTGGCTGGTGAAGCATAAGCCACTTCACCGGCATTGGTGCCGATGACGGCTACTGCACCTGTGACGATACCAAAGTCTTTTGTCAGGCCCAGCTTCCAGTCTGTATAACTGTAAGCGCCATTGTTCTTGACTTGCTGGTGACCGGCATGCAGGTTCAGTGTCAGACCAGTGGCCATTTCCACATTCGCACCCAGGTCCAGATAGCCACTGTTCTTACTGTCGGCAAAACCGAACAGGTTGGTCACAGAGTGTGAATATTTGGCATAAGCCGGGCCGTAAGAAAGCTGGCCATAAATTTCTGTGGTGTTGGCACTTACAGCCAGGCCATTGGATGGATAGACATAGCTGAGTACACCAACGTCATAGCTGATGTCCTTGGCAATTTCCCCGCGCTTGCCGGCGTACAGATCAATTTCTACATCGCCACCACCACCGGCATCCTTGGTCCATTTAATGGTCGATGCCCATGTACCTGCATAAAAGCCGCTGGGGTTATGGGTATAGTCAGCGCCACCCTGCAATGCTGCCTGCAGGCGTGTTTGTGAAATGCCGCGATAACGATAATCAGAAGTCACTGCCGCATTAAAGCTGACTTCATTCTCAGGCTTGGCATCTTCTGCGCTGGCATAGCCCGCAAAAAAAACTGTGCTGATCGCAGCTGCCATAAAAAATTTTTTCATACTACTTCCTTACAAAAATAACGACAATGTCGTTCTGGTTGATGCGGATTTTGCTGCAGAATTTACTTCACTACAGATCAAAGTAGGCACATGAAAATCGTTGATGCAATAATTAAAGGATGCAAAAATCCCACTGGCGAGCTTTGCAGGCTGCCAGTTGATAAACATAAAATTTTTAAATTAAGTGGGTAACAGCAATCGATAGCCTATGGCTGTCTCCGTCAAAAGATAACGCGGCTGCGCCGGGTCATCTTCGAGTTTCTGTCGCAAATGCCCCATGTAGATGCGCAAGTAATGGCCGCTTTCTGAATGGCTCGGTCCCCATACTTCGCGCAGTAATTGCGGGTTGGTGACAACCCGGCCGACATTGGTGACCAGCACCATCAGCAGCCGGAATTCTGTCGGTGTCAGCTTCACCATCGCCCCGGCCTTGGTGACGAGGCGGGCTTTCATATCGACCTTGACATCACCGAACTGGACTATGCCATCCAGATTGACACCCGGCTGACGCTGACGCCGGAAAGTCGCGCGTACCCGTGCCAGTAACTCACCGACACCAAAAGGCTTGCTGAGATAATCGTCAGCACCGGCATCCAGTGCCTTGATCTTGTCTTGTTCACTGACGCGGGCAGACAAGACGATGATGGGTACGTTAGACCATTTGCGAACATCCAGGATGAAATCGATGCCGTCGCCATCTGGCAAACCCAGGTCAAGAATGATGAGATCAGGCTGGCGTGTACCGGCATCCACCAGGCCGCGTTGCAGGTTGACAGATTCATGGACTTGCCATTCCTCCTCTTCCAGCGCATTGCGGACGAAGCGGCGGATTTGTGGCTCATCTTCAACCAGCAAGGCGACTGGTGTTGTTTGAGTAGCATTAGTCATCGTGTACTTATTCTTCAAGATCAGGCATCGCCGGTGGCGTGCCTAAAGGCAGGGTAAAGATGAAGCAGGCTCCGCCATTGGGTGACTTCGCCGCATGCATGCTGCCCTTGTGGGCCGTGATAATGGCGCGGCAAATTGCCAGCCCCAAGCCAACACCGGGCAGGGCAGATTCGCGTTCACCACGGGTAAATTTTTCAAATACGGCTTCTTCACGCCCGGCTGGCAAACCCGGCCCATTGTCATACACCTTGGCTTCCAGCATGCTGCCATTCAGTTCTGCCGAGATAGTGATGAGAGAATTTGCTGGCGTATATTTACAGGCATTTTCCAATAAATTACACAATACCCGCTCGATCAGCACCGCATCAAAATTGACGAGCGGCAAAGCGGCTTCCAGTCTGGTCTCCACTTTATGTGTTTGCAATTGTGCACTACAGATGCGCAGGGAGGTACCGACCACTTCTTCAAAAGTCTGCCATTGCAAATTCAGTTTGACTTCACCACTTTCTATTCTTGCCATGTCGAGCAAGTTAGTCACCAGTGCGCTGAGGCGCAGGGTCTCGTCACGAAGGGCTTGCGCCATATGCAGTTGTGCATCTGCCAGCGCGGGTTTGGACATGGCCAGTGATTCTGAGATACCCACCAGCGAAGTCAACGGCGTGCGCAAGTCATGCGACAGCGCAGCCAGCAGCGAATTGCGCAGGCGCTCAGATTCCATGTGGATCAAGGCATCTTGCGCGACCTCGATATAGTGCACACGTTCCAGCGCAATGGCTGCGAGGGCGGCGAAGGTATCAAGTTGCTGCCTTTGCTCAGGGATCATGATCCAGCGACGGTTCTCTGGCTGTATAGCCAGCAAGCCACGGGTACGCATGGGAGCCACCAGCGGTAAGTAAAAAAAGTTACTGGCAGGCAAGGTGTCTGTGCCTATGCCTGCTGCCTCTACCTTGTCGAACGCCCACTGCGCGATACCCATGTCCAGACCACTCACTGTGTTGCTGGGTGGCAGCAAACGACCGGTATCATCAGGTAATAACAGGGTTGCCTGGGCACGGAAGGCTCTTTGTATGATGATCTGTGTGGTTTCTGAAATTTGCTCTGCCAGTAACACGCCTGACAAGTCGCGGGCGAATTCATACAGCGCACGCGCACGCGACTCCCTGTGGGATGCTACTCTGGCCTGGTAACGCAAATCAGCAGTCAGGTGACCAGTAATCAACCCCACCAGCAGCATGACGGCAAAGGTCATCAAATACTGCAAATCGCTGACCGCAAAAGAAAAACGCGGTGGCACAAAAAAGAAATCGAATACAGCGATACCAACTATGGTGGAAAGTACCGAGGGGCCACGCCCAAGTTTCACGGCAACCAGTACCACCGTCAATAAAAACAACATGGCGATATTGACCAGATTGAACACCTCAAATAAGGGCGTAGCAATCAGGCCGGTCGTAATACTGGCCAATACAGCATACACATAACGCCAATGCCGTGCGGGTACGCGTGGACTGGGCAACTCGCTGGTGCTGCCAGATACCGCATTTTTTTCATTCTCATTATCTGTCGCTGCAGCCCGGCTGTTGCCAACTTCGATCAAGTCCAGGTCTGGTGCATAGGCGGCGATATCATTCAGATGCGTCGTTTGATGCCATGCAAATCGCCATTTGCTTGCTTTACTCCGTCCCAGGACGATGCGTGAAAAATTATGGCTATGCGCATAATCCACGATAGCCAGGGCAATATCCTTGCCCGTCAACACGGCGGTTACCGCACCCAGGTCTTGTGCCAGCTTCAGGGTTTTCAAAATGCGTTCACGCTGCGCCGATGGCAGCCTTTGCAATTGCGGCGTCTCTACATACACGGCATGCCATTCTGCATTCATCTGGCTGGCCAGGCGGGCGGCACTGCGTACCAGGTGGTCGGCATCGCCATGCGGGCCTATGCAGGCCAGCAGGGCGGCATCAGTCTTCCAGATCGTACCTATGGACTTTTCTATGCGATAGGCTTGTACATCATCTTCTACCCTGTCGGCGGTGCGGCGCAGGGCCAGCTCACGCAGGGCGATCAGATTGCCTTTACGGAAAAAATTCTTGGCAGCGCGTTCTGCCTGTTGCAGCTTATAGACGCGGCCAGACTTGAGCCTTGCCAGTAACTCGTCAGCCGGGATATCCACCAGTACGACTTCATCGGCTTCATCAAACACCTTGTCGGGCAGAGTTTCATTGACGCGTATGCCGGTGATGCCGCCGACCACATCATTCAGGCTTTCCAGATGCTGGACATTGACGGTGGTGTACACATCGATACCGGCACTCAGCAATTCATCCACATCTTGCCAGCGCTTGGGGTGGCGGGAACCGGCAGCATTCGAATGTGCCAGTTCATCCATCAGTATCAAGGGTGGATGACGCTCCAGCGCGGTGTCGATGTCAAATTCACTGAGGGTCTTGTCACGGTAGGCTATCGCCTTGGGTGGCAAGACTTCCAGTCCTTCGACCAGGGCTGCGGTTTCGTCACGGCCATGGGTTTCTATGACGCCGACTAATACCTGCTGGCCCTCAGCCACCAGCTTGCGGGCGGCAGTCAGCATGGCGTAGGTCTTGCCCACGCCAGCAGATGCACCGAAATAGATACGCAGCTTGCCACGCGTGGCCCTGCGTTCTTGCTCCTGCACGTGGGCAAGCAAGACATCAGGGTCAGGGCGTTGTTCGCTATTGGTGGCCATATTGATCTTATTTTTAAACTACTTGCCGAGCTTGTCCAGTGCCAGATTCAAAGCCAGCACATTGACCCTGGCCTCACCCAGCAAACCCAGCGTGGGCTGTTGCGCCAGTTGGTCTATGATAGCCTTGACTTGCGACTCTTGCACCTTGCGTTCGCGTGCCACCCTGGCCAGTTGGTAGTTGGCAGCCGCCAGGCTGATTTCAGGATCGAGGCCACTGGCCGATGCCGTCACCAAATCAACAGGGATTTTTGCAGTATTGCCAGGGTCAGCCGCTTTCAATGCCTCAACCCTGCCTTTGATGGCATCAATTTGCGCCACATTGGTAGGGCCAAAATTGGAGCCGCTGGATCCGCCCGCATTATTTGGCATAGGGCCAGTGGCAGATGGCCTGCCCCAAAAATATTTTGGTGAAGAAAAAGCCTGACCTATCAGGGAAGAGCCAACAGTCTTGCCATCCTGTACAATCAGGCTGCCTTCTGCCTGATTGCTAAAAATAACTTTACCCAGGCCTGTCATGGCAAAGGGATAGACGACGCCAACCACCAGTGTCAGCCCGGCGAGCAGGACGATGGCGGGACGAAAAATTGAACTACCAGCGTCATTGTTTGTAATAGTACTCATGATGATTCCTTATTGAGCGATATAAATTCAGGCAAGATGCAACACAGCCAGGATGACATCAATCAGCTTGATGCCAACAAAAGGCAAGATGATGCCACCCAGGCCATAGATCAGCAGGTTGCGACGCAACAGCAGCGATGCACCGATGGCACGGTATTTCACCCCCTTCAAAGCCAGTGGGATCAGGAAAACGATGATCAGGGCATTGAAGATCACCGCAGACATGATGGCCGATGAAGGGCTGCTCAGGTGCATGATATCCAGCGCCTTGAGCTGTGGATAAGTGGCGATAAAGGCAGCCGGGATAATCGCAAAATACTTGGCGATATCATTCGCAATCGAGAACGTCGTCAACGAACCGCGTGTCATCAGCATCTGTTTGCCTATTTCAACGATTTCCAGCAGCTTGGTAGGGTTGGAATCCAGATCGACCATATTGCCGGCCTCTTTTGCAGCCTGCGTGCCGGATGCCATGGCGACTGCCACGTCAGCCTGCGCCAGTGCTGGTGCATCATTGGTACCGTCACCCGTCATGGCAACCAGGCGGCCTTCAGCCTGGTAACTGCGTATCAGCTTGAGCTTGTCTTCTGGCGTGGCTTCTGCCAAAAAGTCATCGACACCGGCCTCGGCAGCAATCGCCGCTGCAGTCAGCTTGTTGTCACCGGTAATCATGATGGTCTTGATACCCATGCGGCGCAGCTCGGCAAACCTTTCCTTGATGCCGCCCTTGACGATGTCTTTGAGCTCTATCGCACCCATGACCTTGCCATCATCGACGACCACCAATGGCGTGCTGCCACGGCGTGAAATGTCATCAACAGTTTTGCTGAGTTCAGCAGGGAAGGGGCGGCCAAGGGATTCAACGAATTTCTTGACTGAATCTGCTGCGCCTTTGCGTATCTGGCGGTTGCCAATATCGACACCACTCATGCGGGTTTGGGCCGTGAATTGCACGAAAGTCGCATTCAGGCTGGCCATCTCACGTTCACGCAAATTATATTTTTGCTTGGCGAAGATGACGATGCTGCGGCCTTCTGGTGTCTCATCGGCGAGGGAAGCCAGTTGGGCAGAGTCAGCCAGTTGCGGCAGGGTTATGCCAGGGGCTGGGAAAAAGTCAGACGCCTGGCGGTTACCCAGGGTGATGGTGCCAGTCTTATCCAGCATCAATACATCGACGTCACCAGCAGCCTCAACCGCACGGCCAGATGTGGCGATGACATTCGCCTGCATCATGCGGCTCATGCCAGCCACACCAATCGCAGACAGCAAGCCGCCTATGGTGGTGGGAATCAGGCAAACCAGCAAAGCGATCAACACCGTGATGGAGATAGGCGCAGAAGCAAAACCCGCGGCCTTGGCAGCATCAACACTGAATAGCGAGAATGGCAGCAGGGTGACAGTCACCACCAGGAAGATGATGGTCAGGGCCACCAGCAAAATGGTCAGGGCAACTTCATTCGGGGTCTTCTGGCGTTTCGCGCCTTCTACCATGGCAATCATGCGGTCGATGAAGGCTTCACCGGGGTTGGAGGTCACGCGCATCACCAGCCAGTCAGACAAGACGCGGGTACCACCAGTGACGGCAGAAAAGTCACCGCCAGATTCACGTATCACAGGGGCGGATTCACCAGTGATGGCGCTTTCATCGACCGTTGCCACGCCTTCTATGACTTCACCATCGATGGGGATAACGTCATTGGCTTCCACCAGTACCACGTCACCCTTGCGCAAGTCATTGGCCTGGGCTGGCAGCCAGGTGGTGCCGTGTTTTGGTATCGCCAGTTTTTTGGCCATGACGGTTTGCTTCAAGGCGCGCAGGGAAGCGGCCTGGGCCTTGCTGCGGCCTTCTGCCAGTGCTTCGGCAAAATTGGCAAACAGGACGGTGAACCATAACCAGATGGAAATGGCGAGGATAAAGCCAGGGCTGGCTTCCCCTTCACCCATCAGGGATTGCACGAACAGCATGCTGGTGATGATGCTGCCTACATACACGACAAACATCACCGGGCTGCGCAATTGTGTGCGTGGGCTGAGCTTTTTGAATGAATCGATGACGGCAGGCATGAGCAGGCTGCTGTCAAATAGCGACAGGCGTGGCTTGCCGCTGGCTGTGGTGTCGCCAGCTTGTCCAGCGCCAGGTTTGGCGGCTGTATTGACTTTGCTGTCTATCGACTTTTGTACACTGGTACTAGACATGTTAATCCCCTTAAACTACTGGCGGGTCTGAATGAAAGCGCATTCCAGATGCGGCTGTCACTCAGACTGCTTAAATTAATTCGTGCGTTATTTCGCGATCAGTTGCAGATGTTCAACCACTGGTCCCAAGGCCAGGGCAGGCACATAATTGAGCACACTGATGAGCACCACCGTACCAACCAGCAAGGCAATGAACATGGGGCCATGGGTGGGCATGGTGCCGGCATTGGCTTCCAGCCTTTTCTTGCTTGCCAGTGAACCGGCTATCGCCAGCACAGGCACGATCATGGCAAAGCGGCCAAACCACATGGCTATCGCCAGCATGATGTTGTAGAAGGGCGTATTCGCACTCAAGCCGGCAAAGGCGCTGCCATTGTTGTTGGCAGCAGAGGTGAAGGCATACAGCACTTCAGAAAAACCATGGGCACCGGGATTCAGAATACCGGCCTTGCCTGCCTCCGACATGACTGCGATGGCTGTGCCAGCCAGCACCAATACCGGTGTTACCAGGATGGCGATGGAAGTCATCTTCATTTCAAATGCCTGGATTTTCTTGCCCAGGTATTCTGGAGTGCGGCCTATCATCAGGCCAGCAATAAACACGGCCAATATCGCGAAGATCAACATGCCGTACAGGCCACTGCCTACGCCACCAAACACCACTTCACCAAACTGCATGAGGACGATAGGTACCAGGCCGCCGATAGGCATGAGGGAATCATGCATGGCGTTCACTGCACCGCAGGAGGCTGCCGTCGTCACGGCCACAAACAGGCTGGAGGCGCTGATGCCGAAGCGGGTTTCCTTGCCTTCCATATTGCCACCGGCTTGCAGGGCTGAAGTAGCCTGGTCGATATTCATGGAAGCAAGCACCGGGTGAGTCTGCTGTTCAGACAACATCACTGTCAGCGTCATTGCCACGAACAAGACCGTCATTGCCGTCAATACCGCCCAACCCTGGCGCATATCACCGACCATGTGGCCAAAAGCAAAACACAGCGCAGCAGGTATCAGGAAGATGGCGATCATCTGCATGAAATTGCTCAGGTAGCTGGGGTTTTCATAAGGATGTGCCGAATTGGCATTGAAAAAGCCGCCACCATTGGTGCCCAGCATCTTGATCGCTTCTTGCGAAGCCACCGGGCCCATGGGCAGGGTTTGGGTAGTCGCCGTCAGGGTTTCCATGATGGGTGCACCCTTGTCATCTTTCAAAGCTTGCGCGTCAGGGCCGAGCTTGGGCTGGCTGTAAGTGACCGGGTCAATCAGTTGCACGTCTTTATAGCCAGAGAAATTCTGGATCACGCCCTGGCCCATGAGGAAGACGGCAAATATCACCGACAATGGCAACAGCAGGTACAGGGTAGAACGAGTGATATCAGTCCAGAAATTACCTATGGACGTGGCTGAATGACGGGAAAAACCGCGTATCAGCGCAAACACGACTGCTATGCCGGTCGCTGCGGAAAAGAAGTTTTGTCCGGCCAGCACCAGCATCTGTGTCAGGTAACTCATGGTGGATTCACCGGCATAGCCTTGCCAGTTGGTATTGGCGACAAAGCTGACCGCGGTATTGAAGGATGAATCCATGCTGACATTCGCCATGTTTTGCGGATTCAAAGGCAGCCAGACTTGCAGGCGTTGCACTGCATACACCAGCAATGCGCCCAGGGTATTAAACACCAGCAAGGCGACAGCAAATTGCTTCCAGCCCATGCCTGCTTCTGCTTTAACGCCTGCGACACGGTACAAGCCTTTTTCCAGCCAGCGCAACCAGCCCATGCCAGGTACTGTGGCCTTGTCATCCGCTATCCTGGCGATGTAGCGACCCAAAGGATAAGACAAGAGCAGTAGCACACCAAGAAACAATACCAATAAAACAATTGCTTGCGTAGTCATCACAGCTCCTCGGCATTCAACAAGGCTGCGATCAGATAAACGAACAGGGCGGCAGCCACCACCGTGCCCACGATGTAGAAGGGATTCATGCTTTTGCTCCCAAAGTGTCGCAGGCCAGCACCAAAGCCCAGATCAGCAGGAAGAACATTCCCATGCCTGCGAGATATAAAAATTCCATCAGATATTCCATGCTTCGCTCCTCGTTTTTACACGTTGAAGCATAGCCAGAAGCATGTAAAAACTTCGTAAAGACTTAAATGGGTGGCGTAAACAAGATGTAAAAATTTGCCAGGGTGGGCGTTTTCCATCTCAGCCTGGAAGAACGATGGATATTGATCTAAAGTTAAGCAAAAGCTGCTGTATGGGGTTTTGCCAGCCCGCGACTTGTTGATACGGAATGTTGACTTATCAAAAGTTAACCAATGCATCCCTGCCTTTGCCGCATAATTGCTCAAGCCATTTATAGTCCTCGTCCATGCATAAATCAGAGCAATTTGCCAATACAAGAAACTTTCGCCAGGAACTGAGGCTGGGGCATTTTCTATTGATCATGCTGGCCTACTTTGGTGCCGGTCGCATAGGTTTGTCCATCCCCTACGTCAACCCGAATGTCAGCCTGATCTGGCTGCCAACCGGCATTGCCATCACGGGCTTGCTGCGCTATGGCAAGCTGGCCTCGGCAGCGGTGTTCATCGCGGCCTGGCTGCTGGAAATGTCGGCCGGTTTCAGTGTGCTGGTGGCTGGCAGTCTGGCGATAGGGAATACGCTGGGGCCTCTGCTCAGTAAATGGTTATTGCGCAAACAGGGTTTCAGGCGTAATTTTTCAAGACGGCGTGACGTTATCGGCTTTGGCGTGGCTGTCATGCTGGGCATGTGCATCTCGGCGACCGGTGGTACGCTGACGCTGTGGCTGCATGGCCTGAACGCTGATCCGGCGGCGGTCTGGCTGACCTGGTGGGCAGGGGACACTGTAGGTGCCTTGCTGGCAGCACCACTGTTGTTGTCTTTTTCACTGAAATCCTTGTCTGGCTTTTCCAGACGCAGGAAGGAAATCTTTGGCTTTCTGCTCTTGTTTGCACTGGCCAACTGGCTGATCTTTGCGTCCCCCTACAGCCACCTGCACCTGACCTTCATCATGGTGGGCATCATGATCTGGGCAGCCATGCGCTTTGGCATTACTGGTGCCTCTTGCGCAGTGCTGATCACGTCTTTGTTCTCGGCCTGGGCAACATCGCACAGCATGGGGCCGTTTTATGACGGTGGCCAGGCCAACCTGCTGATATTGTGGGCGTATATGACGACCATGGTGCTGATCACCCTGATCATCACTGCCCTGCAGTCAGAAAGCATAGACGCCACCCGGCAAATAGAAGAAGCTTATCAACGCATCAACAAGGTTGCCTCACGCTTGCCCGGCCTGGTCTTGCAATACCGCATACGACCTGACCATAGTGCGAGCATCCCTTTTGCCAGTGATGCCATTGTGCAGATGCTTGAAGTCACGCATGAAGAAGTCAGGGACGATGCCCTGCATTTGTTTAATCGCATAGACCCGCAGGATATAGAAAAGGGCACCGAACTGATACGCGATGCCATGCGCAACCTGGCTCCCTGGCAAAGTGAGTTTCGCATGCATCGCAAGGACGGTACGGTACGCTGGCTGTATCTCGATGGCTTGCCAGAACCTGAGCCCGGCGGCTCGATGTTATGGCATTGCTTTATCACCGACATTACCGAACGCAAACAGGCTGAACAGGATTTGCGCATTGCTGCCTGCACCTTTGAATCACAGGAAGGTATCTTCGTCACCGACGCCAACTGGATCATGCTGAGACTGAATCAGGCGTTCACCCGCATTTCTGGCTATACGACAGAAGACCTGATAGGCAAACGCCCGCCCCTGCACAAGACCAAACAGCAGGACAGGGATTTTTTTGAGCAGATCAATCTCTCACTGGCAGAACACCGCTACTGGCACGGCGAATTGTGGAGCCGCCGCAAGAATGGTGAAATTTATCCGCAAATGGTGACCCTGACAGCGATCACCGATAGCCGTGGCGAAGTCAGCAATTACATAGGTTCTTTCAATGACATCAGCCGCCACAAAGGTTATGAAGCAGAGATACGCAATCTGGCTTTTTATGATCCGCTGACGCAATTACCGAACCGCCGTTTGCTGATGGACAGGTTGCAACACCTGATCTCGGTCAGCAACCGCAAGGACAATCATAGCGCCATCCTGTTTATCGACCTCGATAATTTCAAGACCCTCAACGATACCCGTGGTCATGATGCGGGTGACCTGCTGTTGATAGAAACTGCCAGCCGCCTGCAAACCTGTGTGCGCGACAGTGACACCGTGGCACGGCTCGGTGGCGATGAATTTGTCGTGGTGCTCGAAGAACTGAGTGTAGAAAAAGAAGAAGCCTTGCGCCAGGCTGACAGGATAGCCGAGAAGATACGCCAGCTACTTAGCCAGCCTTACCAGATCACCGACTTTGAACATCATGGTTCCAGCAGTATAGGTGTCTGCCTGTTCCAGGGTGGCGATATCACGGTCAAGGATTTGTTCAAGCGCGCCGATACGGCCATGTATGAAGCCAAGACGGCAGGCCGCAATGCGGTGCGCTTTTTTGACCCGGCCATGCAAGCCATACTCGTAGTGCGCATGCTGCTGGAATCGAATTTGCGCGTGGCACTGGCGAATAATCAATTCCAGTTGTATTACCAGGTACAAGTGAATTCCGAAGGCAAACTCATCGGTGCAGAAGCCCTGCTGCGCTGGATACATCCTGACCGTGGCTTTATTTCACCAGCAGACTTTATCCCGCTGGCAGAAGAAACCGGCCTGATTATTCCTATCGGCTTATGGGTACTGGAAACCGCCTGTGCCCAGATCAAGCAATGGGAAGGCAGCAAGGACACCCGCCACCTGACCCTGGCGGTCAACGTCAGTGCCAAACAATTCCAGCAAGTCGATTTTGTTGATACCCTCAGCGAAATCATACGGCGTCACAAGATAGACCCAACCCGCCTGAAGATAGAACTCACCGAGAGTACCGTGCTCGACAATGTCGATGCCACGACCGAGAAAATGCACGAATTGAAAAAGCTCGGTATTGCTTTTTCCATGGATGATTTTGGCACGGGCTATTCTTCACTGGCCTATTTGCAACGCCTGCCGCTGAACCAGTTGAAGATAGACCAGTCTTTTGTGCGTGATCTCAGCCACGATGAAAACGATGCGACCATCGTCCGCGCGATTATTTCATTGGGCGTTAACCTGGGTTTGAATGTGATTGCCGAAGGGGTGGAAACCAGTGCCCAGCGAGCATTTTTGATTGCGCATAATTGCTATGCCTTCCAGGGTTATTACTTCTCCAAACCCTTGCCGCTGGAAGGCTTCCTCGCCTTGTTAAAAGCGCCGGAGTCAGACGAGGTTCAATAAGCGCAGATCTGGCTTGCCATCCTGCATGGGCGGGCACCAGAAATAGCTGCCCGTCTGCGGCACGGTGAACTGGAACAGGGCATCAGTGACACCATCTTCAGCACCTGACATGCGTTTCAACTGCACTTCAAACGGGTAGAAGGAATTGGCAAAGGCAACAAAATATAAGCCGGCCTTGTCCTGTGCAGACCAGGGCATGGAACGCCTGAGCATGAAGGCTTCAGGTGTGAAATCTTCCTGTGCAGTACGTTTGACGTGGGCAGATTCTGGCGCATCTTCAAGCTCTTCATTATCGCTGCGGCGACGGCCTATGGCATTGTCCTGGTCTGCTGTTGCCATGGCATCAAAGCGATGAAACTTGTGCAGCCATTGCTGGATGGCGACGAAGCTTGAACCTGCCAGACCGGGCGTGTCACCCGCCACAAAAGCAGCAGCGATGGCAGCATCGTCATGCGGATTCTCGGTACCATCTTCATAACCGCTGAGGTCACGGCCTTCCTTGTATTTGAAGGCATCGACCTGTTGTTGTACTTCAAATGCCGGTGCCAGCAAAGACAGAAGTTGGTGTAACTGGCGCACCAGATCACCGCGTTCATGCTGGCGCAACCAGCACCACAATGCTGCTGGTGTCGCAGGCAGGCGCATGCGGCTGCCTTCTATGCCGTGGAATTCTTTCATGCCTGTGATCTCACTGCCTAATAACTGCAAGAGGCTGGCACCGAAACCGATGACCAGATTCTGGCCATCAGTCTTGTCAGCAAGATCGCGTATTACCTTCTTGACAGTTACGGCATCAGCACCTGCCTTGATATTCAGACTGAGATAAACGGCATGGGCAGGGGCGACCTGCAATATGCCTTCCTGGAATAAGTTCATGTTACGGCTCCACTTTTTTCGAATTGATTGAATAGCGACAAATTTGTTTTAGCAAGCATAACGCATCTTGCTGAAATCCAGATTGCTAGCTACAATCAAACGCGAAGCAAATCGCTTCAACGTCGCTCGGACGGTTCCGGGCGCCCGTTCTTGCAGTCTTATGGACTACAAGGGCTACGTACAATTTAGATAATGACAAATACAACTACTCCGCCGGGCCGGGGTTCTACTGTTGAAGGCGCACCTGTGCCTGCAACAAAGTTCTCTTTCGCTCGTATCAACCGCCTTCCCCCTTACGTATTCAATATCACTGCCGAGCTGAAGATGGCCGCGCGCCGTCGTGGCGAAGACATCATCGATATGTCCATGGGTAATCCCGATGGCGCAACCCCTGCGCACATCGTAGAAAAACTGGTCGAAGTGGCACAACGCCCTGACACCCACGGTTATTCTGCCTCCAAGGGCATACCCCGTTTACGCCGTGCTATTGCGCACTGGTACAAGAGCCGTTACGAAGTCGATATCAATCCTGATAGCGAAGCCATTGTCACCATAGGTTCGAAAGAAGGTCTGGCGCATCTGATGCTGGCAACGCTGGACAAGGGTGACACGGTGCTGGTGCCCAATCCCAGCTACCCTATCCATATCTATGGCGCGGTGATCGCCGGTGCCGATATACGTTCGATACGCATGAGCCCTGGCGTGGATTTTTTTGCCGAGCTGGAAAGAGCCATACGCGAAACTTATCCCAAACCGAAGATGATGATCTTTGGCTTTCCATCGAATCCCACCGCGCAATGCGTGGAGCTGGAATTTTTTGAGCGCGTGGTCAAGCTGGCCAAGGAACACAATATTCTGGTGGTGCATGATCTGGCTTATGCCGACATCACCTACGACGGCTGGAAAGCCCCGTCCATCATGCAGGTGCCCGGGGCACGCGACGTAGCCGTGGAATTTTTCACGATGTCCAAGAGTTATAACATGGCCGGCTGGCGCATAGGCTTCATGGTCGGTAACAAGGAACTGGTCGCGGCACTCGCCCGTATCAAGAGTTACCACGACTATGGCAGCTTCACACCCGTGCAGGTGGCGGCGATTGCTGCACTCGAGGGCGACCAGACTTGCGTCAATGAGATACGCGACCAGTACCAGCGCCGCCGCGATGTACTCGTCAAAGGCTTGCATGAACTGGGCTGGATGGTGGAAAAACCCAAGGCCTCGATGTATATCTGGGCACACATCCCAGAGCATTACCGCCATCTGGGTTCGCTGGAATTTTCCAAACAGGTACTGGAAAAAGCCAAACTCTGCGTCTCACCCGGCATAGGCTTTGGTGAATATGGCGATGAATATGTGCGCTTTGCCTTAATTGAAAATGAGTCGCGCATACGCCAGGCCTTGCGTGGTTTGAAAACCATGTTCAAGGAAGATGGGGTGACAAAATAGGCACGATCACTATTGCTGTCTTGCGTGACTTGCTGTCACCCTGGGGAGAATTACGCCCGCAAGCAGCAAGTGACTGGCAGGGTGAAGTAGCCCTGCCTGTGATTGTTGCCAGCCTTTATGAACAGATAGGCCCATGGGGTGAAATAGTCCATGAAAAAGTCGGGCCTACTGGTCTATCACTGAACGCGGGTGGCAAGCCTGATTTCCAGCTGTTTGCACCAGACTTGCTGACAGCCTTTGCCGCCATCGCCTGTGTCGCAAATACCATGCGCGAACTGGATGAACAGGCTTTTGATGACACCTATGAATTGACAGCCGCCGCACGTGCGCAAGTCACTCTGGATCTGGACGAATTGCTGGCTGGCAGTGCGGACGCCCGTCAGATGCTGGCTGCCTGGCGCTGGTATTGCTGATCATTTTGCAAGCCAATTACTCAGCCAGCTTGCGCATCTGCGCATACAAATCCGCCTTGCCTTCAAAACCTATGCCTGGCAATTCTGGCAGCAGGATGTGGCCGTTTTCTACCTTCACACCATCCGGGAAACCGCCATAGGGCTGGAACAGATCGGGATAGGATTCATTGCCACCAAGGCCCAGGCCAGCAGCAATATTCAATGACATCTGGTGACCACCATGGGGGATGCAGCGTTTGGCTGACCAGCCATGTCCACGCAACATGTCCAGCGTGCGCAGGTATTCGACGAGGCCATAGCTGAGGGCGCAATCGAATTGCAACCAGTCGCGGTCAGCACGCATGCCGCCATAGCGTATGAGATTGCGGGCATCCTGCATCGAGAACAGGTCTTCACCTGTCGCCATGGGATTGGGGTAGTAATTGCGCAGCGTGGCCTGCAATTCAAAATCCAGCGGGTCGCCCGGTTCTTCATACCAGAACAGGTCGTATTGCGAGAGTGCCTTGGCATACTGTATAGCAGTGTCGAGATCGAAACGGCCATTCGCATCGACCGCAAGTTTTTGGCCATCACCCAAGACGCTCAAGACGGAGTCGATGCGGCGCAAGTCTTCATCGAGCGAGGCACCGCCTATCTTTTTCTTGACCACGGTATAGCCACGGTCAATATAGCTGCGCATTTCATCCTTGAGTTTGTCGTGGTTCTGGCCGGGGTAGTAGTAACCACCTGCTGCATAGACGAAAATATTGCGGTCTGGCGTGTCATTGCCATAGCGTTCGGCGAATAACTGGAACAATGGCTTGCCTTCTATCTTGGATACCGCATCCCAGACTGCCATGTCGATGGTACCGATGGCTACCGAGCGCTCACCGTGGCCGCCGGGTTTTTCATTGGTGAACATGCAGTTCCAGATCTTGTGCGGGTCAAGATTATCACCGGCATCATTGATCAGGCTTTCTGGTGCAGCTTCCAGCACGCGCGGGATGAAGCGTTCGCGCATGAGTTTACCTTGCCCATAGCGGCCATTGGAATTGAAACCGTAACCGATGACGCGCTTGCCATCTCTGACCACGTCCGTTACAACAGCGACCAGACTCAGCGTCATCTTGCTGAAATCAATATAGGCATTGCGTATGGGTGAACTGATGGGAACGGTTTGTTCGCGGATTTCTACGATTTTCATTTGGCTTTATCCTGATAGGTGATGAGGGCAAACTTTGTATGCTCAAAGCTTACTCTTCATTTATAGCTATATAATTCACTCATATTTAAACCATTATTTACTTCAAGTGAATATCGATATCGCCCCTGAGCTGACTTTTTTCGTGCTGCTGGCCAAGCTGGGCAGTTTGTCGGCGACAGCACGCGAACTGGGTATCACCCCGCCTGCGGTGACCAAACGCCTGATGTTGATGGAACAACGCCTGGGTGTACGTCTGGTCAACCGCACCACACGCCGCCTTAGTCTGACCAGCGAAGGCGAATCCTATCTTGTGCAGGCAACGCAGATACTGGGCAGTATCCGCGATATGGAAGAATCGGTATCGAGCAGCCGAGGCGTCCCCAAAGGTTTGCTGCGGGTAAACGCCACACCCGGCTTTGGCCGCACCCACATTGCACCGCTGGTGTCACGCTTTGCCCATTTGCATGAACAGGTGGAAGTGCAATTGCAACTGACTGACCGCCCCATAGGCCTGGTGGAAGAGGCGTATGACCTGGCGATACGCTTTGGCGAATTGCCGGATTCACGCCTGGGTGCCCGCAAACTCATGAGCAACCGGCGCTTTTTATGCGCTTCACCCGCCTATCTGAAACAGGCCGGGCATCCGCAAACGCCTGCTGAGCTGCATCATCACCGCTGCATCCTGCACAGGCAAAATGATGATGTATATGGCACCTGGCGTCTGGAAAAAGGCCGCAAGGTGGAACTGGTCAAAGTACGCGGCGCGGTGTCCAGCAATGACGGCGACGTGGTGCTGAACTGGGCGCTGGATGGCCACGGCATCCTGGTGCGCTCGGAATGGGATTTGAATAAATACCTGGAAAGCGGCAGGCTGCAAATCGTCTTGCCTGCCTATACCTTGCCATCGGCTGACCTGTATGTCTATTACCTGAGCCGCCGCCAGCAACCTGCCAAGGTCAGGGCATTGATTGATTTTTTGGTGGAAGAGTTCAAATGAGAATCCGGCTGTAGCCGGATTTCATCAATGATTAGCTTTCCAGGTTTTCATGATGCGCGATCAAACCTTGCTTCCAGTAAGCCGCTACCCGCATGGCAGCTCCAGCGTGACCTTTTTCTTCAGCCAGTATGCGGCGTGTTGCGGCCATGGTCGCAGCTTCGCCGGCGCACCAGGCATAGCCATCGCCCTCTGGCAAAGGCAGGGCGCGCAGGGTATCCAGAAACTCTTGCGCGCTATCTACCCAGACAATGCTGATATCTGCTGCACTGCTCAATTCACGGCGCTCAGTTGGGGGCACTTGCAGGATAACCATCGCGCTTACTCCAGCCGGTAATTCTTCCAGGCGTCTGGATATCGCTGGCAATGCTGTTTCGTCGCCAGCCAGTAAATGCCATTCATAATCAACCGGGATGACTAAAGAGCCACGCGGCCCGGCGACAGTGACGCCATGGCCGACATCAGCCTGGCTGGCCCAGGCAGCCGCAGGCCCGTCACCGTGTATGGAAAATTCCAGTACCAGTTCACCTTTGGCGGCATCGTAATGCCTGGGTGTGTAATCTCGCATCACAGCATGATCACTATCGACGGCAAGTATCAATTTGAGGTGATCATCAAAAGATGCGCTGATAAAGCCCGGCAGATCAGCACCACTGAGGGTGATACGGCGGAAATGCGGCGTCGGGCTTTCAACACGGACAACTTGCAGGTTGCGGCGTTTGATTTCATGGCGTATGCGTTGTACGCGGTTGCTTGCAGAGGCTATACTCATTTATTCACCCATAAAATTAGTTGACAATATCTACTATAATGCGCAAAACAAATGACAATGTCAACCATTCTCTGAGAAATAATGAGGATGGGGTGTTGGACCTTATTCATACGGTCATGCATCAATACCGTTCCATGCAATACCAGGCTCTGCGCGACGGCCCGCATGACATTACCCATATGGAAGGCAAGGTATTGGGCTTTTTTGGTCATCACCCCGGTGCTACTCAGAGTGACCTGGCCAAGCACAGTGGCCGCGACAAGGCGCAACTGGCGAGGCTGATCAAAGGCTTGCGTGACCGTGGCTTGCTCGATGCCGTTGCCGATCAAAGCGACAAGCGCAATGTGCGGCTGACGCTGACTTCGGACGGGCAAAGCGTGTTGACCGTCTTGCGTCAGCAAGCCAAACGCTTAAATACCCTGGCATTGCAGGGAATGGATAGTCGCGAGCAAGAACAATTGCAGCAGCTATTGCAAAGAGTGAAAGTCAATCTGGATGCTGGGTCATAAAGAATTTTTTCGCTAAATAGAATTGTCAGATCATGAGTAAATACTGGAGTGATGTTGTCCACAAGCTGAGTCCTTATACCCCCGGTGAGCAACCCAAGATTGCCAAACTCATCAAGCTCAATACCAATGAAAATCCTTATCCGCCTTCACCCCGTGTACTGACGGCGATACAGCAAGCCACCAACGGCGATTTGCGCCTCTACCCTGATCCCGGCTCGGATCACTTGTGCAAAGTCATCGCCCAATATCATGGCTTGCAGGCAGACCAGATTTTTGTTGGTAACAGCTCTGACGAAGTGCTGGCCCATGTGTTTCAGGCTTTGCTCAAACATCAGCAACCTTTGCTCTTCCCTGACATCAGCTACAGCTTTTATCCTGTGTATTGTGGCCTGTATGAAATTAATCACCAAAGCGTGCCACTGGATGCCCGATTTCAACTCAATGTAGAAGATTATCTGCAAGAAAATGGCGGGATTATTTTCGCCAATCCCAATGCGCCAACTGGCTGTGCCGTGCCGCTGGAAAAAATCGAATTCCTGCTGCAACACAATCGCGATACGGTCGTTGTCATTGATGAAGCCTATGTTGATTTTGGTGGCGAGACGGCGATTGCGCTGATAGACCGCTACCCCAATTTGCTGGTGGTGCACACGCTGTCGAAATCCCGCTCACTGGCTGGTTTGCGGGTAGGTTTTGCGGCAGGGCATGCAGATTTGATTGCAGGTTTGAACCGTGTCAAAAACAGTTTCAATGCTTACCCGCTGGACAGGCTGGCAGTAGCGGGCGCGATTGCCGCATTTGAAGACCAGGATTATTTTTTGCAGACTTGTCAGGCTGTGATGGCAACGCGCGAAAGGCTGGCTGCAACTATGCGGGATTTGGGTTTTGAAGTTTTGCCATCGGCGACGAATTTCATCTTCGCCAGTCACCCTCGTTTTGCGGCAGAAGAAATCGCCCTGGGCTTGCGTCAGTCCGGCATTATCGTGCGCCATTTCAAGCTGCCGCGCATAAATGAGTTTTTGCGCATTTCCATAGGCACAGATGATGAAAGTACTGCTCTGCTTGCGGCCTTAAAACTATTGGTAAAACAAGGCTGAAAAGTGCTCACTCAGGCCATCTGGATAACACCAGCTCTTCTATATTATTCGGGTCATTCAGTTTCTTTTTCGCCTCTGCCCAGTCGGCAGGGGCGGGTACGGTTTTTTTGGTATGCACGGCAGTGTCTATCGCCATTTTGATACCAAACACCAGGATGCCGCTTTGTACATTCACAGGTGGTACTTTTTTGACGATTTCATAAATCTGGTTATCGTAATATTCATGCACGGCAGGGGTCATGTCGAGCCAGCAGGTGACTTCACCGTCTGAGCGTACTGCCACGACCAGATAACCTGCGCTCGCAGGCATCTTGGCTTTTTTGAGTGCCTTGTAAATCTGTGTTTGCAAGACACGTGTATAACGGCCAAAGGTATCGACATTGATGCCTTTTTTTTCCAACTCAGTTTGCGACTGGAAAAAATAGACAGAATCAAAACGCGTTTCTGCTGCCTGCGTCAGGGTGGAAAAACACAGCAATAATGTCGCGAGCAGCAGTTTCATGGTGGTCTCGGTTCGTCTCACTTAGTCTCAATTCGTCTCACTCGGTCTTACCGATTTTACTTATTCACGAATACGCCAGCTTCACGGTTCTTTTGTACGTCATTCCAGGGAAAGACCTTGCCATTCATGGCGACGTGTACACCGGCTGGCAAGAGTTGCGCTGCGCTGCAGGCAAAACCCAGATTGAAGAAGGCATCTGAATTGGCGATTTCGTAAGGGATCATGGCACCAGTGAACACGATAGTCTTGCCGAGATTGGCTGCGCCCAGTACTTCTGCCGTTTCACGCATGGTGTCGGTACCGTGGATGATAACAATCGCTTTTTCGGCGGACTGCTGGCAAGCCTGCAAGACGGTATTGCGGTGGCTGTCGTTCATGTCCAATGAATCTACCAGCATGCAGACTTCCAGCTCTACGGGTATCGTCAGGCGCGCACGCTTCAGCACTTCAGGCAGGTGGCTGTCTGCAAAGCTGAGTTTGCCTGCCAGTTCGTCATAATGTTTGTCAAAAGTGCCGCCGGTGGCGATGATGCGCAAAGTCATGGTCTTGTCTCTGTAGATAAAGGATTTGTAAAATTTTAGATTAGACACATTGTAACGCGCATAGGGGGCCAGTGAAAACTGCTACACTAAGCTGTTGCATTTCATCGCATACAGCTTGTTGATACATACCAGAACTCATTTCATAAATAGGATGAGTGCGAGCAAGACGATTTGGGATGCAGTGCAAGGCGTGACGCGCAGCTAAGGCGTCCGCCTTTGCAAGCGGCACAACGCTGCAATGCGCCCAAATCGTCAGTTCCCGGAGGGTTTGCCTCATAACGCGTGCTGGACTGCGTTGGACTCGTTGTCAATAGGCAAAGCTATTGACCGCCTCGTCCGCCTTGCCAGCCCACGTTATGAGGCAAACGCATCTCACCCTATTTATGAAATGAGTTCTAGATACACCAGAGATATATGAAACCGATAGCCCCCGGAACCGTTATTTTTCACCGCCATCGTGGCTATGGCGTGTTGACTGCCGTGAACCTGCTGAGTGGCTGGGTGGCGGCGCGTTTTGGTGATGAAAAACGCACCCTGGACTTGAACTTATCGACAGACGAAGTTCAGCATGCCGATGGTGAACCCATACTTTTCCGCCGCACCCCGCCAGAACGCATGCCGCATGCACGTTTGATGGCCATGGTCAGGGACTTGCATGCTGCCGGTTATCAAAAACTCTATCTGTATAGCTGGCCCAAGGCGTCTGGCCTGCACTGGCGCTGGCAGATATTCACAGGCACGCGCAACTGGATGCAAAGACCCTGGCGCGAAGGCTGGTATGGTTCAGGTGCCGATTACAATTTCAACCCCGTCATGGGCTGGGGTGATGCACCCGGTGCCAGCACGGCTGAATTGATAGAAGCCCTGGCGCGCTTTGATCCGGCTGGCCTGGCAAATGCACTGGGCCAGGATGAAGACCACACGGCCTGGTTTGCCGCAGTGTGTGATGCCTTGTTGCCGAATTACGCCTATAGCCTTGGAGCAGATACCCCGGAGCAGCCCTTGCCGCTGTACCTGCCCGTGATCGCCGTGCGCCAGCGCCTGCCAGACTGGCAAGGTGAGGGCCTGGCCTATCCACCTGGATGGGAAAAAACCTGGAGCCCCGACAGCCTGCAACGCCGCCAGCAACAGCGCGCCGTGGTCAGGCATGATGTCATACCTACCAGTTGGAGTTTGCCGCTGGAATTTTGAGTTTGAATTTGAGTTTGAATTCAGGCAAAGAGTTCAGCTTATTTTTCTGGAAAGATGGTGACAGCTCAGGTCGAAACCATTATTCAGATACAGCCTGTGTGCATCATGCCTTTGGTAACCAGTATCGAGGTGCAATTCACTGCAATTCAAGATCTTTGCCTGCAGCTTTACCCATTCCATCAGGGCTGATCCCAAACCTGCGTTTTTCTTTTGCGGGTGGGTGATCAAATCATCAAGGTAGAGTATCTTGCCCCAGGCCAGATAATGCTGCACGCGATAACCGGCAGCGGCAACTACCTCGTCATCCATGTAGATGCAGGCAATGGTATAGCCTTCAGACACCTGGGTTTGCACCCGGCTGATGAATTCCTCTTCATCCAGGTGGGGCCGCAAGTAGCTGAATACGGCGAAGCACTGACGTATATTTTCTACATGGCTGGTATCAACTATGCTGACTTCGTATTTCATGTCCATGCCGTTTCCCTCTTTAGCCAAGAATCATGAGCCCAGTGATTCCCACAAATTATCCCAGTCATTCGGCTGGAAACTGCCTTCGCGCTTCAAGACCAGCTGGCCTTTGGGATTAATCACGAAGTGTGTAGGCTGACTGACGATAGTGCCAAAATTATCTTTATACCCTGGTGTATTGCGCCAGATGATGGGAAAGCGTTGCTCTGCAGGCACAGCCAGATTGATCAGTTGTACATAAGAATCAAAATCTTTCTTGTCTGCATCAATATTAATCGCCAACAACACAAAATTGCGTTTCATATTACCAACATAAAACTCACGCATAAGTTTCAAGTCGCGTGCGCACAGATTGCAACCCGCCGTAAAAAAACTGACCAGCAGGGTCTTGCCTGCGTAATCGTTGATGGCCAGCTTCTTGCCATTCAGCTCAGCCCCTTGAAAACTCATCTGCTGGCTATCTTTGCCCGCCTGGGCGGAGGCAGAGAAACTGGCCACGGCCAGCGTGGCTGCAGTAAGAACGCTGAGTAATTTTGTTTTGTTCACGATAGGGACTTTCTATAAATGTATATGCTTATACGTAAATAATACGACAGATATAAATTAGTCGTCGCCTTGGTCCATCTGCTTACAGAAATTATTTCAAGACAGCCAATGTGAAAGTTTCATTGTCAATGCAGTACTTTGCTGATCCGCACAAAACAGGCTCACTGCGTCTGTGGATTACTGAACGTATACTCAAAATATGCGACCACCTCGCGTGCCAGCGAATAGGCATCGCGCACTTCGTAGTGCGTGGAATGGACATGTCCTACAGTCTCAACACCGTATTTTTTCATCGCCAGTTGGAAACGTGCGATATGAAAAAACTGGCTGGCCAGCATTGTGGTTTTCCAGTTTTTCTCCCGCATCAGGGCAGCGGTATTTTTTGCCGTGGCAAAGGTGGTGACGCCCTGATTGTCGGTAAACACAGCCGCATCTGGCACACCATGATCAACCAGGTATTTTTTCATGATGGCAGCTTCATCATGGCCTTCTTCGCCCACGCCGCCACTGACCAGGATGGCTTTGCATTTTTGTGCCGCAAATAAATGCATCGCAACATCAAGACGGCCACGCAAGCGCTCGGATGGCTTGCCATCAGGATTGACGGTATTGCCTGGTACGACGACCACATCCGCCATCACGATCTGATCACGCAAACCCAGGGTAGAAATGGCTGCAGCCATGAACAGGAGGCAGATCAGCAAACCCAGGCTGAATTGTTTGATTTTCTTTTGCAGTGAATAAGGCATGGATGCTAGGGATTAATAAGGACGAACCCGCATGCTAAGCCTTTTCACAGGGGATTGCAAAAAGATGCACTCAGGCTGATAACACTGCCCTGCGGTTAATTTGCCATGAGCGCGCCCATTGGTTGAAGACATCGGCAGGCATGGGCTTACAATAATGATAGCCCTGAGCAATGTCACACCCCATGTCTTTCAGTTGCTGTTCTGCCCTGGCACTTTCTACTCCCTCGGCAACCACCCTGAGATTGAGGTTATGTGCAAGTTGTATCGTCGATAGCACAATGGCACGGCTGCTGGCATCGGTTGCCATGCTGCGCATGAAGCTCTGGTCTATCTTGAGTTCATCTATCTTCAGGTCCTTGAGACTGGCCAGGGAAGTATGCGCGGTGCCGAAATCGTCTATGGACAGGCGAAAGCCCAGCTTGTGCAGGCTCATCATGTTTTGCAATGCGGTCTCGGGGGTATCGGCAAAGCTGGCTTCGCGCAGTTCGAGGACGATGGCCTCAGCAGGTATATTGAATTCTTTGAGCAGGCCACGCACATCATCAATCAGTTGATGGTCGAGTATGCAGCGCGCTGACAGGTTGATCGAAACAAACAAGTCCAGGCCTTCGGCACGCCACCTGGCAAGCTGGCCAAAGGCCTCGCGCATGGTCCACAAAGTAAAGGCTTTGATGAGGCCAGATTTTTCTGCGATGGGTATGAATTCTGCGGGAGCGATGGGCCCGGATACCGGGTCTATCCATCTGGCCAGGGCTTCGGCACCAATGACGGCACCGGTTTGCAAATCTATCAGGCCCTGGTAATGCAGGCTGAGTGCGTTTTTGTGCAGGGCTTCATGCAATTGTACAAAGAGCAGTTGCTGCCGGTTGAATTGAAGCTCCATTCTTTCCTCATAAAAAGCCAGACCCTGGTTGGTGAATTGCGCCTGCAACATGGCCTGGGCCGCCTTTCGTAACAAGGTTTCTGCATCACTTGCGTGGCTGGGGAAACTGGCAACACCTGTGGTGTGATCGATATGGACTGCATAGTCATTGATCTTGTATTCAAGGCGAAAGGCCAGTACGTCCCGGATGATCTCGCTGGCATTGATGTCTTCAGTATGCTTGCGGTAGATACAGACAAATTCATCGCGTCTGACGCGGGCAAAAATACCCCGCGAACCTACCGTAGCCGTCATGGTCGCGGCGATATAGCGCATCAGTTTGTCGCTGGCATCTGGCCCTATGAGATTGGCTGTCTCGAACATTTTTTTCAGGCGTATATGTGCCACCAGCAGGGTGTGGCCACGCTCTTGGGCATTGGCGATTTCCCTGCTCAGGATATCCAGCAGGCGCAGGCGGTTCGGCAGGCCGGTGACCCCGTCCTGGTAGGCTGCCAGCTCCAGCCTGCTGACATAATCACGGTTCTTGGCCTGCATGCCCTGTTCACTGATATACAGTTTTTCTTCGAGCTGGCTGCGGCTGAAATTATAAGCAAGCGCAATCGCGGAATAAAACAACAGCGCAGCACTGGCCTGCAATACGAATTTTTCATCATAGGCATAAGCAAAAGGGAAAATGCTGCTGGCCGCCAACATGCTGAACGCCATGGCAAGCAGCCATACCAGGCTCCATTGCGCGCCCTGGCGCTGGCCCTTGAGCCATAAGGCCAGGAAGGGAAAAGCATAAATCCACAATATGCCGCTGCCAGCAATACCACCCAGCAAACCCAGGGCAACACTGGCCAGCAGGGCAAACAGCAAAAGCAGGGATTCAGCCATGGTCAGCAATTTTTCATGGCTGGACATAAAAAAAGCAGCACCCAGCATGAGCACAGCAGTAAGGGCAACGATGATGCCGGGCAGGGGATAGCCGGACTGCAGATAATTGGCCAAAGCCAGTAACAGCGCACCTGGCAAGGCCACATAAACAAGCTGCCTGACATGGGGTTTGCGTTGATGGGCACCAAGCTCATGCCGGGCAAGCATGCCCAGCACGCCCTTTACTATTCCTGTATGTGGCATCAATAGTCTCATCGCAAGGCTCTCCCAACATCATTGGATATGGACGAAGCGCGGGGTTGTAGAGGCAATGTGCAGTTCAGGAATGATTGGTCCGCAGCAGTCATCAAAACATTCAAAATGACTGAAATTGAATACCGCGTATATGCACCTGCTCTTTATTCTCTGACCTGACTTTGATGCTAGAGTTTAGTGCATTTTTTACAAAATTAAAGTATTTGCAATGCTATTTTTGAAATATTTTCCCACATGTTGGGAAATAGGCAAATCATGCCGGGCAAGATTTTGTGCAACCCGGCATGAATCCATTCCTTCAAATTACCCGGCCGGCAAAATATTCTGTGGATTGCCATTGGCAAAATCGACGATATTCTGGAAAGCAATACGGAAATACAGTTCATAGCTGCTTTGCTCTACATACCCCAGATGCGGGGTAGCCAGGACATTTTCCCTGTGCAAAAGTGGGTGATCAGGAGCAACAGGCTCACTCTCGAAAACATCAATCGCCGCAAAACCGGGGCAGCCTTCATCGAGTGCGGCTTCCAGTGCGCCTTGCTGCACCAGTTCGGCGCGGCTGGTATTGACGAACAGGGCATCCGGCTTCATCAGCGCCAGGTCAGCCTGGCTGACGATGCCACGGGTCGCGTCATTGAGGCGCAAGTGCATGCTGATGATGTCGCACCCGGCAAAGAATTCTTCCTTCGATGCGGCCACCAGCAAACCATCTGCGGCAGCCTGTGCACGGCTGGGTTCACGCCCCCAGACCATGACCTGCATGCCAAAGGCCTGGGCGTAGCCTGCGATCATCTTGCCTATCTTGCCGTAACCCCAGATACCCAGGGTGCGCTTCTTCAGGACCCGCCCCAACTGGTTATGCGCAGGATTCAGGGAGGAGGTTTGCCAGGCCCCCTCCTGCAAGAGCTGTACATAATTAGTCAGGCGGCGCGATGCTGCCATGATCAGTGCCCAGGTCAGCTCAGCCGGCGCGGTCGGGTCACCTATGCCTTCCAGCACGGTGATGCCAAGCTCAGCCGCGGCTTCCATATCAATATTGCCTGCGACTTTGCCTGTCTGTGAAATCAATTTGAGGTTCGGCAACTTTTGCAGGAGGGCGCGTGTCAGGCGGGTGCGTTCACGTATCAGCACGACAGCGTCAAAAGCCTGCAGGCGTATCGCCAACTGGCCAGTACCCACGGCAGTATTGTTGAAGACCTTGACTTCATGGTCCTTCAACAATTCGAAACAGGTTAATTGCCGGACTACATCCTGGTAATCATCAAGTATGGCTATCTTCATGGGCTTTATCCTTAATTATTATTAACTGAGCTTAAAACAAGGGAAAATCTTTATTCCGGGTTTTATTCAAGTCTGGGTTGAAAAATCTTCACTTTCATAAAACGTAAAACAATGATAATGAAACTGAGGCAAAATTCGCTTCCGGCCAGACTCGCGTGTACAATGTCCGCCTACGTAGCTTTTAGATTCTTCCGCCCCGCGCCATCCTGCCGGGCGCAAGCCAGGAGCCAAGACACCCTCTTGTCTTCGTATTATCCGACAGAACCGCCGCTATGGTGTTCGCCTTGCTTGAGCGCTCCTGCGATCGCATCGCCACAATCTAACGACGATCCTGCCGTGCCGCTACACCGGTTTTTTTATTGAAATGGCATTGGAGGTAGTATCGTGAATCAACCCATCATGAAAGGTGTGGCTGCATTAAACGCACCCGCTTACGTGAAACATCAGAAATTGATCAACTGGATCGCCGAAATGGCGGCTTTGACCAAACCTGACAACATCTATTGGTGTGACGGCTCGCAAGAAGAGTATGACCGTCTGTGCGCACAAATGGTTGCCGCTGGCACCATGAAAAAGCTCAATGAAGCCAAACGCCCGAATAGTTATCTGGCCTGTTCCGATCCTTCGGACGTGGCCCGTGTCGAAGACCGTACTTTTATCTGCTCGGCCAACAAGGAAGATGCAGGCCCGACCAATAACTGGATGGCCCCAGCAGAAATGCGCGCCACCCTGAACCCGCTGTTTGATGGTTGCATGCGTGGCCGCACCATGTATGTCGTGCCTTTCTCCATGGGCCCATTGGGCTCACCCATCGCCCACATAGGCGTGGAATTGTCTGATTCGCCTTACGTTGCTGTCAATATGCGCATCATGACGCGCATGGGCCAGGCTGTGTATGACGTTTTGGGCACGGATGGTGATTTCGTGCCTTGCGTACATACCGTAGGCGCACCATTGGCAGAAGGTCAGGCCGACGTTGCATGGCCTTGCAACAGCACCAAATACATCGTGCATTATCCAGAGACCCGCGAAATCTGGTCTTTTGGTTCCGGTTACGGTGGCAATGCCTTGCTGGGCAAGAAATGCTTCGCGCTGCGTATTGCCTCCACCATGGGACGCGACCAGGGCTGGCTGGCAGAACACATGCTGATCCTGGGCGTTGAATCACCAGAAGGCAAGAAGCATTATGTGGCAGCGGCTTTCCCGTCTGCCTGCGGCAAGACCAATTTCGCTATGCTGATTCCTGCTATCAAAGGCTGGAAAGTCACGACCATTGGTGACGATATCGCCTGGATCAAACCTGGTGCGGATGGCCGTTTGTATGCCATCAACCCTGAAGCCGGTTATTTTGGCGTGGCACCTGGCACCAATACCGCGACCAATTCCAACTGCATGGCATCCCTGACAGCCAACACCATCTTCACCAATGTCGGCCTGACCGATGATGGCGATGTCTGGTGGGAAGGCATGAGCAAGGAAGCCCCAGCGCACCTGATAGACTGGCAAGGCAAGGACTGGACACCAGAAATCGCCAAGGAGACTGGCCGTAAAGCTGCCCATCCGAATGCGCGTTTCACGGTGGCAGCAACACAAAACCCGGTCATCGATGCAGCCTGGGATGATCCGGCTGGCGTGCCTATCTCGGCCTTTATCTTTGGTGGCCGCCGTTCAACGACTGTGCCACTGGTGACAGAAGCCCGTAACTGGGTAGAAGGCGTCTACATGGCTGCGACCATGGGTTCTGAAACCACGGCTGCTGCCGTGGGCCAGCAAGGCGTGGTACGCCGTGATCCTTTCGCCATGTTGCCTTTCATGGGCTACAACATGAGCGACTATTTCCAGCACTGGCTGGACATGGGCAAGAAGATAGAAGCAGCGGGCGCAACACAGCCAGCTATTTTCTGCGTCAACTGGTTCCGTACGGATGAAAGCGGCAAATTTGTCTGGCCAGGTTTTGGCGATAATATGCGCGTGTTGAAATGGATGCTGGAACGCATAGAAGGCCAGGCCAACGGTGTGGAAAACATCTTTGGTGTTACGCCTACCTTTGCCGACCTGAACTGGGAAGGCCTGAACTTCACGCAAGCGCAGTTCGACACCATCACTTCCATTGACAAGGCCGCCTGGGAAGCAGAGTTGAAATTGCACACCGAGTTGTTTGAAAAATTGGCTTACCATTTGCCAGTTGAGCTGGAAGCGACCCGCGTTGCCCTGGAAAAGCGCCTGGCAGCCTGAGTGTCAAGCAGCAAGTAATAACAAAAAACGCGACCAAGGTCGCGTTTTTTGTTTTCTTGCACATGCTGGAAATACGTGATGAACAGGTGTATAAATACCAACTGAGCCTGCCACGCCATGGCGGCCAACATCTCGGATATCTCATGGGCTCATTCAATCCACGCCTGATACTGTTAGTGTTCACAGGCTGCATGCTGGTTTTGCCCGGTCTGGCACAAAGTCGCGCTGAGCGCAGCCTGGATATTTCCTTGCCAGATACCAATCGCCCCAGTACCTCCACCGCCCAGAGAGTCCTGGAAAAGGCTTATGGACAATTGGGGATCAGGGTCAATTTTGTTGCAGTACCGGGTGCGCGGGCCCTGAACATGTGGAACGCAGGAAAACTTGATGCTATTGCAGCCAAGATCATAGACAGCGGTTTGCCAGATTCCATCAAAATCAGTGTACCAATTGCTTTTGAAGAAGTCGTCGTATTTGCCACTAAAAAGAACTTTACTGTCGACGGTTTCGACAGCTTGAAACCCTATATCGTGGGCTATGTCAGCGGCATTACCTATCTGGATGACAGGCTAAAGAATATACCGCAGAGAGAAACTGCTCCGGGTCTGGAATCCCTGTTCAGGAAACTTGAAGCCGGCCGCACCGATGTCGCTGTTGATTCCCGTTTCAGCTTTTGTCTGGTACGCAAACTGGATTTGCATGAGATACGCATACTAGAGCCATCGCTGGAAAAACGCCTGGGTTATCACTTCCTGCATGTCAGGCACCAGCAACTGGTTCCTGCGGTAGAAGCTGTTTTACGCAATATGGAAAAAGACGGCAGCATCAGAAAGATACAGGAAGAAGTCATGCAAGAGTATATGGAGCAATGCACAGGCCTGACCGACGCCAGAAACAAAAAAGCCGCAGGTTGATTAATCTGCGGCTCTTCAATCTTCTATCTCGTGCAACGCCTTACTTAAAGGCAAGCAGTACAATCAACGATGCACTGGCAATAATGCAGGCTTGCGTTTCAAGCCACTTTTTGCCGTAGCCTCGTCAGAAGCCTGCATGATATCACTGGCACTCAGTGCAGATTCGCTGCTGACTGGCTTGCTCAACATGCGCGCCAGCTTGTTGACCAGAGGCTTGCTGATATAGGCAGCCGGAAAAGCGATAGGCCATACAGTCAGCCATGCTTCCATCCAGGCAGCCATGAAATCATGCCCGTAGCCCATCCACATCAGGCGCAGGACTGCGGTTGCTACCAGACTCACCAGACCTGTTGTCAGCATGGTCGGCAACATCGAAGCCAGACTGCGGGAACCAGCTACTGCACGAGGCTGACGTGCTTGGCGCACCTGAGTTTGTGCCACTACAGTGCTCTGGGCTGTTGCGCCAGCTAAAGAATAAGCAGATGAATGTTGCATAATACCAATTACTTATTTAATCGTGCTATGTTTAGCCAGGGGCGCTCAGCCACGTGCAGCCAGGGCACGCAATTCAGCAGCCATGTTAGGCGAGCTGCGGTCCAGGTCATTGGCGATACGGCGGATAGTCAGCATATTGCGCAGGTTGCGTGAAGCTGTTTTTTCTTCACGGGATTGTTTTGGGCTGATCACCAGCAAGGCTGCGCGCAACATGCCCAGCAACATAGGTTTGAACACGATCAGCATGGTGGCGAGGATGCCCAGGCCCAGCAATGGACGGGCAGCGCCAACAACGGCACTGATAGCGATTTGGGAAACTGGCAGTGCACTGGCAACTGGGAAGGCGATATTCAGGAAAGTCATGATTTACTCCACTCTTTAAACTCTTTGTAATGACGACATAATATTGCAGTGCATCATATAATTCTAATTTTGATTTACCATATCAATTATGCTGTTTATGAATAATTGTCAGTAACTCATTGGCAATTTACCAATTGGAGCAAATAACGTGAATTTTCTGACATTGGATTTGAATCTCCTGCGTGTGTTTGATGCTGTCATGATCGAGCAGAACCTGACCCGTGCGGCAGACAAGCTGGCCATGACCCAGCCCGCGGTCTCCAATGCACTGAAACGCCTGCGTCATTCGCTCGGTGATGAGTTATTGATACGTACCGCCTATGGCGTCAAGCCTACGCCACGTGCAGAGATATTGTGGCCAGCGATACGCCAGGCCCTGTCCGCGCTCGAAAGTGCAATTGCCCCGACCAGCTTTGATGTATCACAGGCACAAACCACCTTCAGGATGGCGATGTCAGATGCGACTGCCGCGCTGTGGATGCCTACCCTCGTCAATGTGCTGGAAAAAGAAGCACCGCGCGTCAATGTGCGCATGGTGCCGCTGACCACGCGTGAACCGCGCCCCATGCTCATGCGTGGTGATATTGATATCGCCATCGGCTTCTTCCCTGGCGTCGTGGCCCAGCTCACAGGCGGGCAGGGGGCGGCGAATAGCGCGATACGGCATGAGAGGCTGTATTCCGGCCATTATGTGGTGGTCATGCGGCGTGGTCATCCACTGGCGAATAAAAAACTGACACTCGACGATTATTGCAATGCCAGGCATTTGCTGGTGAGTTTTTCTGGCCGTGCCCACGGCCTCGTCGATGAAGCCCTGGCCCAGATGGGCAGGGAAAGACGCATAGTATTAACAGTCAATCAATTCTTTACCAGTGGACGTGTCGTATCCAACTCGGATCTGCTGACGGTATTGCCACGCCATCTGGTTGCCGCCACCGGCATGACAGGGGGGCTGGTCTGGAAAGAACTACCTTTCGCTATGCCGGATGTGCACGTCGATATGCTGTGGCATGAACGCGATAGCCGCAACCCTGCGCACCAGTGGATACGCGGCAATCTGGTTGATATGACGCACTCGAACCTGATTACCGAGCTGGAACATGAAATAAAACTCGACACCTGAGACCAGATTCAGATAAAACAGCATTATCAATAAGCAAGGATGGAAGAAGAACAGGAATTTGCTTACTATTGTGGCAGCCAGCACACGCGGCTACCAATTCTCTGCCTGAAACCGGCTGGCCCGGCGTCAGGCGGCAAGATGTGCATGAGATTTAAGCTATCAATATGACCGCAGTCCGCAATACTTGCTTACGTTTCCTGTTACTGCTCGCAGTTTGCCTGGGCTGTTGCGCGACGTTTGCACATGCAGCAGTTCTCAGGCTTGATGATGGTAAAAATGAAATTCCCTTGCGCTCTGCCTTCCAGGTATTTGAAGATAAAAGCGCCAGCATGGAAATTGCCGACCTGCTCAAACCATCCAGTAATGCAGAGTTCCGGCCACTGCGCGGCAATTTGAATGTATCGTTTTCCAAATCTGTATTCTGGCTGAAGCTGGATGTGCAAGGCAGCCAGGCCGCTTTGGCGCGGCAATGGCTGATGGAATTGTCACCAGTCATCCTTGATGATATCCGTCTTTACCAGGTCCACCCGGATGGCAGCATGACGGCGCACCGTGCCGGTGACCGCCTGCCTTTTTCCAGCCTGGAACTCAAACATCATTACCCGCTGTTCCAGCTGCAATTGCCGGATACCCGAATACAACATCTGTATCTGCGCCTGCAAAGCAGCAGCGCAGTGTTCCTGCGCGCCAGCCTGTGGGAATCACATGCCTTTGTCGAGCACTCCAGCCAGGTTGCTATGTTCATGGGCATTTATTATGGCGTGCTGCTGGCCATGATCGTATATAACCTGCTGCTGGCCATTTCTTACCGTGATGTAGCGCTGCGCTATTACCTGTTTCTATCTTGCATGTCCTTGCTGGCAGGCATGAGCCTGAACGGCCATGTTGCCATGTACATCCTGCCTGACTGGCCAGAACTGGCGGATATATTACCCGGCTTCCTGTCGCCACTGGTGGTCATGAGCTCTACCATGTTCATCGCCAGCTTTTTGCGCCTGCATGAAAAAATGCCGCGCATTAATAGCCTGTTCGTCTTCACCCAGATTATCTGCGTAGCCGTGTCGCTAGCAGTGCTGGCCGGTTATTACCAGTTGGTCGCTCCACTGATGCAAATAACCGGCTTTGCCCTGATGTTGGTGATCCTGCCTGTGTGCCTGCTGGTGGGTTTGCGCGGTTATCGCCCTGGTTACATCGTCTTGCTGGCATCTGCCACCTGGATCACCGGCCTGTCGCTGGTGGCCTTGCGCAATATGGGCTTGCTGGAGCCTAACTGGGCGACTGAATATGGTTTCCAGTTAGGTTCAGCCATAGAAGCCATTTTGCTGGCCCTGGCCCAGGCCTATCACATCAGCCTGATGAAGAAAGAACACGCCCAGACCCAGGCAAAGCTGCTGGAGATATCTCAACGTACTGAACAAGAGCTTGATGCCAAGGTCAGGCAGCGCACTGCCGAACTCGACGAGGCGGTTGCCAGCCTGCAAAAACTCGACAAGGACAAGAATGATTTCCTCGGCATTGCCGCCCATGATTTGAAAAATCCGCTGACCAGCATCATAGGCATGAGCGACTTGCTGCGCAAACTGCAGCAAAACATGCCGGAAGACCAGCGCCAGCATTATCTGGAGCGCATCAGCAACAGCGGCCAGCGCATGATGCGCATCATCAGCAATTTGCTGGATGTGAATGCCCTCGATTCTGGCCACCTGCATCTGAAGCTGCAAAGCCTGGACTTGTCGAGCATATTGCAGGACGTGGCTCAGCAATATACCGAAATGCTCAAGGCCAAGGACTTGCAGGTCATACTGGATATACAGGAAGGTGTCATGGTCAGGGCAGACTTTGATGCCTGTGTACAAATCATTGATAACCTGTTGTCAAATGCCGTCAAATATTCACCGCTGGGCAAGCGTATCTGGCTCAATGTCAGCAGTACAGCAGAATTTGGTGTGTTCCAGGTCAGGGATGAAGGGCCGGGCTTGTCTGCGGCAGACCAGCAACACCTGTTTGAAAAATTCACCAAATTGTCGAGCCTGCCAACGGCAGGAGAACATTCCAGCGGCCTGGGCTTGTCCATCGTCAAAAAGCTTAGTGAAGCCTGCGGCGGTAAGGTCGATTGCGAAAGCGTGGCTGGGCATGGTTGCAACTTCCTGGTGGAATTGCCGCTGGCGGCATAAACATATCGCCAGCGCATGAATGGCTTACAATCACAGACATTCCAAGTACCCAACAAGATAAAACATGTTCACAGGCATAGTACAGGGCATAGCCCGCATAGCAGCACTGAATGACAAGACCGGTTTGCGCACTTATCAGCTGGAATTCCCTGGCGGTTTTTGCAAAGACCTGGAAATCGGTGCCAGCGTCGCCGTCGATGGCGTTTGCCTGACCGTGACCGCCCTGCATGGCGACAATGCCGCAGAATTTGATGTCATGCAGCAAAGCCTGGCGATTACCACGCTGGGTGAATATGCACAGGATGGCCGCGTCAATGTAGAACGCGCCGCCAAGGATGGTGCCGAGATCGGTGGCCACCCCTTGTCTGGTCATATCGACTTCAAAGCCCATATCGCACAGATACGCGAGCTGGAAAACAATTACGTGATACGCATCGCCGTTCCACCAGAATGGCTGCGCTATATCTTCGCCAAAGGCTATATCGCCATCAATGGTGCCAGCCTGACGATAGCCGAGGTCAACCGCCAGGAAGGCTGGTTTGAAGTATGGCTGATCCCGGAAACCCTGCGCATGACCGTCTTTGCTGAGAAAAAAACCGGTGCCAGCCTGAACATAGAAATTGAACGAACCACCCAAGTCGTGGTCGATACAGTACGCAACATGCTGGCAGAAACCCTGGGGCCACTGATGCCAGCGCTGGAAAGCCTGCTGGCACAGCAAGGCAAGGACCTCGGACAAATCCTGCAAAGCCAGGTGCCACCGCCCAAATAAGCAGTATCTGCGCTTGCTTCAGCCACAAACATCAAAAAGGACCGCCATGCACATTGAAGGAACCGAGCAAGCCAGCGCAGCAGCCACGAGCATACTGAACAATATCCGGCTATGGCAGGATGCCACCGCTGCCGGGGATGTGGATAAGTTGCTCGATTTGATGGATGAAGAAGTGGTCTTCCTGGTGGCAGGCCATCCGCCGATGAAGGGCCGCGAGCAATTTGCCCAGAACCTGCGCAATATCTTGCAGACACATCACATCGCTTCCAGCTCCCAGATACAGGAAATTGTCGTGCAGGCTGATCTTGCCTATACCTGGTCTTACCTGCGAGTCGAAATCATCCCGAAACAGGCTGGTCCACAGATGCGACGTGCCGGAAACGTGCTGAGTATCTGGCGCTTGCAGGCAGATGGCAAATGGCGTATCAGCCGTGATGCAAATTTGCTGACGCTGGAAACCCAGAATGAGTCTTAAGCGTGAGTATGAGCAAGCCTTTTAACTCATTGCTCCACAGGATATTCACAGGCATGTCCACAAGCTTATCTACATACTTATGCACCGCTTTTCTGGGCTTGTCCACAGCCTTATGTACAAGCTTATCCACACATGCCTATGCACAAAACACACAAAACGCTCAAAACATAGATGCCCCGAATGTTGTCCCGATCACCGCACAACTGACCACCTCAGGCCAGCCCACTGCCAAAGCGCTGGAAAGCTTGTCTGCGCAAGGCTATGAAGCTGTCATCTACCTGGCCCCGCCGCATGTCTCTGATGCCGTGCGTGAAGAAAACATCATCGTCGGTCGCCAGAACATGTTGTTTGTGAATATCCCCATCGTTTTCAACAAGCCAGCCGTCAGCGACTACGAAACCTTTGCCGCCATACTGCAGGGCCTGGGAAATAAAAAGGTGCTGGTGCACTGCCAGGTGAACATGCGTGCATCCACCATGGTCTTTCTGTACCGCGTGGTGGTCGGCAAGGAAGACCCGTCCATTGCCTATGAATCAGTCAGCAAGGTCTGGACACCGAGCGGGCCATGGAAGCAACTGATGCTTGATGTTCTGCAAAAGCACAAGATCAGTTTTGAGCCGTATTGAAAGCAGGGCATACCCTGCTTTCACACATTAAACACTGGTTAATAAGGCTTTGCCACGACCACGCTGACTGGTACATCGACAGTTTCCAGTGCGTCATACATCGTGATGTCCAACTTGCCAGAGCTGACAGGGCCTGGGAAGGTCCATTGGGTCTGCACCCGCACGCCATCGGTTTCTCCTTGTCTTGAGAGTGCTCCACGCTGTCCGGTGAGTGTGCTGCCATCAGCCTTGGTGATCTTGATTGCCGAAATACGCTCTAAAGCCTCGCCGCCGCTCAACGTGAAAGAATTGGCATCAAGTACGGCAACGCTGATCTGACCTATGCCCAATTCAGGTCTGCTGCCCACTTTCGCTTCAAATTTCGCGGTTTTTCGGACTTCTGAAATCGCGACCTGAACCTTGACACTGCCACTGAACCGGATACCAGCGACAGGTTTATCAGGCAAACGGGAAACACTGACGGAGATCAGGGTTTTCTTCCTATCCTCACTCACTTTGCGAAAGCTGGACACCTCGGCAGGTCCAAGTTCAACGGTAGATTTATCTGACAAGATAGCTATAGCACTGACTTTTGAATCATTGCTAAAAAAAGGCATGTCTGTAATCAGCCGGTTCTTGAACGTTGCAATGAGATGGGTCTCCACCTTTTCCTGTGCATTCATGCTCCCCATAGGAACCAGGTTTTTTTCACGTCCAGGTGGTGCCTCAAGAAAACTGGCACCTATTTGTTTGACACTTACGGCAGCTTGTTCTGCGTATGCGGAGGTATTCAACAGAAACAGACTGGTCACGACAAGTTTGCATATCTTATTCATTAGTATCGCTTTATTGGATTTTAATTTCTTCGTGCAGGTTTTTATATGGACCGGTGAGCTCAAACAATCGGTAAATCAAGAATGTGTTTGCCAGCTACATACTTTAGTTGGCTATGTTCTCATACGTCAAGACAGTAATATGCGTTTTGCTGCGTAGTTTGCGCATAGTTTGTGCTTCAGGCGCAGGGCTTATTTCTTATACAGGTACAGCATTGTAGAAATGGACAACAGCAATATCGCAAAAAAGAGATCGTGTGGTCAGTTGGAGTCAGCCTGCACGCGCCTTGCTTATTTCCATACCGGTTTTGATGCTCTTCCTGATCGTCTTGACCGTTGTCATGGTCGGTATCGTCGTACTCGCTGGTTTTGCCGGACAGGGTAGATATGACAGCAATCCCGCCAATACAGCATTCTCTAACTCTGCATTTGTATATGCCAAAGTGTTCGGTCTCATTGCTTTCCTTAGAGGCTGTTGCAAAATCAAGATGGCTAGGCGCAACAACGCCAGGTTAATTTTGCAACAGCCTCTTATTATCATCCTTCCTAGCAATTCTTACTTAACCGCCCCATAAGAAACTTTGTTGCATTTACCCCCACGGAAGAAATCGTAACACCGGAAGATATCGTAACAAGTGAAATTATTGACAATGCCCATGTCATAATCATTGTGCAAAATTTAGGCAATCCATCCAGATAATCAGGGAAGCACCATGCAAAGCAAATCGTTCAAAATGGCGATGTTGTTCGCCTTATTCATTGCCATCATAGGCGGCGCATACTGGTACAAGAACAAAAGCCCGGGCTCACCTGATGCTGTTGGCGCACTGGAAATCAAGGATGATCCGAATGCGCCGCTGACCCTGGTCGATGCGGCAGACCGTGGCCTTGATGGTGCGCCAGCACTGGCGCTGACTTTCAGTATTCCTCTCGACAGCAGCAAGACTTATGAAAAGTATTTGCAGGTATTCGAGATGCCGCCCTCGGCTGCTGATCTGAAAAAAGCCGAAACCAATAACAACGATGAAGATAATGGCTATGACGATGATGGCCAGTCCAAAAAAGGCAAGGTCAGCACAGTCAGCACCAAAGCAGAAGACACTGATAGCAAGGGCGGCAAGCCGGTAACCGGTGCCTGGGTGGTTGGTGAAAACCCGCGCCTTTTGTACTTCCCGCATATTAAGCCACAGACCCGCTATGTCGTCCAGGTGCAGACCGGCCTGCCTGCTCGCAATGGCAAGACACTAGGCAGTGAAGCACGCTATTCGATCGTCTCGGCGCCAGTTTCTCCTTCGTATTATTTCGCCAGTAATGGCATGGTCTTGCCTGCTAAACAGAATGGCGGTTTGCCTGTTGTTACTGTGAACGTGCCGGAAGTCGATGTGCAATTCCTGCGTGTCAAAAATGACCAGTTGCCACGCTTCCTTGACAGCGTCATCAATGGCAAACCGAAAAAAGCCGATGCCGCAAAAACCGATAGTGAGGAAGGCGAAGCTGGCGAGGACTACAACTATGACTACAGGCGCAGCAGTCTGAAAGGCGCTGTCCAGGTTTACCAGCTCGATGAATTGCGCAAGATGTCAGAGAGCGTGTATCTGGGCCGCTTCATGACCGAGCAAAAAGCCAACAAGCGCAGTGTCACTTATATCTCGGTAGAAGATATCAAAGAACTCAAGGACCCCGGCGTGTATGTCGCCGTCATGAGCCAGCCTGGCCGTTTCCGCTATGAATACCAGACCACGTATTTCTATGTGTCCGACCTGGGCCTGCATACGCGTTTGTATGACAAATCAGCTGATGCCTTTGTCAGTTCTCTGACTGATGGCAAGGCCGTCGCTGGTGTTGAAGTATCCTGGATGGATGAAGCGGGCAAAGTACTGGCCAAGGCCGATACCGATGGTGATGGTCATGTGGTTTTTGCCGAACAGCCAAAAACTGCCAAGGTCTTGATGGCACGCAAGGGGGAGCAGATTTCAGTACTGGCGCTGAAGGAACCTGCGCTCGATTTGTCAGAGTACGATATCACTGGCTCGCCTTACAAGGCAACGCGCCTGTTTGCCTATTCCGGGCGCAATCTGTATCGCCCAGGCGAGCAATTCGATGTGTCTGTGCTGGCACGTGATGCCGATGGCCGCGCCGTGCCTGCCAAGGCCATACAGGCCAGACTGAAACGCCCGGATGGCAAAGACCAGTTCACCGCGACTTGGCGGCCAGACCAGCGCTTTGGTGGTTACCTCGTCAAGCGCCTGGAATTACCAGCTGATGCTCCTACCGGTTTCTGGACCCTGGAATTGCGCGCTGACCCGGCTGACAAGGTGCCGGGCACGGTGTTCCGCTTCGGTGTCGAAGAATTCCTGCCAGAACGCATGAAGCTCGATCTGTCCAGCAAGCTGGCGACGCTGGCGGCTGACAGTGACTACAGTGTTGATGTGGTCGGCAGCTACCTGTACGGCGCACCGGCAGCTGGTAACCGCTTGTTGGGCGTGGCACAGTTTGAACGCAATAAGAATCCGCTGGCCAAGCAATACCCCGGTTTTGAATTTGGCGATGTCACTGAAAACGAAGCCAAGACCCGTACGGAACTGGAAGAAAGCAAGCTTGATGATGAAGGCAAGGCATCCGTCGATGTTGATCTCTCACCCATCGCCAAACGTCGCTCCCCCTTCACAGTACGCACTACCCTGAGCCTGCTGGAAAGTGGTGGCCGCCCAGTCGTGCGCAGCATGGAACGCGTAGTCTGGCCAGCCCCCGTGCTGGTGGGCCTGCGCCCCATGTTCACTGGTGAATATGCGCCTGAAGGCAGCCCTGTGGAATTTGAAGTTATACGCTCGGACAAGGATGGCAAATTGCAGGCATCACCGACTTTGCCAGTACGTCTGTTCCGTGAAGACCGCAATTACTACTGGCGCTTTGAAGACCAGCGCGGCTGGCAGTCTGGCTTTACTGAAACCGATGAACTGGTAGAAACCAGTGCTGTTGCCGTGCCCGCCAATGGTCGTGGCAAATTGCGCCTGCCGGTGCGCTATGGACGTTATCGCCTCGAAGTGCTGGACCCGGATACCAAGATGCAGGCCGTGTACCGCTTCTATGTGGGCTGGAGCGCCCGCACAGATGAAAGCCAGGGCGTGCGCCCTGACAAAGTCGCTATGAAGCTCGATAAGCCTGTCTATAAAGATGGAGACACCGCCCGTCTGACATTCACCCCGCCACACAAAGGCGAAGCCCTGATCACGGTAGAAGGCGACAAGACCCTGTGGATAAAACGCATGGCTGTCGGTGCCGATGCTACGACTATCGATATCCCGCTCAACAAGGACTGGAAACGCCACGACCTGTATGTCTCTGCCGTGGTTCTGCGCCCTGGCAATGAAGGTGACAAGGTGACACCGGCGCGTGCACTGGGTGTCGCGCACATCCCGCTGGACAGGGCAGACCGCAAATTTGCCGTGACCATGGAAGCACCAGTCAAAGTGCTGCCTGACAGCACCGTCAAGGTAAAAATCAAGGTGCCAGAAGCCAAGGGCCAAAAAACCATGGTGACCTTGTCAGCAGTGGATGTGGGCATTTTGAATATCACCAAGTTTGTCTCTCCTGATCCACATGCATTCTTCTTTGCCAAATTGCGTTATGGCCCGGACCAGCATGATATCTATGGCCGTCTCATAGAAAAAATGCAGGGTCAGAAAGGCAAGCTGAAATTTGGTGGTGATAACACACCCAAAGCCACAAAGAGCTTGCCGAAGAAGGTCAAACTCATCGACATCTTCAGCGGCCCTGTACAACTCAATGAGCAGGGTGAGGCCGAGATACCATTGGCCATCCCCGACTTTAACGGCACTTTGCGCCTGATGGCTGTGGTGGCTGGTAGTGAGCGCTTTGGTGCCAAGGATGCCGAGATGACAGTTGCAGCGCCGCTGATAGCGGAGTTGGCGACGCCACGCTTCCTGTCTTTTGGTGACACCGCCATCGTCGCGCTGGATTTGCATAATCTGTCGGGTGCAGGACAAAACCTGAAAGTCAGCATCAATGGTGGCGAAGCCTTGAAACTGACAGAAGCTGAACGCAGTCTCAGCCTCAAAGACCAGCAAAAACAAACTTTGCGCTTCCCTATCGAAGCCAAGCCTGTGCCAGGTCTACATACCATTACTGTCAACATCAGCGGCTCTGGTATCAAGATGGAGCGCAGCTTTGCCCTGACCGTGCAGGCGCCAACGCCACAGACCCAGATCACCAAACGCTTTACCGTAAAAGCCGGTGAATCGCTGGATATCAAGGAAGCTGATCTGGCAGGCTTGCACAAGGCATCGCTGCTGGCGCACATGGTGGTATCGAACAAGGCACCGATCGATATCCGCGCTGCCATCCAGGGTTTGCTAACTTACCCCTACGGCTGTGCCGAGCAAACCACCAGTACTGCTTACCCGCATGTATTCATCGATGAAGAAGGCGCCAAACGCTTTGGGCTCAAGCCTTATACACGCGAGCAAAGAGTGGAAATGCTGGACAAAGCCATCGCCCGCCTGGCCACCATGCAGGCACCCAATGGCGGCTTCAGCCTGTGGGGCAATGTGTCGGAGTACGAATACTGGCTGTCTGCCTATGTCACCGGCTTTTTGGTGGATGCACGAGAACAGGGTTTTGGTGTGCCAGATGCGATGTATAACAAGGCACTGGATTTCCTCCTGCGCGGTTTGCAGGACGGGGTAGCACGCATGCCTGCGAGTCCAAAACCGATAGCCGCCACCACGACTGGCACCAGTAACCTGTGGGAAGAAAACCGTGTGCGTGACAATAGCCACTTCGGTGTACTTGCAGCAGGTGCCTATGTACTGTCACGCCAGAACAAGGCGCCGCTGGCCACACTGCGCCAGATGCATGATGCCCGTGGCAATGCACAATCTGGCCTGGCCCTGATACAACTGGGCATCGCCTTGAAGCAAATGGGTGACAAGGCGCGCAGCGATGTCGCGCTGACCGAAGGTGTCAAGAAAGGCCGTGACAATGGTTACTGGTGGTATGACTATGGCAGTAACCTGCGTGACGCTGCCCTGTCTTACGCCTTGCTGGATCGCCATCAGATCAAGCTCGATGGTCGCGATAACCTGATCGGTGTCATCGCCAATGAAATGGAAAAACATCGCTACTACAGCACACAGGAAAAACTCGCCCTGTTCCTGGTAGGCCGTACTTACAGCACGGGTGAAACAACACCATGGACAGGCACTTTGGCGATTGCTGGCAAGACCGATGAATTGTCAGCCAAGGCCACGCTGTTCCGTGAATTGCAGGCCAGTGAATTGTCATCCGGTGTCAAACTGAGCAATAACAGCAAGGACAATCTGTATGTGGAATTGTCGATGAACGGCAACCCGGTCAAACTGCCACCTGCGAAAAGCGACGTCATAGAACTGAGCCGCAAGATGTATGCACCAGATGGCACTGAAATTGGCAACCGAGCCTTGAAAGTAGGCGAAACCATCATCATGCGAATCACAGCCCGCAGCCGCAACGCCATGGGCACAGGCATGATCGTCGACCGTATCCCGGCTGGCCTGGAAATAGAGAACACCAATATCGTCCAGGGTGAACAGATGGGTGTGGTCACGATAGATAAACTGAACCCTGCCGAAGCCATGCAAGACCCACATATCAAGCATGTCGAGTTCCGCGATGACAGGTTTGTAGCAGCTGTGCGCATGGACTGGAATGTGCTGAACCTGTTCTACCGCGTGCGGGTAGTGACCCCAGGTAAATTCGTCATACCGCCGCTGTATGCAGAAGATATGTACAGGCCAGATTTGTATGGGCAAACGGGGGGGACGGATGTGTTGACTGTGGTGGAGAGTGGGAAGTAGGGTTTATTGTGTGGGTTGGTTGCATCGTAGGTTGGGCTACGCTTCATCAGCCCAACGCTCAGCCTCTGAATAACGTAGTTGTTTATTAAAGCCTGATTTAAAACCTCTCACCACAGAGACTCGAAGTAACAGAGGAAAAACTGAGCAAGACGTGAGAGGTTTTCTGATGAACTGCAATCGTAAATTAGTCATTCCTGCAGAGACAGGAGACCACCGGGCTGGCGCACCAGCGACGTTCGTCCTATGCTTGAGTCATTATTAAAAAGATTGCCCTTCGTAGATACAAGCCGGGTCTCGGCCCGGCAGCCGAAATCCTTTCTTTGCTTCGCCAAAGAAAGGATTCAAAGAAAGGCGACCGCAGACTCGCTCCCTTCGGGAGTACCCGTTTATGTGCTGCAAAAAATGGGAAGTGTCCGAAACTCGCTACGCTCAAACAACGGACACTTCTTTTTCCATTTTCTGCAGCACACAAACGGCTTCGTCCCGAGCGGATTAAAGTCAAAAACAGAGTCAACAGCAACACCAAAAACAAGATCAATTTGACCAACATCCACATTGCTCCACTTGCCGTTTATTTGAATTTTCCACATCTGAGATTAATAAGAAAATTTCCGCCGAATGACGCTCAATCTCAAGAAGTACACCAACTTCACTTCCCTGCGTAAAGTGCTGCTCACTCATAAAAAGAAATGCGCAGCAATCATCATCGTCGCACTGACTTTCATCATCGCCGACCTCTGTTTCCCCCTGCCCAAACCCGGTCGCGATTCCCCCTACGCCATGGTAGTCCTGGCCCGCGACGGCACGCCTTTACGCGCCTTCCCTGACAAAGACCACATCTGGCGTCACGCCATCAGCCTGCAGGAAGTCTCGCCCTATTATGTCGATGCATTGACGCAGTATGAAGACCGGGCATTCTGGTGGCACCCTGGGGTCAACCCGCTGGCATTGATGCGGGCGGCGTGGCAGTGGCTGCACAATGGCAAGATCGTATCTGGTGGCTCCACCATCACCATGCAGGTGGCACGCATCATAGACCCCACCCCGCATACCGTGCGCGGCAAGCTCAAGCAGATAGCCCGTGCGCTGCAACTCGAAGCGCATTATTCAAAGAAAGAAATACTGACCCTGTACCTCAACTATGCCCCCATGGGTGGTGTGCTTGAAGGTGTGGAAGCCGCCAGTCGCGCCTATCTCGGCAAGCCTGCCAGTCGTTTGACACATGCCGAGGCAGCACTGCTGACGGTGCTACCGCAATTGCCCTCGGTCTTGCGGCCAGACCGTTATCCACAGCGTGCGCAAGTAGCGCGTGACAAGGTGATACGTCGCATGGATGGCAACTGGAGCAAGGACATCATTGCCGATGCGCTGACCGAACCTGTGATCGCCCAGGTCGTGCGTGAACCCTTGCTAGCACCCTTGCTGGCGCTGCGCATGAAGCAGCAAGCAAAGCGCACCAAGAGCCAGCAAACCGTGATCCAGACCACGGTTGATACGGCAATCCAGCAAACGCTGGAGACCCTGCTGGCCGACCGCATACGGCAACTGCCGCCACATGTGTCGATGGCTGCGATGGTGATGGACAATGCCACTTTTGAAGTGCTGGGTTATGCCGGTTCGGCAGACTTCAGTGACCGTGAGCGTTTCAGCGACGTTGATATGGTGCGGGCGGCGCGTTCGCCAGGTTCAGCCCTGAAACCCTTCCTGTATGCATTTGCACTCGATGAAGGTTTGATCCATTCAGAGTCTTTATTGTCCGATACACCGCAATCTTTTTCTGGCTACCAGCCTGGCAATTTCCAGCAAAATTTCAGCGGCCCGGTCAGTGTGTCTGAAGCACTCGTAAAATCCCTGAATGTGCCCGCGGTTGAAGTGCTGGAACAACTGGGTTCGTCCAACTTTGTCTCCATGCTCAGACGCGGTGGTTTGAAGCTGGAATTCCCACGTGGCGCGACACCCAACCTCAGCGTCATCCTCGGTGGCGCAGGCGCCAAGCTCGAAGACATGGTCGGTGCCTATTCTTCCCTCGCACGCAAGGGCATGGCCGCCGTACCGCGTATGACGCCAACAGCGCCGCGTAAGGAACAAAGGATGATGAGTGAAGGTGCCGCCTTCATCGTGCGCGACATACTGGAAACCGGCGGGCCGGTGGCGCGTGCCGTTGAAGGCAACGGCAGCTACCGTGGCATCGCCTGGAAGACCGGCACCAGCTTTGGTTTCCGCGATGCCTGGGCAGTCGGCGTCAGCAAGCGCTATACCATAGGCGTCTGGGTAGGACGGCCAGATGGTACACCCAATCCCGGCTTCTTTGGCGCGAACGTGGCAGCGCCTTTGCTGGTGGATATTTTCACCGCCATACCCGATGGCCGCAACACCAGCCCGGATGTGCCGCCAGCCACGGTAAGCCAGGAAAAAATCTGCTGGCCGTTGGGTACACGCGCCAGCGAGCAAGTAGAAATACTTTGTCCGCTACAACGCACTGCCTGGGTTTTGAACGGCGCAGCCCCCCCAAGCTTTGCCGACCGTCTGAAAACCGCCTCGCCGATTTTCACTTACTTTGTCGATAGCCAGAGCGGCTTGCGGGTAGCCCCAGAATGCAGCAAACGCCCCATGGATAAATTGCAGGCGGCACGCTGGCCATCCGCCCTCGAACCCTGGCTGGATGCAGGCCTGCGCAAGGTCGCCCTGCCACCAGCCTGGGCGGCAGAATGTGCAACTATCTACAATGCCGATGAAAGCATCAAGATAGTCGGCCTCAGCGATGGCGAAATCCTACACAGAGCCAGTGGTAAGGAAGTACCCAAAGCCAGGCTGGAAATCCGTGGCTCGCAGGCAGAAGTCAGCTGGATGGTGAATGGCCATCTTGTATCGAGCAAGCTGGCGAACCAGTCGCAGATCATAGAATTCCCTGAAGCGGGGCGCTACGATATTACTGCCTTTGATGCCTATGGGCGCTATGACAGAATAAGCGTGAGCGTAACAAAGTAAAGCTATGTAAAGAAGCGGCTATCTTCACTTTTCCTCCATAGTTTTTGCTTAAGATCTATCCTGTTATCAACAACATAGAAAGCAGTGCTTACGTAAAAATGTCCCAGCAAGGCGCAGCGACGAAGACAGTACTTTAGTACGGCTAGGAGCTGCAACGCAGTTGGGGCGGTTTTACGTGAGCACTGGAAAGGAAACAGGATGAAAAACTTACTAAACCTGGCCCGAGCCAGTATCTTCATGGCGGCATTAGGTGCCAGCCTGTTCGTCCATGCCCAGCCACCTGGCGGTGACCAGAAAAGGCCGCCTGAAGCAGGCAAGGACGACAGGCCACCGCGTGAACCACCACCACAAGCCTATGAAGATTGCAAAGGCAAGAAAGAAGGTGCCGTAGTGCAAATCACCACACCGCGCGAAGGCAAGATTTCTGCGACTTGCACCAATTCACCCAAGGGCCTGTTTGCCAAACCAGAAAGGCCACCACGTACTCCAGAAGGCAAAGAAAATAATCCGCAAGCAAAGAAATAATTTGTCACAACAAGTCTTCTTTCTTTACATGTCTGACCCCGTCAGGGCAGGTTTGCCAGAGCAGAATTTCTACATTGGCAAATCTGCAGCCATGCTGAAAGAAAACCATGAGTGAAGAGCAATTAATTACCGTTTTTATTCCCGCCCTGATTGCCCTGCTGGTGCATGCAGAAGATAGCAAAGGTGAGCCCCTGACGCGTGCGGAAGTGCTGAACATACGCGATTACGCGAATGTCATGATGATGGAAAAACCCCATGCAGATGCACTCGACGAATCTCGCGGCTACGACGACATAAACCCGGAAAACTGCTGGTATGACTGGCAGATGTGCAGAAGAAAAATGGGCCGCCAGCCCGAGCTTGACCCCGGTGCCAGGATCAGCATGAGCAATACCGATGACGCGGACATGCAGCAAGCCTTTGCCCAGGCACAACTATCCCTGCCGCAATTCCGTCAACTGATCTACAGCAACACTGCAAGAGAATATCACCCCCTGGTCAAGACCAAATTTACATTGGCCGATGGCAATATCTTTGTATGGCTATTGGTGGTCGAAAGTAATATAGAAGGTTTTCTGGCAGAATTATTTGAGTTACCACCAGCCTTGGCTAACTATGAAATAGGCGACAGCTTCCAGATCACCAACGACGCCGTTGTTGACTGGATGATCAACCACGATGGCAAGCTACACGGCGGTTACACCATACGCGCCCAAAGGGCGACACTGGATGCCAAAGAGCAGGCGAAGCTTGATGAGCATCTGGGGGTCAGGGATTATTTGTGGATAGTTTTTTGTAGGAGCGGCTTTAGCCGCGAACAACCAATTCAGCTAGCCCGAAATTAATACCAGACTTGTTAAAATCATGCGTGCGAATACGTAAACTATTCAAACTAGAACCCGCTTGGAAATTTAAGAAAACAAAAGACGATAACAGTGTCAATTGCCCGGCTCATCTAATATGCCACCACTCATTGTAGTCATGATTCTTCCTGGCAAAAATAGCTTGGTTAGTTTCCCGTTAAGCAGATAGTATTCAGTGTCAGCTAGTATTTGATCCCGTTGCCCCACAAAGCGTGTCGCTTCATCTATTTTGGTATTTTCATTCTCTAACCTAAATTCAGCAAAGCTCTCCGAATCCAGGTCTTGCACAGTTACCTTGTCGAAGGCTTGTTCGTAATCTTTCATGAGTAGGCAATTTAAGAGAAAACCAGCTATGCTTTCATGCACAATACCGTATCTCTCTCCCATGTCATACGTAAAAATTTTCCCTGACATGTGTTCTATGCAAAATGACTCGCCGATGAAGTCAGATCCAAAGTACGTGTATCCATCTGGTAAGGCCATATCAGGATGGTTTTCTAAGTAAACTCTCGCAAATTGTTTAAACTCAAAATCGCCCCCGTAATTCTTAAAGATTTTTATTCGCCCATTACTCTCACTTGCGAAATTCATCAAAAAGTGCAGATGGTCATCGCGCAAGAAAATATTGTGCTCTTTTACGAACTGCCGAATTTCTGACTCGGCAACGAGTACATTGTCTTTCACATATGGGGTCAGAAAATTTATCAATCTGTTTAAAATTGTCATTTGAGATCTTTTGGTATTTTTTGCTTAATGTAAGCTTATCTAGGCTAAAAATTTGAAAGTCTTCTTACAATCATGCATGCGAACACGCGAGCTATCACAACTACCTTGCTCAAGCCGTTGTATGGCGCATATCAATACCTATCAAGCCCGCGTAAGTGCGTTTAGTGTAACGTAATCGCACGCACGTCCAGCCTCAAAATAATGCAGGTTTTCTTGAAGCCATGGTGCTCAAACGTAAGACGCAAGCTGCACTTACGTGCACCAGTGACACTTACTTGCTCATCAATCTGTCGTACAGAACGCTGGCAAAATCCTTGCCCGTATCTACAAACATATGGACGAAAATTTCCTCGCCCTTGATCTGATAGATGACTCTAGTTTGTCCTACCAGGCGCTGGCGATAATGGACAAGGCCAAGCGCTTCAATTTCTTCAGGGACAAAACCGGCAAGGGGCATATCGGCGATCTGCAGTAGCAGTTTTTTAAAATCTGCTTCAACAGTCATCCACACTTTATCGCCAAATTTTCTCTTCACATACCCACGTATTTCACGATAGTCGTCTTTGGCATAAGCAAGGACTTTGACTTTGTGACTCATTGCTGATCTTCCTTCTCCATCTCAGCAAAAAATTCGTCAGCGTCTTGAAACTTGCCTTCTTCAATTTGCTTATTACCAAGAGCGAGGATTTTCAGCAAAGCCATGGTCTCTTGCTGTTTTTGATAGCTGTCGATGCCCATGACAACCATTTTCGCTTCCCCATTCTGGGTGATGATCAGAGGATCACCATGGTTCTCACTAAAATCCCTGGCGATCTCAGCGGCGTTTGCTTTCAAGTAGGAAATGGGTTTGATTTGTTCGGAAAGCTTCATGATCGCTCCAGATGAATAATGGACAAGAAGTCCAATTATAGTCCAAATATGGTCTATGTTCTTCTTTAAGAATCATGCGTGCGAATGCGCAAGCTAATCGCATCTACGTGAATCAGCCTGTGGATAACGCAGATAGTAATTATCAAACTCACCCACTTCACGTAAAACAAAGCTATGCCGAAGATAAAAACGGTTGGCATCACTATCACGCAAGACACCAACATGGATGATCTTTCCGAGTTCGTCGGCTTCTGCCAGTACTAGTTCAATGACCGCACTGCCGAGACCGCGTTGCTGAAAATCTGGATGCAGGTAAAAGTGGTCAAGCAAGAGATCCTTGTCCTGCGGACGCAGTACTAAAAAGCCTGCCAGCATTCCATCCAATTTGATGAGCCTGGTGTATTCGGTTGAAAAATTTTGCAGCAGGCGCTGCCGTGCTCTTTTTGCATCAAAGCGACCTATGCGTTCAAGACTGGGGCGCATGGCGAGGACGCGCAGTTCAGCCAATTGCGCGGCATCATTGAGCGTGCAAGCTTCAAGTTTTAAATTCATATCATGAACAATTTTGTGTCAGCAATTTCGCCATGTGGATAAACGCATTTTTGCCCACTTTAGGCACATCCCATTTGCCATCCACAGGCACGCGGCTCTGGTGGGCGATGACCATATCCAGCCTGGGGATAAGCAGCAAGTATTGCCCATGCAAACCCCAGGCCATGTAGGCTCCTTGCAACGGTGAATCTGCAGGCTCTTCGAGCACCCACCACATATAACCATAAGCGACATGGCGTGCTGCTTTGCTGGCCGGGTGCATGTCGGATGAAGGTGTATAAACACTGGTGGTCGGTCGCATCCAGTCTGCTGGTATCAACTGCCCGCCATTCCAGTTACCTTCATGCAGGGCGAGCAGGCCTATGCGGGCCATGTCCCTGGTGGATAAAAGGAAATGATAAGGCAGGTGCATGGATTTGCTGCGGTCGCCCCACTTCTTTTGAGCGCTCAGCTTAAAGTCCTGGAATTGCAAAGTTTGTGCGATGTCTTCGTCAAACAGTTGATAAACACTTTTTTGGGTAGCGTTTTCCAGTGCAGTGCCGGCTGCATTGAAGTCCCAGTTGTTGTACAGAAAATAGCTGCCCGGTGTTTGCGTGCCGCGTGCAGGTGCCTTGGCGAGATCATCGCCGCTATTGGCTGCGACATGGAAAACGCCCGAGCGTGCGGTCAGCAGGTCGCGCAGTCTGGCTTGTTTTTCTGTGGGCAAAAGGCCACCGACATCATCAATCTTTGCGGCCTCCAGAGTCTGGTCGAGATTGATAGTGCCATTGGCGACGTATTTACCATACAGCATGGACAGGATGCTTTTGCGTTGTGACTCTATGATGCCCGGTACTTCCACAGGACCACGGTTGTACAGGATGCGGCCATCCTTGATGGCGAGCAGGGCTGTAGTAGCCTGTTTTTGTACATAGCCATCAAGCTCGGCCTGGCCCTGTTTGCATTGCGCACTTGTCGCGGCAACGCTGTCCCATTCAGCTCCTGGAAAAACTGTGGCGGCATTGCCTGTCAGCGCAACCGTCATCAGCATCGTAGCAAGTAATTTGATTTTGTAAGTAAGCATGGATAGCCTTTCGCATCAGCATAGTACTACTTGACCAAAATCTAATCACTTGGTTCCAGATTCCTCTATTGCGGGTATTCCATAAACGTACTGACCAATGCCCTGGTCGCGAGGCCATAAGTCTTGCCTATTTCCAGCAAGGCTTTATCTATCGCCAGTGCCGGGGCGATGTCAGTGAGCCAGTTTTGCTCTCTTTTCATCTTGTCCAAAACAGCTGCATCTGCCACGGCATCCGGCAGCAGTTGCAGACCATAACGCGACTTCACAGCCTGCATACTGCTGGCATAGGTTTTGACTTGTGAGCGGTAGGTGCGCGACCAGGCATCGGCATACAGGGCCAGGGCAATGTCATTGATACCGGCGCTCAGGGGCAGGGCGATTTCTTCATGTGACCAGAAACGCAGCCTGTTGCCTGCGATGGTGGTGACATGGGCGAGACTCATTTTGAATTGCTGGCTGTCATGTGTGGATAAGTAATCTTTTATCCCCAGCTCATTGGCCAGTGCAGTGGCGCGCTCGTGACCTGCAATAGAAGCGACCAGGGCCAGTGACGCGGGCAGAGATGCGGTCACGCCTGTCGTGGTGATGATCTTGCCGTCGGCGAGGTAACGCTGGTCGCGCACCCAGGTTGTATTTGGAAATTGTTTTTGCAGGCCATCCATGGAATACCAGAAACCCACGGCACGGCGCTGTTCCAGCAAACCCGCATGCGCCAAAACCCAGACGCCGTCACAGATACCAACGATGGTGGCACCTTTGGCGGCCTGTGCCCTGACCCAGTTTTGCAACACTGCGGCCTGCACATTGTGCAGGGCCGGGACGATGACATAGTCCGCCCCTTGTGGATAAGTCTGGTCAAATTCTGCCATCGTCGTTTCTGCCTGCATCTTGAGTGCAGGGTAGAGATTGACCACGCCGCTGCCGGTTGCCACGGACAAGACTTGCGCCGCACCTGAGGCCTTGAGCACGGCATAGGGCACGACAAAATCGGTGAGCTCGGTCATTTCATTGTCGGCGACCACGGCGACGACAGGCTGCGTGCGGCCAAAACGTGGCTGATAGTCAGGTAAAGGCGTGGGCAAGGTATCAGCACTGGCCAGGGCAAGGCTCAAGGTCAGGAACAGGAAGAGCAGGATTTTTGTTTTCATCAGTACACCGGGGATTTATCCACAGGCACACTATAATCATCAATATCTTGGCCGCAGTGCCAATCTTGTCGCAAATTCTGCCATGGATAACAATACCCGCACTATCGTCTTCATTACCCTGAATGGCGTACAAAGCCTGGACCTCTCCGGCCCCATGGAAGTGTTTGCAGTGGCCAACCAGCACAAACCATCAGCCTTGCCAGCCTATCGCCTGATAGTCGCCAGCCCGCATGGTGGTGTCATCACCACCCATGCCGGGCTGGAAATACATGGGGTATGCGCACTCAGGGATTTGCCAGCAGAGATAGATACCATCATCACCACCGGTGGTAGTGAGGCCGCCATGCGCGAAGCTGCGGCGGAGAATATACTGCTGCCCTGGCTGCAAGGACGCAGTAAAAATACACGTCGTATTGCGAGCGTCTGCATAGGTGCACTGGTGCTGGCTGCTGCCGGTCTGCTCAATGGTCGCCGCGCTACCACCCACTGGAATAGCTGCGCGCTGCTGCAAAAGCTCTTCCCTGAGGTCAGGCTCGATGCTGATGCGATCTTCACGGCCGATGGTCCTATCTATACCTCGGCAGGTGTCACCGCTGGCATAGACCTGTGCCTGTCGCTGCTGGAAGCTGACGGTGGCCCGGCACTGAGCCTGGCGGTCGCGCGTGAGCTGGTGCTGTATATGCGCCGCGCCGGTGGGCAATCGCAATACAGTCACACCCTGCAAAGCCAGGTCTCATCACAAAGCCAAAGCAACCCGCGCCTGCAGCAACTGCTCAGCGAGATACGGGCCCAGCCGACCGGAGACTTGCGAACTCCGGCGCTAGCGGCCAGGGTGCACATGAGTGAACGCAATTTCTCGCGTATCTTCCAGCTGGAAACCGGCAGCACACCGGCGCGTTTTGTCGATGCTGCACGCCTGGAATTTGCCAGGAATTTGCTGATTACCACAAGCTGGCCGCTGGCGAGGGTAGCCGAGCATTCAGGTTATAACAGTCTGGATACCCTGCACCGCAGTTTCATGAAGCATCTGGGGACAACACCGGGGTTTTTCAGGGACAGGTTTGGGAGTGCTGTTTGAGATCAGGACGCTGCCTACATTTGCTTGAACAAGTGCAGATAAGCACGGCTGACCAATAGTTCGTCTGGCCGCTCTTTGAGTTTGAGCAGGGTGCGGCCTCGAAAGTCACGCGTGGTGCCTGCTATGTGTTTGACTGCGACTATCGTGCCGCGATGTATTTGCCAAAAGCGGCTGGCATCGAGGCCATCCAGCAATTCTCTGAGCGGCATGCGTATCAGTGACTCATGTGTGGCGGTGAAGACCGATACGTATTTGTCATTCGCCTCGAAATAAATCACTTCATCGATAGAAATCAACCGGATGTCATTGCCATGTGCGGCGCGTATCCAGTCCAGGCGGCCCGGTGTGGCAGCCTGATTCGTCGCTGTCATGGATGTCATGGCAGACATCAACCTGGCAAGTACCTCTGCGGCAGGTGCTGTACCGTCTGCGTCTGCCGCAGCTAGCTGGCGCTTGAGTTTTTCTACACAACGGCCCAGCCTCTCCCTGGTTGGTGGCTTGAGCAGATAATCGACAGCCTCGCGCTCGAAGGCATCTACCGCATACTGGTGGTAAGCGGTCACAAAAACCACCAGCGGTGCCACCTTTGCAGCTTGCAATTGGCTTGCCAGTTCCAGCCCGCTCATGCCTGGCATGCGGATATCCAGAAAGGCGATGGATGGTGAGAGTTCGTTGATCAGGCGCAAGGCATCTGCACCGTTGTAGGCCTCGGCGATAATCTTCAGCTCAGGCCAGAGCACTGCCAGCTCGGCTTTCAAAAAATTGACGAGGGTGATTTCGTCGTCTGCTATGAGTGCGGTAGGCATGTTTTGTATTCGCGTCAATTCAGGTGTGCGTTGGGGCTGGCAAGGGCAGATGCAGGCTCACACTGACGCCGCCTGCGGCATTTTCCGTAATGCTCAGGCTGCCTTGTTTGCCATACAGTGCTGCTATGCGTTCACGCAAGTTAGCCAAGCCTACCCCGCCACCTGGCTTGCTGCTGGCAACTGTCTGAAAACCCACGCCGGTATCGCTGATTACAACATGCAAATGATCTTTCTCTACGTGCGCTTTCAACAGGATTTCGCCACCCTCTATCTTGGGTTCCAGACCATGGCTGATGGCGTTTTCAACGACAGGCTGCAAGAGCATGGGCGGGATGGACAGGCTGGCAGCTTGGTCTGACATTTCTATGCGGTAGCGCAGGCGTTCGCCCATGCGCAGTTTCATCAATTCCAGATAAGCGCTGATCGTATCGATCTCGCCCTGCAGCAGGGTATCGCTGTCACGGCTGGCCGACAAGGTGGCACGCAGGTAGTCAATAAGGCGTTCGAGCAAGAGACGGGCGCGTGCCGGATCAGGTTGAATCAGGCCTACCGCATTGGCCAGGGTGTTATACAAAAAATGCGGCTCCATCTGTGCCTGCAACATGCGTAACTGCGCCTCAAGCGCTCGCCGTTCGGATTCCAGCGCGCGTCGCTGTTCTGTCGCGATTTTCTCTTTGTCCCGCAACTCACGCTCCCTGACCAGATAGGCAAACACGAGTACGCAGGAAACCAGCACAGAGACAATCGCAAAGTTCAGGATGACACCGGTTTTGAAATAATCCAGGCGCAATGCTGCCGGATTGATGAGCAGCACTGCCAGGCAATATCCTGCAAAAACGCCACCGCTGGGCACGATGAGGTAGTAAGCCACCCACTTCCAGCCACGTATATTTTCTATCCATGGCCGTAGCAAAAAAGAACTGAGCGCAAAAAGGATATGGATGGAATACGAAATCGACATCGCGATCACCAGATTATTCCAGAGCTGCGAAAAAAAACGTTCACGCGACAGGTTATACGCATACAGGGCAAAAAAGAACAGGGCAAAGCCCAGACCCAGTATGAAGGTATAGACGAGATCGCGCACTATGCCCGGCTGCCAGCGACGAAAAAAGGCTATCAAGGCGAGGGGATGGTCATCGGCCCCTTGCTTGCCAGGCGAAGTGCTGACTGGCTTGGCCGGGATGGCCGGTTCGGCAGGCATAGGTTTCATCATGACAGTCTAAACAGGTGGACGGGGGCTGGCAAGTCTGGCCCCCGCTTGAGGGCAGACTCAGGCCGCCAAAAAATTACCATGAAAGCACAGCGGTGCCGCATAGGGCAGGCGTGCCCTGGCCACCGGGCCTTGTGCCAAATGTGCACCGTCAAACACGCTCAGCGCCGTCTGCGATTTTTTCACATCATAAGCCACACCGAGCAACCACACGCCCTTGCCACCCTGCTTGGGTACAGGTATGTGTTCTTCAACTACCCAGTCCTGGCCATAGTTGTATATGTCGTGACGGCCAGTTTCCATATCAATGCTGGCGATGCCTGTCATGCCAAATTCTGGTGATTTGTCGCCGGTGGTCACGAAGAGCTGGCGGTTGCGCAAACCCATATCGACTGGTGATACGCGAGGAAATTCTGTCACGCTCATCAGTTTTTCGCTGCGTGCCGTGCCCTGGTTCAGATCCAGGGTGATAAGCAGCGTATCAGCATTTTGCAGCTTCCCGGCATCGCCACGCATGATGCTACCAAGGCCCCTGAGGCTGCTGTCGTCTGCTGCCATGCTGGCATCCAGGCGTATGGTATTGCCTTCGTCCCAGCCATTACCGGAGTGAAAGACCATGCCTGCGGGCATTTCTATAATACGGCGCAGGCTGAAATCTGCACGATCCACGACCACGGCACGCATGGGACGCTGGCCATTCCAGACATGTGAGCCCAGATAGCTCTGGTCCGGCGAATTACGCAGATCAAACGGTGGCACCAGGAAGACCATGTATTTTGCCGTTAACACGAAATCATGCACCATGGGCAATTGCGGTACATTGACCATGCCGAACTTGCCCAGGCTGCCATCAGCATCGATGCGCCATAACAGCAGTTTGTTGGCACCCGGTGCGACGCCAAAATTCCACAGCACGCCATCTGGTGAAATCCTCGGATGGGCAGAAAATGGCATGGCAGCCAGATCATCGCGCCAGGTCTTGATACCCTCGGTCGCCAGGCTGGCCGGATTGAGCTCTGTGGCCGAGCCGCCTTCCCACAAGGCATACAGCTTGCCTGCATGCGGCACGGCATTGGTGTTGGCGGTATTGACCGTATCATTATTACCTACCGGACGGCGGCTAAAGCCGGTACCAAAGGCGGGATACAGAAATTGCCCAGCGGCTGACTCCTCGACAAACTTTTTGGTACGCACGAAATGCGCCTGATGCCGCACCCGGCCATGCTCCATTTGCCACGCATGTACCATGCCATCGCCATCAAACCAGTGGTGATAGCGCTCATCACCCAGCTCAAAGCGCGCCGGGCCATTGCGGTAGAAAGTGCCTTTGAGCCCGGCAGGCCAGCGACCTTCGATGACTGCCGCGCCGCCTAATAGGTCAGATTCCCGGTTTTTGAGCGCGGCCAGGCGCTGGTGGGCTGGCAGGTTCGCCAGAAAGGCATCCCTGGTTTCATCTGCATATGCTCCGGCTGGCAATACGATGGCTGGCAGTGCTGCCAATGCGCCGCGCAGGAAATGACGCCTGTCCATGATTCGCCCTCCCTTAACGCAGTTTGATGCTGATGAGCTTGCCAGCATCCGGCACTTGCACCAGCGCCTGGGCAAAGCTGGGAGGGCCGTAATTGCCTGCCGCATCATTGCTGAAGCCATAAGGCTCGACCGGCATGCCTAAGGGATTGCTGTCAAGCTTGCCATTGCTGTTTTCATCCTGGAACACGCTGAGGGCATAATCGCCAGCCGGCAAACCGGCAATCATCAGTTTGACCTTGTCAGCCTGGGCATCGACAGCTGCTACCTTGTAAGGCTGCTTCATGAAATTTTCTGACTTGTCATACACAGCGACCATGACCTTGCCTTTGGCGCTCTTCAGGCCTGTCACTTCTACCGTCAGCTCTGCTGCCTGCGCCATGCCTGTCACTGAGGCCATTGCCAGTGCCGCGAAAATAATGGATGGAAAATAGTGTTTCACGGTTTGTCTCCTGTAGTTTGAATCGCCGCTTGCGATACCCGTATCTTGCCGCGCCTGCGGCGGGCTTGCCGGGGTATGCGACGAAGGCAGACCCAAATGGCGCGAATTGCAGGCAGGGGGCGTGAAATGCAGCCGGAGGTGGGAAGAATAGGCGTTGCAGGAGCGACTTCAGTCACAAATGGTCGATATAGACGGGAATACGTCGCAATACGGCTCATTGTTCGTGGCTGAACTATCCCAAGCTTTTCCTTGTAAGCGGTGAGCCAGGGGCGTGATTTTCAGGAGGATTACATCTCAGAGGCATCGGTTACGCAGTTTTGCCCGTTGCTACCGGTCGCAGTTGGCAAAAGCAGACGGTTCACCGTATGGCATCTCGGGTGTATTACTCGGTTATGCACCAGATGGCCGAGGCACAGTAGGAGAAGCTGGAATACCAGACGGGTCGAAACCATTGTCTGTTATCCATTTTCGAATCGCAGTCGCCTTAGCTACAGGCAACTTTCCTCCAACTTCGGCGATAACGCGGTTACTGGCCTCCCGGTCGTTAAGCAATATCGCTGCCGCAATTCGATCGGCAAAGGACGGGCAAATGAATGCTGACTGGGTGCCATCGCATAATACCTTCAGGCTGCTCCTGAGTTCAAACCATGGCAACGCGTACGAGACGATAGCTTCAGACAACTCTAGTGCAACCAAGTCCAGCGAAGTACCGCTCTTAATATTGATTTGGCGATGCTTTGCCAAGTCGGTCTCTACTATTCTGTTTCCAGAAAAGAACCCGTGGAACAGTCTTCTCGGTAAAATCCCTTCGAGGCGCTGTCGATACTGACCACTAGACTCGTGCGGTTTTTCGGCCCAGTCGGCGATCCATTCATAGCTTTGAATTTTTGATACTTCGCGACAGACGCAAGGGAACTGCACTGACAGGTTAACAAAGAATGCGCCGTAGGCCCCTTCGTTCCACTTGTTTCCTTGCAAGTTTATGATGTGCCAATTCATGTCAGAACCGTCACCAACGGTGGCAACCAAGTCTCGCCCCTTCCTGGTGTAGCCATGAGGTGCCAATGATAGCCCTAATAGCTTGGCGACGTAGTCGATCTTCTTGCCGATCTTATCATCGTCTTGTGGTGGAGAGAGAACACGGGCCATAGGCTCTGAAATGCAAAGATAATACCGATTTATAGCATATGTGTTGTTGATCGTGCTGGAATTGTAACGGGGTTAGGTGGCGTTGATATTAACGCCGCTGGCGCACAGCTTACATCTCCTGTGAAAGGGAAGGAGCAAAGCCACCAAAACTCAAATCGACATATCCCGCAACATCCTGGAAGCCTCGCGATTCGCCAGCAAAACACTGCCATCGCGCATATGCAGGCGTAACTGTGATTGCTCGTCGGCCTTCATGGATTCGACAAAATCCAGGTTCACCAGCAGCGAGCGGTGTATGCGTATGAAGCGTGCCGGGTCGAGGCGGGTTTCGAGTTCGGTGATGCCCAGCCTGACCAGGTGGGTACGGTCACCAACGATGATGGCGGTGTATTTGGCATCGGCCTTGAGGTAGGCGATGTCGTTCACATTGACCGGGAAAATATGGCCACGGTCGCGCACCAGTATGCGCTCAAGTCTGCTGGTTTCACGGCCTGCGGCGAGATTCAAGGCATGTTCCATGGCTTGCATCGATGGCGGGGCATCCAGCAGGCGATCTACGGCCGCATCAAAGCGCTCACGGGTAAAGGGCTTGAGCAGGTAATCCACGGCATGCAGTTCAAAGGCGGTCACGGCATACTGGTCGTAGGCGGTAGTGAAGACGATTTCTGGCAAATGGCTAAGACGGCGCAAAACTTCAAGACCGGTCATCTCGGGCATTTGTATATCCATGAAGACGACGTCGGGTTTCAGCAAATTGATTTGCGCAAGGGCCGTGACGCCATCCGCAGCTTCACCGATGAGGCTGAGTTCTGGCCTGTCGCTGACGGCATCGCGCAAGACTTCACGGGCCAGGGGTTCATCTTCTGCAATGAAGGCGGTTTTAATTTTACTCATGATTTGATACGCTCAAGCGTCACATCGAGGAGATAGGAATGGTCAAGCATATTTCAAAACCTTGTCCAGGCGCGGTATTTATGCTGAAACTGGCGCGCTTGCCATATTCCAGTTGCAGGCGGCGCTCTACGGTTTTGACACCTATGCCGCTGGAGGCATGGACATCGGCCAGCTCCGCGCCAGGGCCATCATCCCTGATGGTGATTTCCAGCTCGCCATGCAAGGCCTTGAGCCTGGTCTTGATGAGCAGATTACCCGGCTGGCTGCGCGGGTTGAAGGCATGCTTGATACTGTTTTCTACCAGCGGCTGCACGGTCAGCGGCGGTATGCCAAAGCCACCCGCCATTTCATCAAGCTGCCAATCGACATTGAGCCTGTGGCCAAGGCGCAGGGCTTCCAGATTCAGGTAGTCACGGACGAAATTGAGTTCATCTTCGAGTGCGACATGGGTAGTGCCGTTTTTTTCGGTATCGAGCACATAGCGCAGCATGTCGGAGAAGCGAAACAATGCGGCCTCAGCCGCCTTGCCATCCTTGCGCATGAGGGCGATGATGGAATGCAGGGTATTAAACAGGAAATGCGGATTGAGCTTGTTGCGCAGGCTGGCCAGCTCGGCCACCACCAGCAAACCCTGGGCCTGGGTCGCAGCCAGTGCCTGCATGCGGCGTGCTTCGCTGGAACGCACGGTATGAAAAATCGCTGCGACCACGCCATACATCATGAGGCTGTACAGGAAGGGCCAGATATAGGCACTCAGGGGCCGGACTGCTTCGATTTCCCTGACGTGCACAATCATTTGCATGAAACCACTGACTGCGTAGTGCCAGAAAAACCCGAATACCAGTGACAACAGGATATGGGTAAATACAATACTCAGAGGCCGCAAACCCTTGCGCTCCATCAGGCCGGTCATGGGCCAGATCAACGCCAGGGTCAGGGCTGCAGGCAAGGTATTGATTTCTGAATACATCGCCAGTTGCAAATCAAACTGGCCTTTGGACAAGCCGTCAATCTGTATCGCGAGCGCAATCAGTATGGAATACGCTATCCATGCCAGGGTATAAAAAAGCCACATGCGGCGCATCGTCATCCTTTCCATCAAGCTGATGCTATGACAGGAGTATCCGGCAATTCTTGCCAGACTGCCACTGCCATGACACCAAATGAGGAATTAAGGAGCTTAAATGTACTTAAGGGCGCTTAAGGCGTTTAAGTGCATGCCTGCCTGCGATTAATCGTTCTCGCGTTCCCAGTATTCCAGCGTGGCTGCCTTGTCATAGCCTTCGCCCGCCAGCACCACGCTGATGCGGTTGCTGTCGGGATAAACAATCACATCATGCGGATTGCGTTCGCCTATGACCAGGTAGCGGCATACCGCATCGGTATGATTGAACAGGCTGTGACCGACCTTTTGCCCCGCCGGGAATACCATGTAGTCACCGGCTTTCATGATGTAGGTCTGCTCACCCATGCGCAGGGTCAGGCTGCCGTCGAGCATCATCATTTGTTCTTCTTCCAGATAATGATAATGGTTGGGGCAGGCAAGTTTGCCGGGTGACAGTTCTTCCAGGCTGACGCCTACATGCTGGCAACCGCCATATTGGCCTAGCTGGCGGTAACGCGAACCAAAACTCTGGCCGTGGGAATATTCATCCCAGGGCACATCGTCCACCGCAAACGGACGGGTGATCCCGTCCTCAGTGAGTGCGATGGCTTTTCTTTTCTCTGTCATACCGGCTTCCTTGGAAATATCAGGTGGCTATTGAGGTTGCTATAGAGGTGGCTATTTTTTAGGCTATATCTATCTTGCCCATCTCCAGCAAGACTTCATGCGCAGAACGGTAGGCGTCAATAGCCAGCGGCATGCCGCAATATACGCTGGCATGTAATAGTACTTCTTGTATTTCTTTCATGCTTGCGCCGTTATTGACAGCACCGCGTACATGGCCCTTGATCTCGTGTGCCCGTCCCAGGGCTGTCAACATCGACAGCGTGATCAGGCTGCGGGTTTTTAAATCCAGGCCATCGCGACACCAGACCGTGCCCCAGGCATTGCGGGTGACAAATTCCTGTAGCGGTGCAGTAAAGGCATCGGTATTGCTGAATGCCTTTTCGACAAAGGCCTCACCCATGACTTGTTTGCGTATCTGCAGGCCATCATCAAATTGCTGATCTGTTTGCTGGTTCATCGTTGTTGTAAACTCCATTGTTATCTTCCATGAAAGGAATGCTAGCCAGATCAGTAGGTAAGGTCAAAACAGCAATGTAGTTTGTTGTTTTTAGGCAGTCATATTGTTTTCAATAGACAATATATTAATTTAACAACTTGTTTGAGAGCAGACTTGTTTTAAGGACATTTCCCCGTTACAGTTCATTACAGAAAACCCGCTATCTTTACCAAAGCCAGGATTTATTTGTCCTGCACTGGGCTTATGATGGATGTAAAACACCGGTTGCCTGCGCTCAAGCTGATCTCAGCCGAATCTCAAGCTGAGCTCACATTGAGATGGCGCTGGCAAACACTTATCCTGCAAGGCAGCTCCATGACATTGTTGAAACTGAAGATAGCAGCTGCGGCCACGTCACTAGCTATCGCTACGGGTACCAGTCTGCCAGCGCTGGCACTGGAAACAGGCAAACCCGCGCCGGCATTCAGTGCCCAGGCTGGCAAGGGCAATGTGCAGCTGGCTGATTATCGCGGCAAAGTGGTCTATCTTGATTTTTGGGCATCCTGGTGCGGGCCGTGCAAGCAATCCTTCCCGTGGATGAATGCCATGCAAAGCAAATATGGCGCACAGGGCTTGCAGGTAGTGGCAATCAACCTTGACAGCAAACCCGAGGAAGCACAGGAATTCCTGAAATCCACGCCTGGCAATTTTCAGATAGCCTATGACCCCAAGGGCATCATGCCGCGCCAGTATGAAATCAAGGGCATGCCCAGCAGTGTATTGATAGACAGGGATGGCAAGATCATTTCGCAGCACGCAGGATTTAATGAAGCCAGCAAGGCAAAAATTGAACAGGCGATCATCAGCAGTCTGGGGAGTAAATGATGAAACAATTCATAGTCAGGAAATTTCTGGGCAAACTGGCCTTGCTGGGCCTGGTTCTGTCCTGCAGCGCCTGTGGCAATATGCAACTTGTGCAGGCGGTACAACCCTGGGAGAAAGGCAAGCTGGCGAAAAAGGAAATGACGTTTGACCACGACCTGCTGGAAATCAAGTTCGCCGAACACACCTATTCGAGCAAGGAATCTGCCTTTGGCGGTGCAGGTGTTGGTGGTGGCGGCTGTGGTTGCAATTAAAGTATAAGGCATAAACAAGCATGAAAGCGCCGACCTCCAAGACTCAAGACAATCTCGCCAGCACCCTGCTGGCTGCCGCACTTGCCTTGCCCATGATGCAGGCAGCGCATGCAGAATCGGCGCCGGACAAGGGTCTCATCAGCCTCAAATTACTTGATTACAAAGACAGCCAGCCCGGTGAAGACCGCGTCAAGGTGCAAGCCAGCGCGCTGAAGATCATGGCGCCCTTGTCCGACGAATGGTCGGTCGGCGCGACTTATGTGACGGACAGTATTTCCGGTGCCTCGCCAGCCTTCCATAGCTATGGCCTGGTCAAGCTCAGGGACTTTCGCCGGGCGCTGGATGCTGAAGTCACCCGCTATTTCGCGCACCATACCCTGACCCTGGGTGCCAGTGCATCGAGCGAATCGGATTATATTTCGCGTGGCATCTCACTGCAGGGCAGCCAGTTCAGTGAAGATAAAAATACCACCTGGACTGCGGGTCTGGGTTTTGCCAATGACACTGTCAGCGCCTCCACCGGCAGGGTCAAAGCTCAAAACAAACAGGTGACTGATGCCCTGCTGGGCCTGACCCAGGTCATGAGCATGAATGATATCGTGCAGGTCAATGTCAGCCTAGCGCATGCCAAGGGTTACCTGTCTGACCCTTACAAGGCTTTTGACAAGCGCCCGGATGAGCGCAACAGCTATACACTGTTGACACGCTGGAACCATCATTTCGATGGCACAGGCGGCAGTGCGCGTGTCAGCTACCGTTATTTTGGCGATAGCTGGAAGATCAGGTCGCATACCTTCAATCTGGAATATACCCAGCCTTTTGGCAAGGGCTGGAGCGTGACGCCGCTCGTGCGTTTTTACAGCCAGAGCGCAGCGAGTTTTTATGTCGATGCGCAGCCTGACATTTATCCGTTTGCTCCTAACCCGCCAGATGGCGCACAGAATTATTCTGAAGACCAGCGGGTCTCAGCTTATGGCGCACGCACCGTCGGTATCAAGCTGGCCAAACAGATCAATGAAGACTGGCAGGTCGATGTGAAATTTGAGCAATACCAGCAACGTGCTTCTTACCGTTTGTTTGGCAGTGGCAGCCCGGGGCTATTGCCGTTTGATGCCAAGACCATACAGCTTGGTTTGTCGCGTCAGTTTTAGTGAATGAATTTGGTTTTATGCAGATTTACCGTATCCCTTTCAAGGCCATGGCCAGCACCTGTGAAGTCGTTATCGCGGATACCGATGAACAGGCGATGTTTGCCAAAGCACAGGAAGCGATTGCCGAAGTGCGCAGGATAGAGGTCAAGTATTCGCGTTACAGACCAGACAGCATAGTCTCGCGCATCAATGCCCTGGCGGGTAGTGATGCCGTGGTCTGCGATGACGAGACCCTGGCCCTGTTTGATTATGCCCAGGCCCTGTACCAGGCCAGTGACGGTTTGTTCGATATCACGGCAGGCATCTTGCGCCAGGCCTGGGATTTCAAGAGCCAGCGTGTGCCGGCAGCAGATGAATTACAGGCCTTGTGCCAGCGCATAGGCTGGGCAAAGGTGGAAAGAACCAGTAACAAACTAAGGCTGCCACAGGCAGGCATGGAAATCGATTTTGGTGGCTTTGGCAAAGAGTATGCGGCAGACCGGGCAGCGGCCGTGCTGGAAGCCGCAAACGTCACACATGGCTATGTGAACCTAGGTGGTGACATACGGGTGCTGGGCCCCAAGCCAGATGGCCAGGCCTGGATCATGGGCATACAAGACCCGCGCCAGCAAGACAAGATCGCGGCCAGTATACCGCTGACATCAGGCGCGCTGGCCACCAGTGGTGATTATGAAAGGTATTTTGAAGCAGGCGGACAGCGTTATTGCCATATACTGAACCCGCGCACGGGCATGCCGGTGCGGCACTGGCGCAGCATCAGCGTGCTGGCCCCTTTAACTGCACTGGCTGGCAGTTGCACGACGATAGGCATGTTGAAAGAGGCTGATGCGCTGGCGTATCTGCAGCAAACCGGATTGCGTTTTCTGGCAATAGACCAGCAGGGCATAGTACATACTCAGGCTGCGGCCTGAACCAAGAATTTGAGGAGTGCATCATGGCAACCATAGTAGGCGACGACGGCAATAACACCTGGACCGTCATTAATCCATCGACGTTTACCCTGGATGGCAAGGGTGGCATAGACACGCTCAATCTGGGTACTTCGCTGCGTTCAGAATACAAGATCACGCTGGCGGCAGATGGTTCTGTGCATGTCGATACCCTCTCTGGTGCGAGTGGCGAATTGCATGCGACGCTGCTGAACATGGAGCGTTTGGTCTTTAACAATGGCAAGGACGTGCTGGACCTGCTGAGTTTCTTTGGCGATACCACACCGCCTTCGGTCATCAGCTTCAGCCCGGCCACGCTGGCGACCAGCGTCGCCACCAATAGCGATATCGTGCTGACCTTCAGTGAGACTGTCACCGCTGGCAGTGGTACCATCAGCCTCATGAATGCCGATGGCAGCGTGGTAGCCAACTACAACATCGCACAAAGCAGCAATGTCACGATCAGCGGCAATACGGTCACCATCAACCCAACCAATGACCTGAGCAATGGCAGCACTTACAAGCTGTCGATACCTTCTGGCGCAATCAAGGACATGGCGGGTAATAATTTCATTGGTACCAGCAGCTATTCGTTCACCACGGTAGCAAAGGTGATCGCCGGTGGTATTGTTGGCACAGCGGGCAATGACACTTTGAATGGGACGGCAGGTAACGACAGTTTCAACGGCCTGGCCGGAAATGACGTCATCAATGGCGGCACAGGCATGGATACTGCGATTTATGCGGGCAAGCGGGCTGACTTTAACATCACTGCAGCGGGTGCCAATTTTACTGTGCAGGATAAAACCGGGGTTGAGGGCACGGATACGGTGAACCAGGTAGAGCGCCTGCAGTTTGCCGATATGTCGGTCGCGCTGGATATCAATAGCACCGCTGGAGTGGCTTACCGCATTTACCAGGCAGCCTTCAACCGCACACCGGATCTGCCAGGCCTGGGATACTGGATAGGGCAGATGGACAAGGGATCAACACTGAACCAGGTTGCTGCCAGCTTCGTCATTTCCGCCGAGTTCAAGCAATTGTATGGGGCGAATATCTCTGACAATGCCTTCCTGACGGCTCTGTACAGTAATGTGCTGCACCGTACACCAGACCAGGCAGGCTTTGATTACTGGAATGGACAGGTCAGCAAGGGCATGACAAGAGCCGACATACTCGCCAGTTTTAGCGAGAGTACCGAGAACCAGGTACAGGTGGTTGCCAAGATACAGAACGGTATAGATTTCATTCCGTTTGGCTAAGTTCCTTTCAACTGATGCTGCAGACGTGCAGCATCAGTCCTGTGCATAAATCAACGCTTATACACAGCCTCGATATCCGCAGCAAAATGCGCGAGCAAATTATTGCGCTTGAGCTTCAGGGTAGGTGTGATCAGGGTGTTTTCCACCGTCCATGGTTCCAGCGTCAAAATCGCGGCGCGTGGTTGTGCATAGTAGGGAAAACCTTTGGTCAGCGCCTTGATACGTTGCACCACTGCTTTTTGTGCCTGCGCTGATTTCAGGCTGGCAGCATCGTCAGGATTGAGGCCCAGTGAAGTGGACAACTCCAGCCAGTAAGCGCGGCTCAGCACGACGGCGCAGGCGATGAAGGGGGCATTTTCGCCAAAGGCATAGGCTTGCTCAAACACGGCATCATTCATGATCGCCAGTTCCAGATCAACCGGGGCGATTTTTTCACCCGTAGAGGTGACGATGATTTCCTTGACGCGACCAAGAATGCGCACACGGCCATCAACGATCGAGGCCTGGTCACCAGTACGCAGCCAGCCATCGATAAAGGTCTTGGCAGTATCTTCTTCACGCTTCCAGTAGCCGCGCATGACATTCGGGCCACGCACCTGCAATTCTGCATTTTCACCTATGCGCACTTCTACCTTTTCCACAGCCCGGCCTACGGTGGCTGGGTCATTATCATCGGGCGCATTGAAGGCGACTACGGGCGCAGTCTCGGTCATGCCATAACCCTGCACGATAGGGATACCGAGACCCAGGAAGCATTGTGAAATTGCCTGTGACAGTGCCGCACCACCACTGACCGCCACCCGCAAGCGGCCACCAAACTGGTTCTTGAGTTTGCTGGCAATCAAAGGTTCCAGCACCAGCCAGCGCAGGCTGTCGAACAAGGCTGCCATGCCATCACCCTTGAGCAAACCCTGCTCACGGCTGAAGCGGCGCCAGCCAGTGGCAATCGCCAGATTAAACAAATTTGCCTGCAGTTTGGATGCCGACAGTTTGGTCTGGATCACGCCATACACACGCTCATAAATACGCGGGACGGAAATCAGGATCGTTGGCCGTACTTCCAGCAAGTCTTGTGGCAATTGCTTGACCGAGCGCGAGAAGGCAACGCAGGCACCAGCAGCAATCGGAAGGTAATAACCAGCTGTACGTTCAAAGGTATGTGACAAGGGCAGAAAGGATAAAAACACATCGCTAATAACTGGCGACACCCTGTGGACAACTGCCTTGACGTTGGACACCACATTCGTGTGCGTCAGCATGACGCCCTTGGGTTTGCCTGTCGTGCCCGAGGTATAGACCAGGGCTGCCAGGTCATCGGCTACCGGGCCTTTTGCCGCGGCTTGCAGATGTGCTGCGCTGGCCAGCCATTCGTCGATTTGTACGACCGGGACATTGGCTGGCAAGGCTGCAGCATCCAGCTCTTTTTCCAGCACAACAACCTGGCGCAGTGCTGGCAATTCCAGACCTGCACTGGCGATATCTTTCCATTGCCTGTCGCTTGCGGCGATTAAAAATGCAGCATCGCTGTCACTAAGGATATAGGCAATACTGGCCGGGTTATCCAGCGCATGCATGGGCACAGGTACAAAGCCACAAGCCTGCACGGCCTGGTCCATGCAAACTGCATGCAAGCCATTTGGCAACAGGATGGCAATGCGGGAACCATGCTCGAGTGCCAGCGGTGACAAGGCCTTGATAAAACCCTGTACCCGCTCTTGCGTTTGTCGCCATGAATAAGATATCCACAGGCCCTGTGCATCATCGAATTGCCGGTAGGCTTCGGCATCAGGAGTTTTAGCTACCCGCCAGGCAAATAATTCTGCCAGGGTTTGTACTGTGGATAAGTCGGGAGTTGTTGCTGTTTGCAATGAGGTAGACATGAAATGCTGAGAAATTGAACAAATTGGCGGTCAGCCTTCACCGGCCCCGGTGAAAACGCTTATTTTTCGCTATTTGAACGAAAATGCACACCAAAAGCGTCATTATGCAACATTTTGGATCAAAGCTTATTGCCTAAGCTCAAAACACCCATTTCAAATTTATGCCGTCAATTTGAAGAAAAACACTATGCCGCCTATAAAAGACCAAAACAGCACGGTCATCGCCAGTTCACGCGATATCTGCAACTCAATTTTACGCTGGCCCTTTGCATGCACTTCCATCTCGCTCACACTGGCAAAAGCAGCGCAGCCACAAGCCTGGCACCGCCTTAAAGATTTGCCGTTTTCTGCGACACATGCATGGCAAACCCAGTCATAGTCAAGCTGCTTTTTCATCATTGCTGTCTTTTAAAATATGATCAATTCCAGTTTCCACCAGTAGGGTGCGCCATGCGCACCATGCTTTTGGATCACGATAAAAAAACCGGTGCGCATGCCGCACCCTGCGATAGAAGTCAGGCGATATCACCCCACATGGCAACATAGAGTTGTTTTAAGTTAGCCGGCAGCCATGACCAGGCATGTTTCTTTTGCTTAGGAGTCAGGCCATAAAACAATTCTTCTACATAATATACATCAATATATTCCCTGCTTATCTCGTCGGCTGTTCTCAACAATTCAGACATTAGCAACAGATGCGACTGCACGACTTGCCGGTTATCTTCACGCATGGCCTGTGTAGTTAGCCTGGCGAATTCCCCCATCATCTCTGTCGTGCAAATGGCGATACTACGATGTCGCTTTGCAATGAGCATCATGTGCCTGGCCACATCAGGAAATGTTCTCATGATATTCAGCAAAAGTTTTTTGACGCTGGGATGAACAGGCATAAATGTAGTGAAAGATATTTGATGAATTCGCTATACAGAAAATCAGTCTGGTCTTCATTGCCGATTATAATAAAGCCCTTGTCCGCCCATCCCATACAGGAATATCCATGTTAGGCACACAAGACCTCGTCCAGTTCATCATTGCCGGTATCTTGCTCAATATCGCCCCCGGCCCCGATTCCATCCTCATCATGACACGCAGCGCGACGCAGGGTTGGCGTGCGGGTTCGGCGGCAGCGCTGGGCATAGGTGCGGGTACTCTGGTACATATCATGGCGGCGGCACTGGGTTTGTCGGCTTTGCTGGCGACTTCTGCCACAGCCTTCACTATCGTTAAACTGGCTGGTGCGGCTTATCTTTTGTATATAGGTGCATCCATGCTGTTTAGCAAGGCAAAATCTGCTGAAATCAATACCGAGGCCAAAGCCAGCCTGCCGGTACTCAGCCACCGCAAGATTTTCATGCAGGGGTTTTTGACGAATATCCTGAACCCGAAAGTGGCGATTTTCTTTTTGGCTTTCGTGCCGCAATTTATCGCTGCTGATGCCAGCAACAAGCCACTAGCCTTGATCGTGCTGGGTTGCATCTTCAATTTCAATGGCATGCTGTGGTGCCATTTCCTCGCTATCTCGACTGCATTTGCGAGACAGCGCATGCGTGTCAATCAGGCTGTCACGCTGTGGCTGAACCGCTTCATTGGTTTGATGTTTGTTTCTTTTGGTATCAAGCTGGCGCTGTCGGGCAAGCATTGATCAGGAATCAGGCGCGCAAATGAAAACATGCCGCATCCTTGAGAAATGCGGCATGAATGCCAGGCTCTGGATAAATCCCAAAGTGCCTGAAAAACGCCAGTAATCAAATGCCTATTTAATCGGCAAGCAACTGGTATTTTTAACTTCTTCCATCACTGCATAGGTATGCGTTTCACGCACACCGTTTAATTGCAGCAGGGATTTGCCCAAAAAGTCGCGGTAGGCATTCATGTCTTTGACACGTGCCTTGACGAGGTAGTCAAAACCACCCGCCACCATATGGCATTCCAGCACTTCAGGGATGGCTTGTACGCCACGCCGGAAAGCGTCGAACACGTCTGGGGTCGTGCGGTCGAGCACAACTTCTATGAACACCAACAGGGCCACATCTAGCAGATGTGGATTGAGCTGGGCTGTGTATCCAAGTATGTAGCCGGATTCTTGCAGCTTGCGCACGCGTTCCAGACAGGCAGCAGGAGAGAGGTTTACCCTTGTTGCCAATTCTACATTACTGATACGGCCATCGTTTTGCAATTCGGCCAGAATTCTTTTACTGATTTTGTCGAGCATAAGAAGTCAAAAATCGTCAGTGTGGTGATTAATAATATTCGGCATAATTTTCTCACAAAAAAGAAAATTTCGATATATGTTCTGATTTCCAGAATTAATCATCGAAGAGCATCTATACAATGAAATCATATTTGTTTTGATTATTTTTATATGATTGCGATAACCGTGCCAGCCAATAACCAGCCTTTTTCTGCCCTGCAAGCAGAGCTACTTCCCACTGCCAGCCCTCTCAGAACTGCCATTACCGAAGCATACCGCCGATCCGAGCCAGATGCGGTGCAATGGCTGCTCGGCAATGTAAATGCCCATGAGGACCAGCAAAAGAGTGTTGCAGAACTGGCACACCGCCTGGTCAGCAATGTACGCCAGCAACGCACCCGCGCTTCTGGTGTTGATGCCCTGATGCATGAATTTTCACTGTCGTCAGAAGAAGGTGTGGCCCTGATGTGTCTGGCCGAGGCGCTGCTGCGCATCCCCGATCATCAAACCGCTGACCGTCTGATTGCCGACAAGATCAGCAAAGGCGACTGGCGCAAGCACCTGGGTGAATCACCTTCGCTGTTTGTGAATGCCGCCACATGGGGCTTGCTGGTGACTGGCAAGCTGGTCAGCACGAATAGCGAACAAAGCCTGGGTTCTGCCCTGACACGTTTGATCGCCAGGGGTGGTGAGCCCTTGATACGCAAAGGCGTCGATATGGCCATGCGCATGCTGGGCAACCAGTTCGTCACTGGCCAGACCATAGAAGAAGCGCTGAAAAACAGCCAGGACAATGAAAAACGCGGCTACCGCTATTCTTATGACATGCTGGGCGAAGCCGCGCTGACCGCCAAGGATGCTGCCTTTTACTACAAAGCCTATGAGACTGCGATCCATGCGATAGGCAGGGCCTCGAATGGCCGTGGCATCAAGAATGGCCCTGGCATTTCAGTCAAACTGTCTGCCCTGCACCCACGCTATTCACGCGCCCAGCGTGAGCGCACGATGAATGAATTGCTGCCGCTGCTGAAAAAACTGCTGTTGCTGGCCAAGCAATACAACATAGGCCTGAATATTGATGCAGAAGAAACCGACAGACTGGAATTGTCGCTGGACCTGATGGAAGCGCTGGCTTTTGATGCTGACCTCAAAGGTTTTGAAGGCATAGGTTTTGTCGTGCAGGGCTATCAAAAACGTTGCCCCTTCGTCATCGATTACCTGGTCGATCTGGCACGCCGTAGCGGCAGCAAGTTCATGATACGCCTGGTCAAGGGGGCTTACTGGGATGCAGAAATCAAGCGCTCGCAAGTCGATGGCATGAGCGGTTTCCCGGTCTATACTCGCAAGGTGTATACCGATTTGTCTTACCTGACCTGTGCGCAAAAACTGCTGGCTGCGACTGATGTGATTTATCCACAGTTTGCCACCCACAATGCTCTGACCTTATCGACCATTTATACCTGGGCACAAAAAGCCGGTATTACTGATTATGAATTCCAGTGCCTGCATGGCATGGGCGAGACCCTGTATGACCAGGTGGTAGGTAAAGACAAGCTGGACAAACCTTGCCGTATCTATGCCCCGGTAGGCTCACACCAGACCTTGCTGGCTTACCTGGTACGCCGCCTGCTGGAAAATGGCGCGAACTCCTCCTTCGTCAACCAGATCGTTGATGAGAGCGTATCGATAGAATCCATGCTGGCCGACCCGATAGCCGTCTCGCGTGAGCTCGGTGGTGCACCGCATGCAGCCATTGCCTTGCCCAAGGATTTGTTTGGCAAGGAAAGAAAAAATTCTGCTGGCCTGGATTTTTCGAATGAGCTGGAACTGCAAAAAATCAGCGCTCACTTTGCCGAGAGCAGCCAGCAAAGTTTGACAGCGGCACCCATCCTGCATGGTCAGGTCTCTGCCACGCAAACCCGTCCTGTGAATAACCCGGCAAACCAGTTGGATGTCGTTGGCGAAGTCATCGAAGCCGATGCCCAGGATGTGCAAACCGCCCTGCATGCAGCAGAACAATATGCGATGGACTGGCAAACCACAGCGCCGGTAGAACGCGCTGCTGTTCTGAAGAAAGCCGCTGATTTGCTGGAAACGCAAACCCTGGATTTTATGGCGCTGGCAATACGTGAAGCCGGTAAATCCCTGCCAAATGCACTGGCAGAAGTGCGCGAAGCGGTTGATTTTTTGCGCTATTACGCCGCCCAGGTAGAGAGCCAGGCAAATACCCAGGCTTTGGGGCCGGTCGTCTGTATCAGCCCATGGAATTTCCCGCTGGCCATCTTCATTGGTGAAGTCAGTGCCGCGCTGGCTGCTGGTAACGTCGTGCTGGCCAAGCCGGCAGAGCAAACCCCGCTGATCGCTTATCGCGCCATTCAACTGATGCATGAAGCGGGCGTGCCGCGTGGTGCCCTGCAATTCTTGCCAGGCACGGGTGAAGTCGTTGGTGCGCAGTTGGTGGCAGATCACCGCGTCAAGGGTGTGATTTTTACTGGCTCAACTGAAGTCGCACAAATCATCAACCGCACGCTGGCAAAACGCGCTGTGGCAGAGGGCATCGATATACCGCTGATTGCAGAAACCGGTGGCCAGAATGCCATGATCGTTGATAGCAGCGCCTTGCCTGAGCAAGTCGTCAATGATGTCTTGTCCTCTGCTTTTGACAGTGCGGGCCAGCGCTGTTCAGCCCTGCGCGTGCTATGCCTGCAAGAAGATATCGCCGACAAGACCATAGAAATGCTGCACGGTGCCATGCAGGAATTGCGTATAGGCCAGCCTGACCGCCTATCCATCGATATTGGCCCAGTCATCGATGCAGAGGCCCAGAATAATCTGATGAGCCATATCAATGGCATGCGTGGTAAAGCCAAGTCCTTCTACACGCTGGACCTGGCAGCCGCTTGCCGCGCAGGTACTTTTGTCGCCCCTACCGTCATGGAAATCGCCAACCTGGCTGATTTGAAAAAAGAAGTCTTCGGCCCGGTATTGCATGTCTTGCGTTACAAGCGCAATGACTTGCCTGCATTGATAGACCAGATCAATGCTACTGGTTTTGGCCTGACCCTGGGTATCCATACCCGCATTGATGAAACCATCGATTTCATCATCTCCCGCGCCCATGTCGGTAATATCTATGTGAACCGCAATATCGTTGGTGCGGTAGTGGGTGTACAACCCTTTGGTGGTGAAGGCAAATCCGGTACCGGCCCCAAAGCTGGCGGCCCGCTGTACCTGAAACGCCTGCAACGCACGCCTGTCACTGGCCTGGGCGGACATACCGTATATGAACGCCAGTCACCACCAGCACTGGAAGCCTTACTGGTCTGGGCACAAAAACAGGGGCATCAAAAAATTGCCGAACTGGGTGAACATTATGCCCACAACAGCCCATACAAAGTAACCCAGGTCTTGCCTGGCCCGACGGGCGAACGCAATACCCTGTCGTTTGCGCCGCGTGGCCGTATATTTTGCGCAGCAACGACAGTCAACTGCATCATCAACCAACTGGCAGCAACGCTGGCCACCGGCAACCTGCCGGTACTGCCAGCACAAACCATGGCTATCCTGCCTGCCGGTTTGCCAGCCGAAGTCAGCAAACTCATCATTAATGCCGAAGCAGAACAATGTGGTGCCCAGCTCGCCCTGGTGGAAGGTGGCTTGCTGTCGCATTACAAGCTCTTGTTTGCGGGTCTGGATGACGCTATTGTTTCCGTTGTCGAAACCCAGGACCATGCAGAAATTCCTTTGTGGCGTCTGATGGCTGAACGGGCGCTGTGTGTGAATACCACCGCTGCAGGTGGCAATGCGAGTTTGATGACATTGGCGACCTGATCGTTTTTTGTTCTGTCGCAAGTAAAAAAAGCTCCTGAGGCCAGGAGCTTTTTTCATGGCGGGAAGATATAGCGCGTATCATCTCAAGTATTGGTTTGGATCTCCTTTCTTATACTCATGAGTAAACCTCAAACCCCTTTTATTTCTTCAAGAAAGCGGCCCCAGCAAAGTCGCTCGGCTGACCTGGTGGCCACCATATTGGAAGCTGCTCTCCAGGTTTTGCAGCGTGAAGGCGCACAAAAATTTACTACGGCGCGGGTGGCCGAAAGAGCGGGCGTTAGCGTGGGTTCTGTGTATCAGTATTTTCCCAACAAGGCGGCCATCCTGTTCCGTCTGCAAAGTGATGAATGGCGGCAGACTGGCGGCATGTTGCGCGAGATATTGCAGGATACCCAGCAGGCACCGCTGGAGCGCTTACGTAGCCTGGTCCATGCTTTCATTCGTTCAGAATGTGAAGAAGCCCAGATGCGTAGTGCCCTGACCGATATCGCCCCGCAGTATAACGATGATCCTGAAGCGCAGGAAGCATGGCAATACTGGGATCAGACCGTGCAGGTATTTATTGAGGAATTGCTGCCCACGGCAACAGCAGCGACACGTTCCATCGTTGAAGAACTGATTTCCACCACGCTCAGCAGTGCTGGTGAACATGTGTCGGCAAATGGCTATCCAACTGACAGGATAGATGACTATGCGGATGCCATGGCAGATATGTTTTGTGTTTACCTGAGCAGCGTCAAAAGCAAAAAGTAAATTGATCAGGCTTCATGAAAACCTGATCAATTGATGTAGTACCTATTTTGTGGGGTGCAAATGGTGCGCCCTACAAAATTTAAATACCTTATACGCTTGCAGATGCTTTTCCCAGCAAACGCACAGCCACCAGTAAAGACAAAGCAACTGCCACGCTGGCTGCCAGAAAAACAGCATCAACTCCCCAATGCCCGGCGATAAAACCTGCCAATGGACTGACTATGCCCAGCGACATGTCGAGAAAAGCGACATAGGCACCCATGGCGACGCTGCGGCTTTGCGGTGGGGCACGGCGCGTAGCTTCTACACCGAAACCGGGGAAGGCCAGTGAATAGCCAAAGCCCGTCAGGGCAACACCTATATAAGCCAAGCTGGCAGTATCAGCCCACCAGATCAACAGTAGGCCTGCAGCTTCTATTACCACATTGACGAGTGCTACCCTGGCTCCACCGAGCTTGTCTGGCAAATGACCAAATAATATCCTGGCCCCAATGAAAGCTACGCCAAAGAAGGTAAATGCGAGCGAAGAATTACCCCAGTTTTTTGCTGCAAACAACAAGGCAGAAAAAGCCGTGATCACACCAAAACCTATACTGGCCAGAGCCAAGCCCAGGCCAGGTATCATGACGGTACTCAATACCTTGTAAAAAGGCATGCGGGTAGTAGCTGTCGGTGCGATGGCAGGTATGTATAAAGCGACCAGCAACGCCACTACCGGCATGCAGATAGTCGCAATGCCTATACCGGCAAATCCCAATTGTGCATGGATGGCGACACCAGCCGGCGCACCGAAGGCAAATGCTCCATAAATGGCGATGCCTACCCAGGCCATGACCTTGCCTGCATTTTGTGGCCCGACCAGGCCTATGCCCCAGCCCAGGGCTCCTGTAACCATCAGGCTCTCACCTATCGCCAGCAAGACACGGCCAGCCAGCAATATCCACACCGATACCACAGGTGTAGCAACAAATGGCAGCGATGCCAGATACACCAGGCCTGAGCTGGCAATAGTCACGGCACCCGTGAGTACGGCCCGTTTGGTACCACGCATGTCAGCAAAATTGCCAGCCCAGGCGCGTGACAGCAGGGCGACGGTAAATTGTGCACCGATGACCAGTCCTACGACCAGGGTACTCATGCCCAGGCTGTTATGCAGGTATAAGGGCAATACGGGTAGTTGCATACCCATGGTCAGAAAGCCGATAAAAACAGCCAGTGTCAGCGGCAGCAATTTCAGAAAAACACTGCCACCAGCGGCTGCGGGTGCTGCAGACAATGGTGGCGAAGATTGAGAAGATAAAGACATAAAAAACTCCAGACATAATCGTGTGATTGATGCTGGATATGATAAAAGTCTTAGTCCTGGGCGAATAGTCGCGTAATACGGAGAGCATGAAACTGTCTTGCGAGCCAGGCAGGACGTGGCTTTGCGATTTTTTTGGATACTTGTTTTTTTGCAGGCGACGCGAAATATTCGCGTTTTAAATGGCAAATGCAGACGGTGTTGCCTGTACTTAAAATTCAATGTGAGGCGAGTACTCATTATCTTCAGATCAATAATTTTTACATTAGAATCTGGAGAAAATAATAAGCTGTGGATAAGTTTGGCTATTTAAATTTAACTCAATTTAAAAATTGAATCTAGGGCCGAAATTTATAGTTTCTGTTTTAATTCTACCGCTTCAATCGCATCACATAAAGATTCTGCATGACCAGTTTTTTTAAATTTCTGTGCAAGGATTGCGCAATTGGTGTTGATGGATGCAGAGCGCAGCAGTTGTGACAGGCTGCGCGTCAATTTTCCAGCAGTCAGACGTGACATGCGTAGAAAATCACCTGCACCCAGATTTTTTACACGCGCAGCATTGTCGAACTGGTCAAAAGCCAGTGGCGTCAGCAACTGCGGTATGCCCGCTCTTAGCGCTTCTGCTGTCGTACCTATGCCCCCATGGTGTATCAGTGCTGATGCACGCGGCAAGATGCTGCGCAGTGGCAGATAACTTTGCCAGAGTATGTCAGCCGGTAGAGCAGAGGCGATCTGCTCACGGTGAGTACTCAGGAATATCGCCCGCAAACCCAGTTTTTGCACTGCCTGCTGTGCACATTCAAAATAATGACGAGCCTGTATATTCCCTGAACCTGGGGTAAATATCACAGGTGCAGGCCCTGAGGCCAGAAATCCTTCGAGTTCTGTGGATAAGTCTGTAGCCTTGCTGCTGTCATAGAGCTGGAATTCTCCCATGGCCATAGTTGTCGGCCAGTCTGGCTGTACTGCGGCAAACCATGCCGGGAAAAAACTGATACTCAGGTCTGGTACTGCATACATATACGGTGCGAGGCTGGTAATCGGTGGCAGATTCCTGGCCAGCCTGGCCTGATTGACCATCGGTACAGCTACCGGATCAACAAAATTTTTATCTGCATAAGTCCAAAGCCAGTGACGCATCCATACCGGTAACCAGCGCGGTATGAATAAATCCCCCATGACCAGGGGATCATGCACCGTTCTTAAATTAGATGGCGCGAGATAAGCCGCGACGATGGGAATATCCGGACGGAAGCTGCGCACCAGATCTGCTGCTGCCAGACCCAGAGGATGGCTGATCAATACGCAATCCTGATCGGGTGGCAGGTTAGCAAAGTAATCAGGTATTTCTGTAAATACGCATTTGCATGAGGCAAGTACCACGGCCATGCCTGTCCGTGTATTCCACATATCTGGATTACGCAAGGCAGCGTCATAGTCTTCTTGCCTGCCCAGTACTTCATAGGCAATCCCGGCCATTTCTGCATGCCTGGCATGTACCGGCGACAAAAGCATGGTGACTCTGTGCCCGCGTCTCTGCATTTCAGTAGCCAGACTCAGAAAAGGGAAGATGTCCCCAAGCATACCCATACCCAAAAAGATGAAATGCTTGGTGTCAGTCATTATGCCCTTGCTCGTGCTGTTTTATTTCTGTAAGCAGGAGACATTTCATAAAAATTACTAAAATCCGTTAATTTCTCTTATTTATATCTAAAACCTAAAAAATTTTTCGGCAATTTATTTATTTTTCTCCAGGTCACGTAATTCATCTGCCATTTTTTTGGACGCTTCCATCATTTTGTCCATCATGGGAGTGACCACTTTTTGCATTGCTCCCATGCTTTGCTGAACGATGACTGGAATTTTGCTGACATAAGCTTTACCTGCCGGGGATCTGTAGAAAACAGCTATCCCATCGACTTCTTCCTGAGTCAGGGAATTTGAATAGATTTCAATAAAAATGGGTTCGAGTTTGTCCCAAGTCATTTCTGCCTTGTGGATATCTATGACTTTATCCCGGAACTTATCCAGGATTTTTTGCTGGTCAGCATTGATAGTCTGGTCTTTCAGGGCAGCTTTCATCATGTTTTTCATGACGACATCCATCTGTGCCTCTGTACTTTTCAGTATTTGCTGACTATTCGTCAATACCAGCAATTCCTTGACTGAGGCTTCAGTCGGTTTTTCTGCATGGGCAGCAGAGCAAGCCAGCACGGCTGAAAATAGTAAACCTGACCATAGTTTCATGGTGTTTTGTCCCTGAGGATTTAATGAGTAACGGATTCTACGACAGTTTTTTGCTTTTGTTTTTTTGCCTTTCTTGAGCTGTGGATACCTTTAATTTGAATAACTTTATATAAAAATAGTAGTAGTTGTTAACACAGGCATGTTGCTGTGGATAAGTCGGTAAACATCCACAGGATCAAGAGTTTAGGCAAATGATAAGGCGGTGATAAAAGTCTGTATATCCACAGGACAAAATCTGAACAGTAAACCTGCAGATCAATGAATTTGGAGTTACACACAATAGATGCAGTGGATATCAGCTGACTTATCCACAAAGATTTTTTTAAAAATGTTGTTTTTCAACGTGAATTTTCAGAAAAAGGCTGATTTATCGCGCTCCAGGGAAGGATTTCAGAAAAAAAAGGAGATTGATGATCTCTTGCAAAGTCATGGACTGAGCTTTTTTTGACGCAAGGCAGTTTTCAAAACTTGAATTTCTCTTTAATTAAAAAAATGTGATGCCCTAGTTTTAGGAAGCCCGTTTTTTTATGAAAAGTGTCTGATGCTGATCAGGTGCTTTTTTTTAAAGATCTAATTGTGAATATCAAATTTCAAATTTTTTAGTCAGACGTTTTTATTTGCATCAAAACCAGGTCTTTCAGAAAAAGTTTCCAGGGCTTTCCGAAAAGGGTTTAATTAAATAATTAGTTTATATATACATAGTAATAGTAGTTAACGTCGCGATTTTTTGTGGATAAGTCTTAATTTGTCCACAGAAACAAGTACTTAGTTCATGTATAGATGCACTGATAAGTCCTGTATGAAAAAAGGACGGTTTTGGGATAAGAAAAACCTCAGTCAGGCTTTTTGTGGTTTTACACAGTTCGTCCTGTGGATATGCATAGGCTTATCCACAGGAAAAACATAGTTGTTTTTATATTTTTTATTTAAATCCCGTCCGCTTTTTTTAGGATTGCTGGCGCAAAAGTCCTGAGTAAGCGGGCAAAAAGCGCAGTACTTTGTACTGCAGTTGTGGATAAGTGGCGGTTTTGGATGGCGGTATATTCCAGTTGGGGAATGCCACCGCGTGCACGTTTGAACTGGCTGGCGCCAGAGCTGTAATGCAGTTTCAGCTTCTTGTCTCTGGCTGTTTTGAGTAATAAAGCCATCAATCGCCGGTATAAACCCAGTTCTTTGGGCAGGCTGGTGTCATAACCTATAAGGGGTGTGGTCAGCCAGCCATTCTCATGATGTACATAAATACCAAGCACACCGACCAGACGGCCTCGCCAGCGCAGGGCATGCATTTCCAGGAACTGGGTTTCCAGACAAAGCTCAAAGAAGGCGGCTGTGAAGTCGGGATTAAGATAAGAGTGTTTATCGATGAAGAGCTGGCGGTAGAGCTGTTGCAATGCTGCAATGTCTTGCATTTGCAGTTGTTCATGTGTCAGTACTTCTACTTCAGGATGGTCGAGCAGGCGGGCATCCTGTTTCACATGATTGTGTTTCCAGACGCTGGTTTGTTGTGGATCGCAGAGATAGATCATGCGGCTGGGTAGTAATTGCCAGCCGGTAGCGAGCAGGCTGGCTGCCAGTTCGGGGTTCACCTGTGGACAGATATTGCGCATCATCAGCGGGCGCTGTGGATAAGTGCTTAGCAGCTTGTCGGTGGTCTTACTGATTTCGCCTGCTGACCAGTCTGCGTACAAATTGGTGGAAACCAGGTGATTCGCAATAATCGCTGCCTGGTCCAGTTTACTGGCTTTGAACAGAGTAGAAAGAGGACCGAGAATGGGACAGCTGAGTAGTTTGATCGCTTGTGCCTTGGCTGGACTTGCGCCGCGCAGCATCTCCTGGCGCGGATAACGCAGCCAGGTTGAACGTGGACTGGCGACATAGCTTTCTTGCCAGTTGCTGCCGTCCAATAAACTGACGGGTTGGCTTTGCCCTGCAATTTCTACGGTCTGAATGTCGCAAGTGGCATTGTGCAGCCAGTGCTGGCCACCGCGTGAACGCGCTGTCAACAGCCAAAGGGCATCTGCCACCACGCGTGGTGGTAAAGAGGTATGCAATTTGGCGATTACATCTTGGTGTACAGGTGCATGCCGCCATAGATGGCAGAGCGGTCAGTTGCATACAGGGCACGGTTATGGTCAACATCGGTATGCCAGGTGGCCAGTATGTCTGCCGGTAACTTGGCTTCCAGCGGTGACTCACTGCCACCGGTGCGGAATACTACCTTGGCTCCAGGTGCTGCAGTGCGCGTTACTTCTTGCCAGAGTCCTGTCAATTGTTGTTGATCCATCCAGTCTTGCGCATCAAGAAAGAGATAAGCGTCCATGGATGCACGTGGCTGTCCACGCAAAAAATCAGTCAGGGTTTGATGATGCGGATGCAGCCTGTCTATATTGCGGCGCAGGGTATGGAAATGTTCTTGTTGCAGATACATGGGCAGGGCTGCCTGTTTTTTGGTGTCATAACGGCGGCCAAATGCCTGTTGGGCAAAACAGTTTTCTGCCAGAGGGAAATCACAGGCCAGGTGACGCATTCTTTCCTTGAACAAGAGATGCAGGCCGTTTTTGGCATCGTGCTTCAGTTCAGCAAATTGAGACGGTGGTATACCGAGGCTATACAGGGCCAGCGGCTGACTGGCGATCAGGCGGAACAGGCGGGTCTCAAATACCGGGGCGACATATTGTTCAAATAGCTGGGCTTGTTCCTGCAGGTTGTTAGCCTGCATGAGCTTGCTCATGTCGCCACCCATCATGCGCACAAAGAAATGCGCAAAGCCGATGAAGTTACCCAGCAAGCCATGCTGATAAGCCTGGTTGGTAAAATAATGGTAGCGCGGTTTGCCTGACAAAGAGCGACTTTCCCAGAAGTTGCTGGCATCGTCTGACAATTGACTGCGTATATGACGCTTGTAGCGTTTCAGGTTATCTGGCTTGTCGGCATTACCCAAAAATGCCAGCACCGCATCATAGTCCGGCAAGTGCCTGATGGCAGTTTGCTTGATATTGAGCATAGCCAGGTGGGCTGCATTCAAATCCACGGCATGGACGGCAGCCGGTTCAGCGGACAGATAAGCGAGGGCATTGCAGCCACCGGAAGAGATGGTCAGGATATTCGCGCCTGGTTTGAGTTGCAGGGCATTCAGGTCAGCTTGGGGATCTTCCCAGATCTGCGCATACACAAGGCGGCTGAACCAGTGGGCAAACAGTTTGTCTGCCAGGCCCTTGCGGCCAGACGTGGTGGAATTGAAAACTGCGCTGTCTATCAGGGCTTTGCTGGACATGCTGGTCTCCGCTTATGTTTTGGATAAGGAAGACTTTAGGATGCAGAGGTGACAGGCTGGTGACAGATTGATGAAGATTATGTGAAAAACGTATAAGGACTTATAAAAACTCGCCCCAGCTGCGTTGCAGCTCCGGTAGTTTGCAAATTAGGTACTAAAGTACTGTCTTCGTCGCTACGGTGTGGGCGGGGTTTCGGACAGTATGTTGTCCGCCGCCGAAACGAAGCATCCTTGCAAGGATGCTTTCCTCAGCAAGGCCTTGCTGGGACTAGTTTGTATAAGTCCCCTTTTGTAGTCTTTTTTTATTTAAATTCAGCGCTCAACTACCCCGCTCTGTGGATAAACGCCGCCGTCTGGCTTTGATGAACATGAGTAACTGATAAGCAAAATACAGGGAGGCCAGTACTGGCATGGAGGCGACCAGTATCCACAGGCCGCCTGCCAGGGGGACCGGGCCTGACCATACCAGGATAGGTACATCAGGTTTATTGCTTTTCTCAATGGAGGCTTGCTTGGGTGTATCTATCTGTACACCAGTATTTTGCCTGGGCAAATCTTCTGGTGCAACGACAAATACCGCCTGCGTGCCTGGCTTGGCGCTCGCCGGGGCAGGAGTATTGCCAGTTGCGGCAGCGAAAACAGGGGAGGCTGGCAATGCGGTCAGCATCTGCAATGCCAGTATCAGGACATACTTGAGTTTCATTGATGCAATCAGTCGAAATGCGATGTAGTTTTAGCTACGGTGGGCTTTAATTTTTCTCAGCGAACTTTTTAAGATTACTTAAGCCAGCTTCAAAATCGGGACCCACCATTTTATCCATAAATGGGGCAAATAGCTTCATCATGAAATTTCCTTCGCTGCTGCCTTCCATTTTCCAGGTGACTTTAGTTCCATCAGGCTGGGCTTCCAGCAGGAAACTGCCTGTCGATGGTTTGCCCATGCCTTCAAAATGCAGCTCATAATCAATTTCACGGAAAGGGCTGGCGTGGCTGAGTTTCATGCCGCCATTGCCTTGTGAAGCACTTTTCCATTCCCAGGCGGCATTCGTGCCTGATTCGGGGCCAGAAAACTCCATTTTCATATTCGGGTCACGCTGGTTCCAGACGGACCAGTTTTTCCATTCCTTGGGTGTGGCGATCAGGGGGAAAATCTTGGCCGGGGTGGAATGTATCTGGACACTGCGGCTGACTTTGTATTCATTCGGCAAGGCATAGGCGATTGCCAGTATCAGGGCGATGGCAATTATCAGTATGCCAGCAGACCATTTGATGATTTTCATTTTTTCTCTCTTTTTGGTAAAAATGCCAGCTATAGACTACAAAGCTGACTGTAAAACAGACTGTGGATATCTCGTCTTTGGGCGATTTTACTTGTTTTATCTTAATTGTTTTATCTTACTTTCCCTATGGCGATTTCCCAGTTTTGCATGAGGCTGGCGGCTTCATCGCGGCTCATGGCTGGAGTAAATTGCGTCTCCATTTGCCACTGGCTCGCGCATTCTTCCATACTTTTATATACACCAGCTCCCAAACCTGCCAGATAAGCTGCACCCAGGGCCGTGGTTTCTGTGACTTTGGGGCGTATCACCGGTATGCCCAGCAAATCTGCCTGGAATTGCAACAACATATTATTCGCCGCTGCACCGCCATCGACACGTAATTCCCTGATAGGGAAAACGGCGTCCCTGACCATGGCTTGCAGCAGGGCGGTACTTTGAAAGGCGATTGATTCCAACGCAGCCCGGGCGATATGGGCGACGGTCGTACCACGGCTCAGACCGAGGATGGCACCCTTGGCTGAAGGTACCCAGTAAGGTGCACCAAGCCCAGTGAAGGAAGGGACAAACACCACGCCACCAGAATCTGGCACGGTGGCCGCCAGTTGTTCTACATCGGTCGAATGCTGTATAGCTTTCAGACCATCCCTGAGCCATTGCACGACTGCTCCGCCGATGAAGACACTGCCCTCCAGGGCATATTGGGCGTGAGTATCGGTCTGGCAGGCTGCGGTGCTGATCAGGCCATTTTGCGAATCTGGACATTGATCACCGGTATGCATGAGCATGAAGCAACCCGTGCCATAGGTATTTTTGGCCATGCCCGGTGTAAAACAGGCCTGGCCAAACAAGGCAGCCTGCTGGTCGCCAGCGATACCGCCGATGGGAATGGCGGTGCCCAGCAGTTTGCTGTGACCGAATTGGTGACTCGATGGCAAAACTTCTGGCAGCAGTTTTTTGGGTATGTCAAACCAGCTCAGTAATTCTTCATCCCACTGGTTATCGTGGATGTTGTACAGCATGGTGCGCGAGGCATTGCTGACATCGGTGACATGCAAGCTTCCTTCGCTGAGTTGCCAGGCCAGCCAGCTGTCGACGGTACCAAAAGCCAGTTCACCGGCATTTGCACGGCGGCGCGCGTCGGGAACATGATCTAGCAGCCACTTGAGTTTGGTGGCAGAAAAATACGGGTCAAGTATCAGGCCAGTCTTGGCCTGTATGCGTAGGGCATAGCCTTGTTGGCGTAATTCATCGCAATAGGCTTCTGTGCGGCGGTCTTGCCAGACGATGGCATGGTATAGCGGCTGGCCAGTTTTCCTTTCCCATAACACCGTGGTTTCGCGCTGGTTGGTAATGCCTATGGCGGCGATGTCTTTTGCCTGCAAACCCGCTTTGCTCATGACTTGCTTGCAGGTGGCAAACTGGCTTTGCCAGATTTCCTGGGCATCATGTTCTACCCAGCCTGGCTGCGGGAAAATCTGGCGGAATTCCTGCTGAGAGGTGGCAATCAATTCACCTACTTCATTGAAGATGATGCTGCGTGAGCTGGAAGTGCCCTGGTCTAGTGCAAGCAGATATGTCATAGAAATTCCTGATGTATCTGATCCCTGTGGAAGAGAGACAGAAAATGCAGAATGAAAAATTTTCAGCCTGATGCTGACGTCTGGTTACAATTTTAGCCATTCCTGCAATGGCAAACAGGATTGAATTTGATATAGTAGTTTATTGATTTAATATTAAGCAAGAAAGGCAATTCTGTGGCGGGTTTACTCAATTTTTCTTTGTCTTTACTGGTGCTGGTGTTTTTTGCTTTTGGCACCATGCGTAAAAGCCGCCGCCTGATCAACCTGTCTTTTTTTGCCATGGTCGCTGCCAGCCTGCTGGGCTGGTACCAGTATATTTTCCCTGCTGGCCTTAGCCTGCTGTTTTATGCAGGAACCCTGGCAACGGTGCTGGCGATCTCGGTATTCTTTTATGCCATTTATTCTTATGAGTCTGTCTGGACAGACTTGCAGGAAATCAAAGCCAGTCAGTTGCCCTGAAGGCTAGTCTCCTGCGAGTACAAGATATTATTTCACTTCCAGCAATTCAATATCAAAGATCAGATAGGCGTTCGGCGGTATCATCCCGTTGCCTGCACCTGCGGCACCATAGCCCAGCTCTGGCGGTATGATCAGGGTGCGCTTGCCACCAACCTTCATCCCTGCTACACCTTGTTCCCAGCCTTTGATGACGCGGCCTGAGCCTATGGTGAAGGAGAAGGCCTGCTGGCCTACGGAACTGTCAAACTTGGTGCCACGTTCCCTGCTGGCAAAAGGATCATGCAGCCAGCCTGTGTAATGGACAAACACGGTATTGCCAGGCAGGGCTTCTTTGCCACTGCCGACTTTTTCATCGATTTTAGTGAGCCTGCTGATGACCACGCTGTCAGCGGCTTGTGCCTGGGCCGATGCGGCGGGCAGGATGCCAGTGAACAGGCTGGTGGCGAGCAGGGCAGTAAGACAATGGTATTTCATAGAATTTTCCTTATAGATTTACTTCTGAAGACTTTTATTTCTGTTTGGCTGCCGCGATTTTTTTCTCAAAAGCCACGTCCAGTTTGCTGGCTTTTTTGGGAGCCTGTTTATGCAGGTTGTTAACATAAACGACAAATTCATCGATTTCCATGGCATCGCTGACGCTGACAGGCAATTCGTCTGGCTGTTCCAGATTGGCCAGGGTCAGGGAAAACCGGCCATCCGCGAGGCTGACCATGGAATAGGGAGCATTATTGCTGCGTTCACGCAGGCGGTTGACTGCATGGGCGGCCTTGGTCGATCTGGCCATTATTTGATCCCGTATTTGCGCATGATTTTTTCCATGGTGCCGTCATTATCCAGTTCTTTATTAATCTTGTTGTAGAGCTCTATACGTTGCTTGTCCATGCGGACATTGCACAGCATGTTGAGCTCTATGCTTTTCCATTTGATGGCACGCACAATATCATTGGCATAGCCTTGCTGCTGGGCAAGGAACATGCCGTGTGACTCTGAGACTATCCAGTAGTTCAGCCTGCCATTCACCAGCAGACGTGGATTGTCATCATCCTGGCTCGCAAACTCTATTTTGTAGCCTTGTTCGCTGAGTTGCACGCCTGTGGCTGCATTTTTGTACGAACCTATCGAATAAGCTTTGGCATCTTCAAAACTTTTTAGCACGCGGCTATCATTTTTGCGGCCATACAAAACCCAATTGTCGTTGACCAGCGGGCCCACCCATTTATAAAGATGTTCTCTGTCGGGCGTGCGGCGAAAGCCAAACAGGCAGGTATTGTCATCATTGAGCGTGGAATTCAAACCGCGTGCGAGGGATGTGCTGCTGATGCTGTAGTTATCGCCTGCACGCCTGAGTATCTCTGCGATCTTTTCGGTCAGCGCACCCTGGATTTCACCGGTTTTAATGTCAGTGTGCGTGAAAGGCGCAAATTCCTGAATAAGCAGTTTGATCGTTTCTGCCTGGCTGATGGCAGGAACGATGGCCAGAGATACAAGCAAACTGGATAACAGGAGTTTCACGAACGATTTTCCGAAATAGATAAGTGGTGCGAATATACCGCTGAATTTCCAATAAAGGCAGAAATTTTCTGGTTTTGAGCTCTGGTGTGCGGCGGAGGATACACTCTTGCAAACATCTATACCCAGATCGTTTTCAACAAGACAAAACTCGCTGCGATCATGGCTTCATGCTGGCGCTTTTCCTGGCAGATGAAGCTCAGTTCCGTCGTGACACTGACGGCATCGGCAATCACCAGTCCATGGGCATGGGCTTCGCGTATGGCGATGGCATCCCGTATCAGGCTCAGGCCAACTCCAGACTTGACCAGATCCAGCATGGTTGGCTCTTGATCTACCAGGGCGACCTTGTTGGGGGTGACACCCAGTCCGGAGAAAATCTGGCTGAGCAGCCGGTGATGTGCGGATTCAGCCGGCGTCCACAACCACGGCAATTTGGCCAGGCTGGCCCAGTCCTGGCCAGCAACCCGGTTTTTCCAGCCCTTGGGTGCCACTACCCGGTAAGTAAATGGCGTCAGCACCTGGCTGTGGCAGGGTGTCTTGCCATCGTAAGGCGGCTGCCCCAGATAAAAGCCCACATCCAGCGTACCGGCACGGATTTGTTGCAAGACTGTGCCTGACATGCATTGCTGCAACTTTGTGGATAACTGTGGATAAGTCTCGACCAGACGTTTCAAAAATAGCCCCAGTCGGGTGAACTCCGGGTCCAGTATTGTGCCTATCGCCAGCTCGCCAGAAATGGTGCTGTGCATGCTATGGGCGGCCTGGCGAAATTCACCCATGCTGGCAATGACTTTTTCGGCATAAGGCAGGAGTTTCGCACCATCGTTGGTGAGGCGCATGCCGCTGGCGCTGCGTGTGAATAATGCAAGTTGCAGAGTATCTTGCAGGGACTTGATCTGCAGGCTCACGGCGGGCTGGGTTACATGTAATTGCTCTGCCGCCCGTGTCAGGTTGCCTTCTTTCGCCACGGCGACAAAGGCACGTAGTTGTGTCAAGTCCATTATCAGCAATCCTTATATTGCTATTGATAATAACTCATTGGATTTAGCAGAGCGAGTGAATTAATCTCTGTGTCACCGCAGAAAAAACTTCACATTACCCCTAAGGTTTACTTATGACATCCACAATCGCGCATTATATGAATGGTCAGGCTTATGCTTCTGCCAGCGGCCGCCAGCAAGATGTATTCAACCCTGCTACTGGCGAAGTGACTGGCAGTGTTGCCCTCGCCAGCATAGCGGAAGTACATGCCGTCATTGCCGCTGCCAAGGCTGCCGCACCGGCCTGGGCAGAAACCGCTCCGCTGAAGCGCGCCCGTGTGATGTTCAAGTTCAAGGAATTGCTGGACCAGCATCACAAGGAAATGGCCACCCTGATCACCCGCGAACATGGCAAGGTCTTGTCGGACGCCATGGGTGAAGTCACACGCGGCATAGAAATCGTCGAGTTCGCCTGCGGCATGCCGCAACTGTTGAAATCACAATTCTCGGACAATATCGGCGGCGGCATAGACAATTACAACCTGCGCCAGCCGCTGGGTGTAACAGCTGGCATTACGCCTTTCAACTTCCCCTTCATGGTACCGATGTGGATGGCACCGCTGGCGATTGCGACCGGCAATACCTTCATTTTGAAACCGTCTGAGCGTGATCCTTCCTGTTCCTTGCTGATTGCCGACTTGCTCAAAAAAGCCGGTTTGCCGGACGGGGTATTCAACGTCGTGCAAGGCGATAAAGTGGCTGTCGATGCACTACTGCAGCACCCAGATGTGTCGGCGATTTCCTTCGTCGGCTCTACCCCGATTGCTGAATACATCTACAGCGAAGGCACGCGCATGGGCAAGCGCGTGCAGGCTTTGGGCGGTGCAAAAAACCACCTGGTCGTCATGCCTGACGCCAACCTCGAACAAGCCGTCGATGCCCTGATGGGTGCAGCTTACGGCTCTGCCGGTGAACGCTGCATGGCGATCTCGGTCGCTGTTGCCGTTGGCAATGTCGCTGACAAACTTGTCGAAGCTTTAGTACCACGCGTGCAGGCCCTGAAGATCAAAAATGGCATGGAATCTGATGCCGAAATGGGCCCGGTAGTGACAGCTCAGCACAAGGCAAAAATTGAGTCTTATATCGCTGAAGGCATAGCCGAAGGCGCACAACTGCTGGTCGATGGTCGTGGCCTGAAAGTGCCTGGCCATGAGTCCGGTTTCTTCCTTGGCGGCTGTTTGTTTGACCATGCCAAAGAGGGCATGAAAATACATCGCGAAGAAATTTTTGGTCCGGTCCTGTGCGTAGTCCGCGTCCCTGATTTTGCGTCTGCTGTTGAACTGATCAACCGTCATGAATTTGGCAATGGCGTGTCCTTGTTTACCTCGGATGGAAACACCGCGCGCGAATTCTCACGCCGCATCCAGGTCGGCATGGTGGGCATCAATGTGCCTATTCCTGTGCCCATGGCCTGGCATTCTTTTGGCGGCTGGAAGCGCTCTTTATTTGGCGATGTGCATGCTTATGGCGAAGAGGGCATACGGTTTTATACGCGTTATAAATCCATCATGCAGAGGTGGCCGGATAGCATAGATAAAGGGGCGGAGTTTACGATGCCGGTGGCGAAGTAACGGCGAGCGGGCTCCTTCTCCTTCAAGGAGAAAATTGGTATTGCGAGTTGTCGATAAGCGACCATCATATTGTCGCGTAGGTTGGGCTACGCTTTATCAGCCCAACACTGGGCTTTTCAAGTACGTATTTGTTATTTTGTGCTTGGCCCCAGCGACGTTCGTGACATGCAATACTTTGATTAAAACGATCGCTCTCTGTGGATACAAGCCGGGTCTCGGCCCGGCGACCGAAATACTTTCTTTGCTTCGCCAAAGAAAGTATTCAAAGAAAGGCGACCGCAGACTCGCTCCCTTCGGGAGTGCCCGTTTGTGCGAAGCAAAAAATGGGAAGCGAGTTTCGGGCCTTCCCATTTTTTGTACTGCACAAATGGGAACCCCCTTTAGGGGGCGACTACGCCTGGGTCGCCTTCTTTGGCTTACTTTTCTTGGCGAGACAAGAAAAGTGAGTAGCTGTCGGGCTACCCCCGACCTGCAATCGCAATACAGTGACAGAAGTAAGTAAATGAGTTAGCGTACAAACACGAAAATTGATGAAAGCCTGATTTACCTGTTTCCAACAACTCACTTAAATAAACCCGGAGCCCCAAATGCCCAGCCTGCAAACCCTCTGCCCCCATCCCATCATCCAAGCCCCCATGGCTGGTGGCGCCACCACCCCGGAACTGGTGGCCGCAGTGTCCAATGCAGGCGGCCTTGGCTCTCTCGCGGCCCCTTTGCTGACCCCGCTCGCCATCATAGAGCAGGCTGAACACATCAGAAGACTGACGGACAAACCCTTCGCCATCAACCTGTTCGTACAAACCCGCCCACAAGTCGATTTCGCCGCCCTGGAAGCGGCCAAGCTCTTGCTGCAGCCAGTTTGTGCAGAACTGGGCTGGGACAACTTGCCGACCCCAACCCGCTGGTGTGAAGACTTTGAGGCCCAGCTTGATGCTTTGATCACAGCCCGCCCTGCGGTCGCCAGTTTTACCTTTGATGTGCTGCACGGCAGCCAGTTGCAACGCCTGCATGACGCGGGAATAAAAGTGGTGGGTACTGCCACCAACTTGCAGGAAGCCATCGTCTGGCAAGCCATGGGGGCGGATGCTGTCTGCCTGCAAGGGGTAGAAGCGGGTGGTCACCGTGGGACTTTCATCGGCGCACAAAAAGAGTCGAACCTGGGCCTGTCTGTCTTGCTGGAGACCTGCAAGCCGCATATGCAGGTGCCCATCATTGCCGCTGGCGGCATCATGGATGGCAGGCAGATCAAACAAATGCTGCAGGCGGGCGCGCAACTGGTGCAGATGGGCACGGCCTTCCTGACGACTAAGGAATCAGCGATACACCCGGCCTATAAACAACGCCTGCTGGAAAGTAGTAAGGACACCACACGCCAGACCCGCGCTTTTTCTGGCCGTATTGCACGTGGCCTCGACAATCATTTCATGCAAACCATGGATGCCGTGGCTGACAAAGTGCCTGCCTACCCGATACAGAATGCACTGACTGGTTCCATACGTGCAGCGGCGGGCAAGGCAGCCAATACTGAACTGATGTCGATGTGGGCCGGGCAGGGTATGGCAGCGACCAGGGATATGAGCGTGGCAGAACTGATGGCTGCGCTGGTCGCGGAAATGCAGGCTTAAATTAAAATAAGGAAACGGTATGGAAGCAGCAGGACAGTTTGATTACATCGTTGTAGGTGCAGGTACTGCAGGTTGTGTATTGGCGAACCGCCTCAGCAAGAATCCTGATAACAGGGTTTTGCTGATAGAAGCTGGTGGCAAGGATGATTATGTGTGGATACATATCCCCGTTGGTTACCTGTACTGCATCAATAATCCACGCACAGACTGGATGTTCCGTACCGAGGCAGAGGCGGGCCTGAATGGCCGTAGCCTGATTTATCCGCGTGGCAAGGTGCTGGGTGGCAGTTCATCCATCAATGGCATGATTTATATGCGTGGCCAGGAAAGGGATTACCAGCATTGGGCAGAGCTGACAGGTGACGATAGCTGGCGCTGGGAGCATGTCTTGCCACTGTTCAAGAAGAGCGAAGACCACCACGGCGGTGATGCAGAATTCCACGGCAAGGGCGGTGAATGGCGGGTGGAAAAACAAAGACTGTCATGGGAAATCCTGGATGCTTTCCGCAATGCAGCAGCCGAAGTGGGCATTCCCAAAAGTGATGACTTTAACCGTGGCAATAATGAAGGCTGCGGCTATTTTGATGTGAACCAGAAACGCGGTGTGCGCTGGAACGCTGCCAAGGCTTTCCTGAAACCGGCAGCAAACAGGCCGAACCTGACCATCATGACCGGTTGCCAGGTGCAAAAACTCGTCATCAAGAATGATGAGCAAGGCAAGCGTTGTACGGGTGTGGAATTCATCGGTGGTGGCCGCAGCTGGTTTGCCGAGTCCATGAAAGAAACTGTGCTGGCCGCAGGAGCGATAGGTTCTCCACAGATTTTGCAATTATCCGGCATAGGTGATGCGGCACATTTGCAACAGGCTGGAGTTGATGTTGTGCATGAATTGCCTGGCGTTGGCAGCAACTTGCAAGACCATTTGCAGATACGTTCTGCATTCAAGATTACCGGTGCCAAAACACTCAACAAGATGGCCAACAGCCTCATAGGCAAGGCACGCATAGGGCTGGAATATGCGATGTTCCAGAGTGGCCCTATGTCGATGGCACCATCGCAACTGGGTGCATTTACCCGCTCGGATGCCAGCCAGGCGACACCCAATCTGCAATACCATGTACAGCCCTTGTCGCTGGAGAAATTTGGTGACCCCCTGCATGATTTCCCGGCGTTCACGGCCAGCGTCTGTAACTTGCGCCCTACTTCGCGTGGCCATGTGCGCATCGCCAGCAACGATGCTTCAGCAGCACCGAAGATAGTGCCCAACTACCTGACGACACCTGAAGACCGCAAGATCGCTGCCGACTCTCTCAAGCTGACGCGCAAGATCATCGCAGCACCCTCCCTGCAAAAATACCAGCCAGAGGAAATGAAGCCTGGTGTACAGTTCCAGACGGAAGAAGAACTGGCCAGAGCAGCAGGGGATATAGGTACAACAATCTTCCACCCGGTAGGTACCTGCAAGATGGGTCGTGCAGACGATGCCCAGGCGGTAGTCGATAGCAACTTGCGCGTCATAGGCATAAATGGCCTGCGCGTGGCTGATGCTTCTATTATGCCGACTATAACCTCAGGTAATACCAACTCACCTACTGTGATGATTGCAGAGAAGGCGGCAAGGAGTATATTGGGAAAATAAAAACTTCCAAATCTTGCGTGGTACTACTTATGGTAGTTATACCGTATTGTTTAGAAATCGGTTTGCTGGGTATTATAAAAAGCTAATATAAAAAACTTCCAAAAAATAAAGGAAGTGTTGTCGCGTTGGAGTAATAACCATAAGCCAGACAATAAGGAGAAGAGATGACCGACGTCATCCTGGAGACAAAGCGCTTGACCAAAGAGTTCAAGGGCTTCACAGCTGTAAGCGATGTGAATTTGCAGGTGCAGCGTGGGCATATCCACGCCCTGATCGGCCCTAACGGTGCCGGCAAGACGACCTGTTTTAATTTGCTGACCAAATTTCTTGTTCCGACTTCGGGACAAATCCTGTTCAATGGCCGCGACATCACCTCGGCCAAACCGGCCCAGATTGCGCGTCAGGGCATCATACGTTCATTCCAGATTTCAGCAGTGTTCCCGCACCTGACTGTCATGGAAAACGTACGCATAGGCTTGCAAAGAAAACTCGGCACATCCTTTCATTTCTGGAAAAGCGAACAATCGCTGAACCAGCTCAATGCACGTGCCATGGAATTGCTGGCCGAAGTCGATCTGACTTCGTTCGCTGACACGGTCACCGTCGATCTGCCCTATGGCCGCAAGCGTGCGCTGGAAATAGCCACCACCCTGGCGATGGAACCAGAAATGATGTTGCTCGATGAACCCACGCAAGGCATGGGCCATGAAGATGTGCATCGCGTGACCGAGCTGATCAAGAAGGTGTCGGCGGGCCGCACCATCCTCATGGTGGAACATAATATGAACGTGGTGTCAGGTATTTGCGACAAGATCTCGGTCTTGCAGCGCGGTGCCATGCTGGCTGAAGGCACGTACAAGGAAGTATCCACCAATCCCAAAGTCATGGAAGCCTATATGGGCAGTACCAGCGGCGAGCTGGAAGGGGCGCATGCATGAGTGCCACGAGTAAAAATACGAGTACAAATCCGGCACTGGAAATTACCGGCCTGCAAGCCTGGTATGGTGAATCGCATATCCTGCATGACGTGAACCTGAAAGTGAACCAGGGCGAAGTCGTGACCATACTCGGTCGTAACGGTGCCGGGCGTACCACGACCATGCGCGCCATCATGGGCCTGACTGGTGCACGCAAAGGCTCGATCAAGATCAATGGACAAGAGGCTATCCACCTGCCAACTTATAAGGTTGCTCATCTGGGCGTAGGTTATTGCCCGGAAGAGCGGGGGATATTTTCATCCTTATCCACAGAAGAAAATCTGATGCTGCCACCCTCGGTATCGAAAGATGACCAGGGTATGTCGGTTGCCGAGATTTACGAGATGTTCCCCAATCTGGCAGAACGTAAAAACAGCCAGGGCACACGCCTGTCTGGCGGTGAACAACAGATGCTGGCAGTTGCTCGTATCTTGCGCACGGGTGCCCGCCTGTTGCTGCTAGATGAAATTTCCGAAGGCCTGGCACCGGTCATCGTGCAGGCTTTGGCGCGCATGATCACGATGCTCAAATCCAAGGGTTATACCATCGTCATGGTTGAACAGAATTTCCGCTTTGCTGCTCCGCTGGCGGACAGGTTTTATGTCATGGAGCATGGGCAGATCGTCGAGAGTTTTGCGTCTGCGCAATTGCAGGAAAAAATGCCGGTCCTGAATGAATTATTGGGCGTGTAATGTAAGTGTGTTTGGTTGGCATGGTTAAGTAACTGCCTCGCTGTCTTGGTGAAGCAGGTTTGAATAAAAATATGATTGGAGAAGACGCATGAAAGCAACATTCACGAAATTAAAAGTAGCAAGTCTCGCTGTTTCCGCTGCACTGGCTGGCCTGGCGCTGAATGCAAATGCGCAAGTGTCTGGTGACACGGTCAAGATAGGTTTTATCACCGATATTTCCGGTCTGTATTCTGATATCGATGGTCAGGGCGGTGCAGAAGCTATCAAGATGGCGATTGCCGATTTTGGCGGCACAGTACTGGGCAAGAAAATCGAACTGGTCACAGCCGACCATCAAAACAAGGCCGATATTGCAGCCAGTCGTGCCCGTGAATGGTTTGACCGCGATGGCGTCGATATGCTGATAGGCGGTACCAATTCCGGTACTTCTTTGTCCATGTCCAAAGTGGCTGCTGAAAAGAAACGTATCTTCATTTCCATCGGCGCCGGCACAGCCCGCCTGACGAATGAAGAATGTACAGCCAATACCATCCATTATGCCTACGACACCGTGGCACTGGCCAAGGGCACGGGTTCTGCTGTTGTCAAACAGGGTGGCAAGAGCTGGTATTTCCTGACTGCCGATTATGCCTTTGGTGCTTCACTGGAAAGCGACACTGCCAATGTTGTCAAAGCCAATGGCGGTACGGTGGCGGGCTCGGTCAAACATCCTTTGTCAGCATCTGACTTTTCTTCTTTCCTGTTGCAGGCACAGGCTTCCAAGGCGCAAATCCTGGGCCTGGCAAATGCTGGTGGCGATACCATCAATGCCGTAAAAGCGGCGAATGAATTTGGCATTACCAAGACCATGAAACTGGCTGGCTTGCTGATGTTTATCAATGACATCCACTCGCTGGGTCTGAATGCCACGCAAGGTATGTACCTGACTGATAGCTGGTACTGGAACCAGAACGAAGAAGCGCGCAAATGGTCGCGCCGCTATTTTGAAAAAATGAAGAAAATGCCCTCCAGTCTGCAAGCCGCTGATTACTCAGCGACCCTGACTTACCTGAATGCCGTCAAGGCAGCCGGTACGGATGACACAGCCAAGGTCATGGAAAAACTGAAGGCTGCCAAGGTCAATGACATCTATGCGAAAAATGGTTACATCCGTGGCGACGGCAGCATGATCCATGACATGTATCTCATGCAGGTAAAGACCAGCGCTGAGTCGAAAGAACCTTGGGATTATTACAAGGTGGCGCAGACTATTCCGGGTGAACAAGCCTTCACGACTAAATCAGAATCCAAGTGCTCCCTCTGGAAATAAAATCCAATTTCCGGGCGCATAGCTGCGTTGCAAAGCCTCGCAATACTAAAGTATTGCTGTGTTTTGCGCCTTGCTCTGCATCCCGGGAATTGAATTTTATGCCGTGCCTGTAATTTGAAATGGAAGCGTCGCGGACTTCGTCGCGATGCTTCCAATGTTAAAAACGAAACCGTTTCTCTCAGAGTCTTTCACAGAAAAATTGCTTACTGATCAGCCAGAAAGATGCGGCTTTTCTCCTGATTTTCTCTGTGTCTCCGTGCCTCTGTGTTGAGAGGTCTTCCCCTTTCCATCCATTTTTTATTTAGCGTGCCATGGAAATATTTGGTATTCCGCTGCAAGCGATGCTGAGCCAGCTGTTGCTGGGCTTGGTCAACGGCTCGTTTTACGCGATGCTGTCTCTGGGTCTGGCTGTGATTTTTGGCTTGCTCAATGTAATCAATTTTGCCCATGGTGCCCTGTATATGATGGGTGCCTTCCTCGCATGGATGGGCATGAATTATTTTGGTATCAATTACTGGGTCATGTTGCTTGCTGCGCCTTTGCTGGTAGGGCTGTTTGGCATCATCATAGAAAAGACCATGCTGCGCTGGCTGTACAAGCTTGATCATCTGTATGGCCTGCTGCTGACCTTTGGTATCACGCTGATGCTGGAAGGGGTGTTCCGTTCCATCTATGGCGTATCCGGCCAGCCTTATCAGGTGCCGGAAGCACTGACAGGGGCGACCAATCTTGGCTTCATGATCCTGCCTAATTACCGTGCATGGGTAGTGGTAGCTTCACTGGTGGTGTGCTTTGCCACCTGGTTCGTCATCGAAAAAACCAAGCTCGGTGCCTACCTGCGTGCCGGTACTGAAAACCCCAAACTGGTCGAAGCTTTTGGTGTCAACGTGCCGCTGATGGTGACCCTGACTTACGGCTTCGGTGTAGCATTGGCCGCCTTTGCCGGTGTGCTGGCTGCACCTGTCATACAGGTGTCGCCGCTGATGGGTTCCAATCTGATTATCACGGTGTTTGCGGTGGTGGTGATCGGTGGCATGGGTTCTATTCTGGGTTCGATTTTGACAGGTCTGGGCCTGGGCATTATCGAAGGCCTGACGCGGGTGTTTTATCCTGAGCTGTCGGCGACTGTTGTGTTCATCGTCATGGCCATCGTCCTGATGATCCGCCCTGCCGGTTTGTTCGGTAAAGAAAAATGAACGGAGCCACCATGAATAAGAAAATCAGTTACGGCATTGCTTTTGCCCTGTTACTGGCGGCACCGTTTATTATCTATCCGGTGTTCCTGATGAAGCTCTTGTGCTTCGCCCTGTTTGCCTGTGCCTTTAATTTGCTGATCGGCTTTACCGGCTTGCTGTCCTTTGGCCATGCTGCCTTTTTTGGCGCCGCCGGTTATATCGCAGGCTGGGCCTTGCGTGATGCCGGTTTGCCGACTGAGCTGGGGATTTTGCTGGGAGTAGGGGCAGCCGCCCTGATAGGCCTGGTGATGGGCGCACTGGCGATACGCCGCCAGGGTATTTACTTCACCATGATTACGCTGGCGCTGGCGCAAATGCTCTACTTCGTTTTCCTGCAGGCCAAGTTCACCGGCGGTGAAGATGGTTTGCAAGGTGTGCCACGCGGCAAACTGCTGGGCATGGTGGATCTGAGTTCTGACCTGACGCTGTATTACTTTGTGCTGGTGGTGGCGATTGCTGGATTCGCTATCGTCATGCGCACCGTGCATTCACCGTTCGGCCAGGTCCTGAAAGCCGTCAAGGAAAACGAGCCACGTGCCATTTCGCTGGGTTATGACGTAGATCGCTACAAGCTCATGGCCTTCGTTTTGTCAGCTGCCCTGGCTGGCCTGGCCGGTGCCACCAAAACCCTGGTACTGGGTTTTGAGACGCTGACGGACGTACACTGGTCTATGTCTGGCCTGGTGGTGTTGATGACCCTGGTGGGCGGTTTGGGCACGCTGGTGGGCCCGATAGTTGGTGCCATCATCATCATCGCGCTGGAAAACAAACTGGGTGACCTCGGCAACCTGCTGGCAAACGTGACAACGATAGAATGGTTCCGCACCATAGGCGATTCAGTCACCATCGTCACTGGCCTGATTTTCATTGTCTGCGTACTGGCTTTCAGGCGCGGTATTGTTGGTGAGTTGATGGCTTATGTGGAAAGGAATGGCAAAGCCCGGGCAAGTTGAAATTGTGAATTGCTTGTTTCAAGTGAGGCCTCGTGAAGAAATTCACGGGGCTTTATTTTTTGCTAGATAATCAGTTTATGCAAGAATGCAGATATAGATATTATTTTTTGATTGATATTCTTTTCTATGATAGACCCAGGTTTTATAGATGGGCATAGCGTCGACTATTGGTATGACCATGGCTTCGAATTTTCTGTTCGTAAGTTGAAAAAATTTGATGATTATGAATGGCAAGAACTCTCAGTCCTTTGGAGTTCGCAAAGCATGGAATGGCAAGAGAGGCTCGCCTATATCTTGGGAGATGGCGCTGTAGAGCGCGAAGCAAGCTTGTTGATCAACATGTTTTGTCTGGCAGACAAACAGGTAACTTTAGGGGCAGCAGAAAGTTTACGTGATATGGATCTTAAAGTGCTCAAACAGGTTGCGCAGTCTTTGGCAAGTGATCATGATCTATCCATCGAACTTGCAAAGTGTGAAAGCACCAACGAGGTGCTTAAAATTTTTGCAAGAACGGCGAGTTTTAATAAAAAGCGATAACAACAAGTACAGTTATTATTTTATTAAAAATATAGGGATTTCTCTCTCGGGCTTGCATGAAACCCAAAACACCGTATACGCCAGCCACGCCGAACCTTGATTCCAGTTTATGGGACAGGATTGCCTTTGCAATGCTTGGTGGTTTGACAGGGGCAGCCTATGCCGTCGTCATCTGCCTGTTGATCTTTGCTTTTACGCACAAAGCACATTTGGTGCTGATACCTTATACGGCGCTAGTCTTTGCCTGTATGGGCTTTTTCTTTGGGAATATCATTGTTGAAGCTGTCTTGTGTCTCGCCTATGCTTTATGGGGAATGCTGTTTGTCATCAGCGATGGCTCTGGCAATCTCCCGGCAAGCGATATCAAGAAGCATCAGCGCTGCTTTTTTTTGCTTGGCATTGGCTCAGGTTTGAGCCTGTTGCTGTTCTATTACCTCTGAAAACAAGTATGGCAAATGCGGTCTGCAGCTTGGCGAGCCGGTTTAAAAGTTCTCAGTTTCTTTGCGTAACAAAGTAACTTGTTTGTTGTTGAAATTTTTCATGGAAAGCCTGTATTGCAAAATTATTCCTTTTCCCTTTCTTTACAAATCTGGCATCCCAATATCGATCCTTCCTTTATTACCAAACGCCTGGGTATGACGCCCAGACGCTCATGGATGTTTGGTACGCAAAGGCAAACGCCTAAGGGGCAATTATTGGACGGTGTTTATGCCGAAAGTTATTGGTGGGCCGATCCATTTGAGCGAGGTGAATCTCTTTCCACCGATATTATTCTGGAGGATGCTCTGGCAGAAGTGATGGAGGAACTGACATCGCATGCGCAATTCCTGTTGATGCTGAGAGAACAGAATGCACGCCTGCATTTGAAAGCGAGTTCCTATGGCAAGCGCAATTATGCACTGGAACTGAGCCCGCAATTCATGCAGCGCTGTGCCGGGCTGGGTTTGAGTTTTGTGCATGATGTCTATCCCTGATTGATAGCTCACGATGTATGCAGCGCTTGCAGTACCTGCCTGGCGCTCGCTTTGATCTGGGCACTTTCGTTTTCGTTGCTGATGACACCACCCAGTAATTGTTTCACGTTATCTGCATTGCTGCCTGACTGGGCAAGGGCAAAGATGGCCGTCTGGCGCACACTGGCTGCTGGGTCATTCAAGGCTGCGGAAAAATAGCTGAGGCTGCTCTCGTTTTTATCCCATAAGGCAAGTTGCAATACACTCTGGCTACGTACAGCCGGGTCGGTGTTGTGCGTCAGGCTTTGTAGCAGGTTGATGATGGCATGGTGGCTTTTGGCATCGATGTTGTCCACCGCAGCACTGCTGGCTGGTGCATCAGACGCTGCTGGTGCTGGCGGCTTCAAAGCAGAAAGTGCCTGCAGGATGACGGCGGGTTCTTGTTCATTATTGAGTGACAGGCTGATCAGTAATCGCTCTTCCTGGGGATAGATATGCAGGTTGCGCAGCATGATCAGGCCAGCGATTCTCTGCTCTCTATCGGCACTGCTGGCAAGTTGTCTGGACAGCGCGAATACTTCTGGACTGCGGATGCCTGACAACAGATTCCTGATGATTTCTTTGACCCGAGCTGACGGTTCTTTTTCATACAGACTGATGATGCGTTTCAGATAATAGGGCCGCTCTTGCATGAGTATTCTTAACTGATCCTCCGCATCGTCGCCCGTGTTGCCTTGGTCTGTTGCCGCGATGACGCGTGCCCATAGCATATCGAAGGGATCGCTCTTTTCGGCTTCAGTGCTGCCTGCATTGCGCCACAGACTGGTGAATTGGGCGAGGCTGTTTTTGGCAGGTGCTGCGGGCGGGTTTTGTGTCAACGCGGCATCTTGCAATGCTGGCTGGTCTGCGCTGTCCTGACTGGACGATATGATCATGGTCGCCAGTAAAACCAGGACGGGCAGGGCAAGCAGAGGCAGGAATTTTTTCACGGTCTTAATCCTGGTTAGTACTGCCCATGGACGGATGTTGTTGCGTTAGTCCATGAGCGAGAGTCTGGCACTTTTTTCAAAGATACTGTTTTATTGAAATACCAGGCTGGCCTGGGTATTCGTCGTATAGTCCTTCAAACCAAAATGGCCAAGGGCAAAGTCATACGTCGCATTCTGGCCATCGATATTGCTGGTGTGCGAACCATACACATAGCAACTGCCGTAACAGACCACTTCATCGATATAGCTTTTGATCGAATACATCTTGCTACCGTAGCGCTTGTTCTTGACTGAGAGTATCAGCGGGCTGTCTATGGACAGGCCATTACTGCCGCAGGTTGGAGTCCAGACATTGAAGGGATAAACGCCGCAAGACTCCAGCCCATGCTGAGCACCGGCGATGCCGATGAAGGAATTCACGGACGTAGAGTAGGCCAGCTCATTGATGGCTTTCATCGCCAGCGTCACGCCCATGGAATGACTGATGACGTCGATCCTGCCAGTGCATGATGCAGCCTTGGCTGCCTGCATGGATGTTTTGACGGGATTGGTGTTGGCGGCACTATGGTCATTGATGGAGGGGTTGGTCTTGGAACCCCAGTTGGGGCGGTACAACTGGGCATCGGTATACCCCTGGCTTTTGAGGGTGCTGACGGTGGCATTCCAGTCCGACGGTGAACCGGCATTGCCGTGTACCAGTACCACATTGTCGAGGCAGGCGGCCTGGCTGACGCAGGCGATAAAGCTGAGGCTCATGGCAATGAGCACCCGGGCGAGTGTGCGATGTTGCATGGTGTTGTCTCCAGTGGTTTTTTTATGTAATCCCGCGCTTTGGTTCGCGGGAAAAAACAGGGTAGGAGCAAGTCGGCAGGAGCACCACTATCCATTCAGATAGTAGTTGAGGTGTATGTCAGTTTTTATGGTTTGGTAACAGCAAGCCCAGTTCATAGGCTTTGGCGACGGCATGTACGCGGCTGCGTACATCCAGTTTGGCGAAGATCTGGTCTATGTGGTATTTGACGTTGACTTCGGTGAGCCCGAGGATGGTGGCGATTTCCCAGTTGGTTTTGCCTTCATGCAGCCAGTGCAGGATTTCTCTTTGCCGTTTACTGAGGGTCTTGTTGCTGATACCGGGCTTGACGGGAAATTCTTCTACGTTTGTCAGGGCATGGGCAAGTGCCAGGTGCAGATGAGGTGTCAACAGGCTCAGCAGATATGCGTGTTGATGGCTGACTTCAAAGGGTAGATTTGTAAAGATGAAATAACTGGAGAAATGTCCGTTCAGGTCCAGCATGCCGTGGGCGACGGTGTTATGCATTTTCTGCTTCCTGAATGAAGCCAACCAGTCAGCAGGAACTGCATGATCATCACGTCCGGCCTGGAAGAAAACTGGTTCCTGGGTTTCGCGCCATTTTTGCATCAGGGGGCTATTGGCCCGGCCTTTGCTGTCTAGCAGGGATTGATAGTATTGATATGTTTCAACCGGACAGTTGAACTGCAGCAGCTTATGTACATAGTTGCCCTGCGGGCTCACGCCGCCTATGCCGCAGACCATCATTTCATGCGGCAAGACTTCGCGCAAAATCCCCTGGGCGATCAGGCTGAAGTCATCGGCATTGCGGGTTGCCGCACAAGCCATGATGATGGGCAGTATGGAATTACCGGAGACTTCATGCGCAAAGTTCACCATGTCTGGAATCGTCCTTCAGGCTACTGAGGAGGTGCGTGATGCGGGGGAGATGTGATGTGCCAAGGCTTGCAAGGACGGTGCATAGCTACCGCTCCATGCGCCGTCCTCAACTACTATCCTTCTACTTACAAAGCCGCTGCGTAAATTGCCCTGGCATCTTCCTTCGTTACTTCACGTGGATTATTACCCAGCAGGCGCGTTTGCAACATGGCGTCGCTGGCGAGCTGGTCCAGGTCTTTCTCTGTGATGCCTACCTGGCTCAGGCGGGTTTCTATCCCTACCCGCACTGCCAGGTCTTCCATGGCCTTGATCATGGCGTGGCAACGCTGCTCTGCCGTTCCTGTGGCTGCTGGTGCGATGATGGCGGCCAGCTCTGCGTACAGTTCAGCCGCGTGGCTCGCATTGAAACGCAGCACGTGTGGCAAGACCAGGGAGTTCGACAAACCATGCGGCACATGGAAGATGCCGCCCACCGGATAGGCCAGCGCATGCACTGCGGCGCAGGGCGCATTGGCAAAGGACTGCCCGGCCAGCATGGCACCCAGCAACATGGCCTGCCTTGCCGCCAGGTTGCCGCCATTGGTGCAGGCTTCATCGATGTTGTTCCAGAGTAATTTCAATGCCTGTACCGCCAGCATGTCGGACAGCGGGTTCTTTTTGTGCTTGGTCGTGTAGGCTTCAATCGCATGCACCATGGCATCAATGCCGGTGGCAGCGGTGACCTTGGCTGGCAAGCCTGTCGTTAGGTGCGCATCGAGGATGGCGATGTCGGCATACAGTTGCGGCGCGACCACACCCATCTTGGTGGTGGCACCGGTGGTGACGATGGAGATAGGGGTGACTTCAGAACCTGTGCCTGCCGTGGTCGGGATTTGTATCAATGGCAGGCGCTTACCTTTGACATTGCCTATGCCATACATGGTGGACAGGCTTTGATCACTGCCTGCCAGGATGGCGATGAGTTTGGCCACGTCCATGGAGCTGCCACCACCCAGACCGACCACCAGTTCGACTTGCAGGTCACGGGCATTGGCTACTGCCTGCAAGACGATGGACTCTGGCGGATCGGCAATCACATCGGAGAAAATGCTGACTTTGAGTTGTTCCGTTTCCAGGCTGTCAATTGCAGGTTGGACCAGGCCGGTACGCAGGAAACCGGCATCGGTCACCAGCAGTACATGGCTAATCGCTGGAAATTCCTGGCGTATGATTTTGCCCAGGCGCGTTGCTGCACCGGTTTGGCTGATCAGGCTGGGGACGGTTCTGAATTCAAAGTCGTTCATCTTTATCTCATTTTCATTTAGAACCTGTTTTCGATCTTACTGCGCGAGCGCAATCGGAGTCTGCGCGGGGCTCATGTGCTGCTCAAAATGCTCATGTACTAGAGTACATTCCGCTTTTTGCGCTGCGCTTGGTTACCCTGACCCCGCTGACGCACGCTCGCTACAGATCGTAAACAGGTTCTTAGCTCGTTGTAGGGATATCTACCTTAGCACATGCTGGCCTTAAGGACTTCGCGAGCAATGTTATTTGTCCAACAGTTTCAAATCGCGCATCCAGTCGGCATACAGGCTGGTCCAGTTGCGCACGCTGCCGCTGGCGGGTGTCATGCCAAAGCCATGGTCGCCACGGCGGAAGGCATGCAGTTCTGCCTGGGCACCGCCTTCCAGTAATTGTTGATAGATTTTTGCGGCAACCACCGGTGGGGCTTTGGGATCGTCCGAGGCATGGACTATGAATACGGGCGGGGTGTTCTTGCCGGCCTTTGGGATTTTTCCACCGGGGACCCCGGTATATACCAGGGCGATAAAGTCTGCGCGGTTGCCCAATTTTTCTGTGGCGTCCGCAGCGCCTGAGTCGCCTTAATCCTGATTCATCAACAGTTGCAAGGCCATGACGCCGCCAGCAGAGAAACCGAGTACGCCTATCTTCTTGCTGTCGATTTTCCAGTCTGCTGCATGTTGCCGCAGAACCCGCATGGCGCGGCTGGTGTCTGCTGTCAGAGGCTGTATGGCTTTCCATTTGCGCTCGGTATCCAGTGCCGGGGTGCGGTATTTGAGTACGGCGGCGGTGATCCCCTGGGCATTCAGCCAGTGCGCGGCTTCTATGCCTTCCTTGTCTATGCAGACATAACGGAAGCCACCGCCTGGTACGACCAGCACCGCCGTCCCAGTGGCCTTGTCGGCTGGGGCCGGATAAATGGTCAGCGTAGGTTTGCTGACATAGCTGAGGTATCTGTCGAGGCGGCCAGTTTCATGCCTGTCTTCTGCTGCCTCTGCCTGTTGATGTTGCAGGCCGGGTGCGCCGTTTTGCCATAAGGGGATTTCGATTTCTGCTTGCGCCTTACTGCCGGTGCTGAACAAGATGCATGCTGCAAACATCAGAGACAGGGATATCTTCATTGCGTTGATCCTTGTGAAAGACACATAGCGACAGGTTGATTACACCGGATTTGCATCTTGTCTGATTTGTCACAGCCAGTCAAACAGGCAAGCTACTGCTGCAACTGTTATGGCACGGCCTGTACCTTGTTGCCCACAGCTTGCTTCTGTATAAGTTATTTGTGCCATGTTTGCTTCTTCAGGTGTTTTCTTGAGGCAACATGATGACCCCTCATTACAAATCAAACGTGCTCAATATGGATATTTTTCTTTTAGCCCTGGCTGCCTTCTTTGCTGGTTTTGTTGATTCCATCGTCGGTGGCGGTGGTTTGATACAGGTTCCCGCCTTGTTCTCTTTCATGCCAGGGACGGCTCCTGCTACCTTGCTGGGTACCAATAAGATGGCAGGTATCTGGGGAACGACAGTCGCAGCGACTCGCTATATGAAGACAGTCAGCCTGCGCTGGAGCATGGTGGCACCAGCCGCATTCATGGCATTTGCGTTTTCTTTTGCCGGGGCTTTCCTTGTGACACATATTCCGCCCACCTATTTGCGCAAGGCTTTACCCTTTATCCTGGTGGCTGTGGCTGTCTATACCTTCATGAAGAAAGAGTTTGGTGCAGACAATAGACCTGTATTCTCGGGGTCAAAAGAAACCTATATGGCTATGCTGGTGGGTGCAGGCATAGGGTTTTACGATGGTTTCTTTGGGCCGGGTACAGGCAGTTTCTTCATGTTTTTGTTCGTGCGTATCTTTGGTTATGACTTCCTGCGTGCCTCTGCTGCAGCCAAGGTATTGAATGTTGCCTGCAATACTGCGGCACTTATCTGGTTTGGTTATAGCGGCCACGTACTCTGGATGCTGGGTTTGACGATGGCGGTATGTGGTGTTGGCGGTTCTATTTTAGGTAGTCATTTGGCAATAAAGCGTGGTACCTCGTTTGTTCGCAAGATGTTCCTTGGCGTGGTGGTGGCGCTGATATGCAAGACGACTTACGATGGCTTTCTCAAATAGTAGTGTTTCACGTGAAACAATCAGTTAGTGATAATGGGACTTTGGTCCCATTTTTTATGTCCAGATGCTCATGTTTCACGTGAAACATGGTTCTAAATAAAAAGAGAATCTTTAGTTCTGCAAAAGTTTACGCGCAAAACAAACTATAATCGTGCCTCCCGTCCCAAGTTTCTCAGAAATCCACCATGTTTTATCCAAAAGAATTCGATGTTATCGTCGTCGGCGGCGGTCACGCCGGTACCGAAGCTGCACTTGCCTCTGCTCGTATGGGGCAATCTACACTGTTGTTGACCCATAATATCGAGACCCTGGGTCAGATGTCTTGCAACCCATCCATAGGTGGGATAGGTAAGGGTCATCTGGTGAAGGAGGTCGATGCCATGGGCGGTGCCATGGCGATTGCCACTGATGAGGCAGGCATACAATTCCGTATCCTGAATTCATCCAAAGGCCCAGCAGTGCGTGCCACCCGTGCCCAGGCGGACCGTATTTTGTACAAGCAGGCGATACGTAGTCGCCTGGAAAATCAGCCTAATCTGTGGTTGTTCCAGCAGGCTGTCGATGATTTGCTGGTCGAAGGTAACCGTGTTGTCGGTGCCGTGACCCAGGTTGGCATCAGGTTCCGCGCCCGCGCCGTCGTGCTGACAGCAGGTACTTTCCTTGATGGGAAGATTCACGTGGGCTTGAATAACTACTCGGCAGGCCGTGCCGGTGACCCGCCAGCGATATCTTTGTCTGTTCGTTTGAAAGAGCTGGCGCTGCCACAAGGTCGTTTGAAGACTGGTACGCCACCACGTATAGATGGTCGCAGCATCGATTTTTCACTGATGCAAGAACAGCCGGGTGATCTTGATCCTGTGCCAGTGTTCTCTTATATGGGCAATTCCAGCATGCATCCAAGGCAGTTGCCATGCTGGATTACCCATACCAATGAAAAAACCCACGACATTATCCGGGCCGGTCTGGACCGCAGCCCCATGTACACGGGGGTTATTGAAGGGGTAGGGCCACGCTATTGCCCATCGATAGAAGACAAAATACACCGCTTCGCCAGCAAAGAGTCGCACCAGATTTTCCTGGAGCCTGAAGGCCTGACGACCAATGAGTTTTACCCTAATGGTATCTCTACCAGCCTGCCTTTTGATGTGCAGCTGGACCTCGTGCGTTCCATGCGCGGTATGGAAAACGCTTACATCCTGCGTCCTGGCTATGCGATTGAGTATGATTATTTTGACCCGCGTGGTTTGAAATCGTCGCTGGAGACTCGCCAAATTGAGGGCTTGTTCTTTGCCGGGCAGATTAACGGCACGACAGGTTACGAAGAAGCAGCAGCTCAAGGTATGTTGGCAGGCTTGAATGCAGCACTGAAAACCCAGGGTAAAGAAGCCTGGGTGCCGCGCCGTGATGAAGCTTATCTCGGTGTGCTGGTGGATGACCTGATTACCAAGGGCGTGCAAGAACCTTACCGCATGTTCACCAGCCGTGCCGAATTCCGCCTCAGTCTGCGTGAAGATAATGCCGATATGCGCCTGACTGAGATAGGACGTCAACTCGGTTGCGTCAGCGATGCGCAGTGGCAGCAGTTTGAAGAAAAGCGTGAAAGTGTTTCACGTGAAATGGAGAGGCTGCGCTCGACCTGGGTCAATCCGCGCATCCTTGCAGATGTAGAAGCTGAGCGTGTCGTTGGCAAGGCTTTGGAGCGTGAATATTCCCTGGCTGATTTATTGCGTCGTCCACAAGTGACTTATGAAAGCCTCATGAGTCTGCAAGGTGTGGAAGGGCAGGAACTGGCCGGGCCAGGTGTGCTTGATCCACATGTGCGCGAGCAGGTGGAGATACAGGTCAAGTATGCCGGTTATATCGACAGGCAGGCCAAAGAGGTTGAACGCCATGCGCATTTTGAAAATCTCAAAATGCCAGTTGGCTTTGACTATATGGAAGTCAATGGGCTTTCTATCGAAGTCAGGCAAAAACTGAACAAGCATCAGCCTGAAAGCCTTGGCCAGTGTGGCCGTATTTCTGGCGTGACGCCTGCCGCGATTTCCCTGCTTTTGGTACATCTGAAGAAGCGTGGTTTTAAAGAGTTCATGGCGAATGCAGATGTAATGCCTGAGACGGTTGCTGACACCCCAGTAGATTGATTCACGTGGAACATCAGATTGCAGGCGTGTTTTTGCAAGCGCATTGGCATGAGTATGCCTGCCAAGCACAATAAATTAAAACGAAAAATAAAACTGAAATGAAAAACAAGAAGTTAATCGAGGGTGGGGCCGTATGATTCACGTGGAACAAGCACAGTTAAGATCGATGTTACAGAGCGGTGTTGAGGAATTGGCGCTGGATCTAAATAATGATCAAATTGATAACATGATTGCTTATTTGTCATTATTGTCAAAATGGAACTCTGTTTATAACCTGACGGCTATCCGCGACCCCAAAGAAATGGTCAGGCAACATTTGCTGGATTCGCTTTCTGCGGCTCCGGCATTCAAGGATGCAAAAAATATACTGGATGTAGGTGCCGGTGGTGGTTTGCCCGGTATGATGCTGGCCATTACTTATCCACAGGCAAAAGTGTCCATGATAGATACGGTCAGTAAAAAGACTGCCTTCCTGACCCAGGCCAAGACTGAGCTGGGTTTGAAGAATGTCACCGTCCATACTGGCAGGGTAGAAGCTCTGCAGGTCAAAGAAGCATTTGACGTCATCACTTCACGCGCATTTTCTGAGCTGGCCAATTTCGTCAATTGGTCCGGTCACCTGCTGGCGGATGGTGGCCAGTTCATCGCCATGAAAGGCGTGGAACCGAAGCAGGAAATAGATAGCCTGCCTGCTGGCTGGCATGTGGATAAGTTGCAAGCCTTGACGGTGCCTGGTTTACAGGCAGAACGTCACCTCGTCTTTATCAAGAAAACCCAGGCCTGATCTCACGGAAACCTCTATGGCAAAAATCTTTTGTGTAGCAAATCAAAAAGGTGGCGTGGGTAAAACCACCACTACCGTCAATCTCGCCGCAGGCCTGGCGAAACTCGATCAACGTGTCTTACTGGTTGATCTCGACCCCCAGGGTAATGCCACCATGGGCGCTGGTATCAACAAGGCCAAGCTGACTGCTTCCATCTATGAAGTTCTGCTTGGTATGTCGGACGTTGCGACCGCCAAGCAGCGTTCAGAATCTGGGCGCTTTGATGTTCTCCCGGCCAACCGTGAACTTGCAGGTGCAGAAGTGGAAATGGTCTCGCTGGATAACCGCGACAAACGCCTGCGTGAAGCTCTGGCCAAGGTCGATGCTGACTATGACTTCATTCTCATCGACTGTCCGCCAGCCTTGTCGCTGCTGACTCTGAATGGCCTGTGCGCCGCCCATGGCGTGATCATCCCCATGCAGTGCGAATACTATGCGCTGGAAGGTTTGTCCGATCTTGCCAATACCATCAAGAAAGTCTCGGCCAACCTGAATCCTGACCTGAAGATAGTCGGTCTGCTGCGCGTGATGTTTGACCCGCGCATGACGCTGTCGCAACAAGTCTCTGACCAGCTCGAGCAGCATTTTGGCGACAAGGTCTTCAAGACCCTGATCCCGCGCAATGTGCGTCTGGCAGAAGCACCATCTTACGGTATCCCCGGCGTGGTGTTTGATCCTGCATCCAAAGGGGCGCAAGCCTATATCGCCTTTGGTGCAGAGATGGTGGAAAGAATTAAACAACTGGAAAAATAAGTATGTCGATCAAAAAACAAAAAGGTCTGGGCCGTGGCCTGGACGCCTTGCTCGGCGGTGCCGCCGACTTTGCCGAAGCCGTACCTACCGTCACTGGTGCCCCTACCAGCCTCAACGTTGCACAAATGCAAGCTGGTAAGTACCAACCCCGTACCCGTATGGACGAGGGCGCATTGGCCGAGCTGGCAGCCTCCATCAAGGCCCAGGGTTTGATGCAACCCATCCTGGTTCGCCCGATAGGACAAAATAATGGCGTAACCCGTTACGAAATCATTGCCGGTGAACGCCGTTTCCGCGCTTCGCAAATGGCAGGCATGGATGAAGTGCCGGTACTGGTCAAGGATGTCGATGACCAGGCCGCCGCCGCCATGGCTCTCATCGAGAACATGCAGCGTGAAGACCTGAATCCTCTTGAGGAAGCCCAGGGCATACACAGGCTGATCACGGATTTCTCATTTACCCATGAGCAGGCAGCCAATGCAGTAGGGCGCTCACGCAGTGCAGTGTCTAACCTGTTGCGTCTGCTGAACCTGGCCAAGCCGGTGCAAACCATGCTGATGGCCGGTGACATCGACATGGGCCATGCCCGTTCGCTGCTGGTGACCGACGCCGCCACCCAGATACAACTGGCCAACCAGATCGTCGCCAAACGCATGTCTGTCCGTGAAGCAGAAAAGCTGGTCGCCAAGACCACGGCTGAGATGAGCGCCAATGGCAAGCCGCGCGACAAGGCAGAAAAATCCCGTGACATCACCCGCCTTGAAGAAGAACTGTCTGATTTGCTGGCAACCCAGGTTGCCCTTAAATTAGGCAGCAAGGGCAGGGGGCAAATGCTGATCGATTTTGCCGACCTTGATAGTCTGGATGGCATCATTTTAAAGATACGTGGACAGTAAAAAGATTTGACCCATGCAGATACTGACTTTACCCGGCCTGTATAGCTCCGGCCCCGGCCACTGGCAAACACGCTGGGAAGCCGAATTACCGAATGTAAAAAGAGTAGAGCAACAAGACTGGGATAATCCAGTCAAGGATGTGTGGGTCGCCACTTTATCAGCGGCTGTCAATGCAGTGCCTGACGAAGTAGTGCTGGTTGCGCATAGTATGGGTTGTGCGCTGACGGCCTGGTGGCTGGCGTCAGATATGCCCGGCGTTGTGGATAAAAGCAAAGTCAGGGCGGCATTCCTGGTGGCTCCACCAAATGTGGGCAGGGAAAATTTCCCCGCACCCACATTTAATCCCATGCCGCAGATCCGGTTTCCGTTTCCGGTTGTCGTGGTAGCATCCAGCGACGACCCCTGGTGTGACCTGTCAATTGCACAAGCCTGGGCGAAAAGCTGGGGGGCGGTGCTGCACCTGATCGGTGCGAAAGGCCATATCAATGGCGATTCTGGACTGGGTAGCTGGAAGCAAGGCCAGGACTGGCTCAACACATTAATCACAAAAACGGCAAAGCCAGTACAATAATAAAAAAGCACCAAAATGTTGCATTTTGGTGCTGTGCACCAAACGTTTGACGATATACATCAAACGTTTGACGTTATTACGCACAACCACGTATAATTCCGTGGTTTTGATAGGCGAGGATTTGCGCTGCCCGGTTATATCGTGGCAAGACAAACAAATTCAATGCCTGACCGTAAAAATAGGCTTTACGCAAAATTATCCGGCAACGTATAGCGCTGCTATACATTACAAGCCGCAATGTCCCAGAGGCAATTTTGCGTAAGTCCTAAATAGTGAGGGAAGCATGGCACGTATCGTACTGCTGCAAATGCTGGCAGCCGTGGTCGTGACCGTGCTGGCCGGTATCATAGGTGGTTTTTCCCTCGCACTTTCTGCCCTGGTAGGTGGATTGTGTTGTGCGATTCCAAATGCTTTTTTTGCGTTGCGCTTGAGTATCAGCGCCCGGAAGCCTGGAGGAGCCAACCCGGTGAGTTTTTTCATCGGTGAATTTATCAAGATTGCATTGACAATTGCGCTGATGGCTGCAGTTGTCTTCTGGTACCGCGATGTCAACTGGCCGGCTTTTCTGATCGCCTTCATCGTAGTGCTGAAAAGTTATTTTATTTTACTATTTAGACAACGACCATGAGCGCAACCGAGCACGCCCCAACCGCGTCAGAATATATTGTCCATCACCTTGGACATTTTTCGACCAAACATCAAGACAAGATCGTTGATTTTTCCATCTTCAATATGGATACCATTTTTTGGTCCATTTTTGCAGGTGTACTTGGCAGCCTGATTTTGTTCCTGGCTGCACGTAAAGCCACTTCTGGAGTTCCAGGCCGCTTCCAGGCGGCTGTAGAAATCCTGGTAGAAATGGTGGAAGAACAATCCAAGGGTATTGTCCACGGTGACCGTAGCTTTATCGCTCCGTTGGCCTTGACTGTATTTGTCTGGGTTGCCCTGATGAACTCACTGGATTTCCTGCCAGTGGATCTGTTTTCCGGTTTGTTTGCATTGTTGGGTGTTGAGCATATATTCACCCACCATCGCGTAGTGCCGACTGCTGACTTGAATGGCACCCTGGGCATATCTCTGGGCGTGCTGGCACTGATGCTGTATTACAGTATCAAGATCAAAGGTCTGGGTGGCTTCCTGCATGAATTGGTTTCTGCGCCTTTCGGTATTAAGATGGCACCATTCAACCTGATCTTGCAATTGATTGAATTTGCTGCAAAAACTGTATCCCTGGGTATGCGACTGTTCGGTAACATGTTTGCGGGTGAATTGTTGTTCCTGTTGATCGCTTTGCTGGGTTCGATGGCAACAGTATTTGGCGTGTTTGGTCATTTGGTTGCAGGTTCCATTTGGGCAATCTTCCACATTTTGATCGTATTCTTGCAAGCCTTCATTTTCATGATGCTGACACTGGTATATATCGGCCAGGCGCACGAGTCTCACTAAGTTTTGCGAAGTTTTTGTAGTAGTAACAGTTTTGGTTTTTTGGTTTTAGCTTTTTATTATTTTTAACTTTTAAGGAAATGTCATGACTGATTTATCTTTTGTTGCTTTGGCTTGCGGTTTGATCATCGGCTTGGGCGCTATCGGTGCTTGTATCGGTATCGCTATCATGGGTGGTAAATACCTGGAAGCATCTGCTCGTCAACCAGAATTGATGAACACATTGCAAACTAAGATGTTCTTGCTGGCTGGTCTGATCGATGCTGCGTTCCTGATCGGTGTTGGTATCGCTATGCTGTTTGCATTCGCTAACCCATTTAAATAATCAGTTCTTCCTTCTACTGCCGGGAGCATTTGCTTCCGGCTTGATCCATTTAGATAAGGAATTACCGTGAACTTAAACGCAACATTGTTCGTTCAGTTTGGGGTTTTCTTCATCTTGGCAATGTTCACAATGAAATTTGTGTGGCCGCCACTGATGAACGCGCTCGACGAGCGTGCGAAGAAAATCGCAGACGGACTGGCTGCCTCCGATAAAGCGCAAAAAACATTGCAAGACGGTGCCAAAGCGGCTCAAGACGCATTGAATGCTGCTCGTGAAGAAGGCCAAAAACAGATCCTCAACGCAGAACAACGCGCTGCCAAGATTGTTGACGAAGCCAAAAACACAGCCGCTGTTGAAGCTGCACGCATTCTTGCTGCTGCAAACGCCGATGCTGAAAATCAAGTGACCAAAGCACGCGAAGAATTGCGCGACCAGGTTGCCACTCTGGCAGTCAAAGGCGCAGAACAAATTCTGAAACGTGAAGTCAACGCATCTGCTCATGCTGATCTGTTGAACCAACTGAAAACCGAGCTGTAATCATGGCCGAAATCGCAACGATCGCTCGTCCTTACGCAGAAGCGCTGTTTCGTGTTGCCCAAACCGGTAACCTGTCCGCCTGGTCGGAACTGGTTACCGAGATGGCACAGGTAGGTGCGCATCCCGATGTACAAGCTCTTGCACACAACCCCAAAGTCTCGGCTGATCAAAAAGCTGAGATTTTCTTGTCTGCGATCAAATCTCCAGTGACTGCTGAAGCGAAAAACTTCATCAACACACTTGCTGACTATGACCGCCTGACTCTGTTGCCGGAAATCGCTTTCCAGTTTCATGCTCTGAAAAACGCCTTCGAAGGCGCAGCAGATGCAGAAGTGACTAGCGCATTTGAATTGACGGCAGCTCAGTTGAGCGAACTGGCAGTGACATTGGAAAAGAAATTTGGCCGCAAGTTGCACCCTACAGTCAAAGTGGATTCCTCTTTGATCGGTGGTGTACGCATCGTGGTTGGTGATCAGGTGCTCGACACGTCGGTACGCGCGAAGCTGCAGAAAATGCACGTCGCCCTGACCGCGTAAGAACGTAATAAATATTAGGAGTTAGTATGCAACTCAACCCATCTGAAATCAGCGAGCTGATCAAGAGCCGGATTCAAGGCCTTGGCGACACAGCTGAGATTCGCAATCAAGGTACGGTTATCTCCGTTACCGACGGTATCTGCCGCATTCACGGTCTGTCTGACGCGATGCAAGGCGAGATGCTGGAATTCCCAGGCAATACATTTGGTCTGGCGCTGAACCTGGAACGTGATTCCGTTGGTGCCGTTATCCTGGGTGACTACGAACACATCTCCGAAGGCGATACAGTCAAATGTACCGGCCGTATTCTGGAAGTGCCTATCGGTCCTGAACTGCGTGGTCGTGTAGTTAACGCGCTGGGTCAGCCTATCGACGGCAAAGGTCCTATCAATGCAAAACTGTCCGCGCCTATCGAAAAGATTGCGCCTGGCGTTATTGCACGTCAATCCGTTTCTGAACCTATGCAAACTGGCCTGAAGTCTATCGACTCCATGGTACCGGTTGGCCGTGGTCAGCGCGAATTGATCATTGGCGATCGTCAAACTGGTAAAACAGCTGTTGCGATCGATGCCGTGATCAATCAAAAAGGTCAAAACGTTACCTGTATCTATGTAGCGATTGGTCAAAAAGCTTCTTCCGTTAAAAACGTTGTGCGCGCTCTCGAAGCCCACGGCGCCATGGAATACACCATCGTTGTTGCTGCTACTGCTGCTGAATCTGCAGCGATGCAATACGTATCCGCATACTCCGGTTGCGCGATGGGTGAATACTTCCGTGACCGCGGTCAAGATGCACTGATCATTTATGATGATCTGTCCAAACAAGCTGTTGCTTACCGTCAGGTTTCCCTGTTGCTGCGCCGCCCACCAGGCCGTGAAGCTTACCCAGGTGACGTATTCTATTTGCACAGCCGTTTGCTGGAACGTGCAGCACGCGTTAACCCAGACTACGTTGAAGCTTTCACCAAAGGTGAAGTTAAAGGTAAAACAGGTTCTTTGACAGCATTGCCTATCATTGAAACTCAGGCTGGTGACGTTTCCGCTTTCGTTCCTACCAACGTAATTTCGATTACTGACGGTCAGATCTTCCTGGAAACATCCTTGTTCAATGCAGGTATCCGTCCAGCGATTAACGCTGGTATCTCGGTTTCCCGCGTTGGTGGTGCTGCTCAGACCAAGGTAATCAAAAACCTGTCCGGCGGTATCCGTAATGACTTGGCACAGTACCGTGAACTGGCAGCGTTTGCCCAGTTCGCTTCTGACCTCGATGAAGTAACACGCAAGCAGCTCGATCGTGGTGCCCGCGTGACTGAATTGTTGAAGCAAGCTCAATATGCTCCACTGTCTATCTCCCTGATGGCCGTTACTCTGTTCTCCGTGAACAAAGGCTTCCTGGATGATGTAGCGGTCAAGCAAGTGCTGGCATTCGAAGCAGGCGTACATGGCTACATGAAAACGAACCATGCAGCATTGCTGCAGAAAATCGAAGAAACCAAGCAACTCGACAAAGATGGTGAAGCTGCCATGGCTGCCGCAATTGCTGATTTCAAAAAAACCGGTTCCTATTAATTTACTGTAGCTAGAAGGAGTCAATACTCATGGCTGCAGGCAAAGAGATACGTGGCAAGATCAAAAGCGTAGAAAATACGAAGAAGATCACGAAGGCGATGGAAATGGTCGCTGCATCCAAAATGCGTAAAGCGCAAGACCGGATGCGTGCGGCTCGTCCTTACAGTGAAAAGATTCGTACGATTACGGCTAACTTGTCACAGGCCAACCCAGAGTACACGCATCCTTTTATGGTGCAACAAGATCTGTCCAAGAAAGTTGGCGTGATTGTTGTAACGACAGATAAAGGTTTGTGTGGTGGTCTCAACACGAACGTGTTGCGTTTGGTCACCAGCAAAATGCGTGAACTCGAAGGCAAGGGTTCAAAGATAGAAGCGGTCGCAATTGGTAATAAAGGTCTCGGCTTCCTGAATCGCGTAGGTGCGCAAGTGGTTTCCCATGTTACACAATTGGGCGACACTCCTCACCTCGACAAACTGATAGGTCCAGTCAAAGTTTTGCTGGACGCGTATCAGGAAGGCAAGCTGGACGCGGTTTACCTGAGTTATACCAAGTTCATCAACACCATGAAGCAAGAGCCGGTGATGGAGCAGTTGTTGCCCCTGACAGCGGACAGGCTGACGACAGACAAGAATGCCCATTCCTGGGATTATCTGTATGAGCCAGATGCAGCAACGGTCATTGATGAACTGTTGATACGCTATGTAGAAGCACTGATTTTCCAGGCGGTAGCGGAAAACATGGCTTCTGAACAATCGGCCCGTATGGTGGCGATGAAAGCGGCAACAGATAACGCAGGTAACGTGATTGGCGAACTGAAACTGGTTTATAACAAGACCCGTCAGGCTGCCATTACCAAAGAGCTCTCCGAGATCGTCGCCGGCGCGGCAGCGGTCTAAACTGAATTTAAAATTATTGAAGGAACGAACATGGCTAATGGCAAAATCGTTCAGTGTATCGGCGCTGTTGTGGACGTTGAATTTCCACGCAATGCGATGCCTAAGGTTTACGATGCCTTGAAAATGGAAGGCTCCGAGCTGACTCTGGAAGTTCAGCAGCAATTGGGTGACGGCATCGTCCGTACCATTGCGCTGGGTACTTCTGACGGTCTGCGTCGTGGCATGACTATCAGCAACACTGGCAACCCTATCATGGTACCAACCGGCAAAGCAACGCTGGGCCGCATCATGGACGTACTGGGTAACCCTATCGATGAATGCGGTCCTGTCAGCCACGAGCAGACAGCATCCATCCACCGTAAAGCCCCTGCCTACGACGAACTGTCCCCATCCCAGGAATTGCTGGAAACCGGTATCAAGGTTATTGATCTGGTTTGCCCATTCGCTAAAGGTGGTAAGGTTGGTCTGTTCGGTGGTGCGGGTGTGGGCAAGACCGTGAACATGATGGAACTGATCAACAACATCGCCAAGGCACACAGCGGTTTGTCCGTGTTTGCCGGTGTTGGTGAGCGTACTCGTGAGGGTAATGACTTCTACCACGAAATGGCTGACGCAAAAGTGGTTGATCTGGAAAATCCAGAAAACTCCAAAGTTGCGATGGTGTACGGTCAGATGAATGAACCACCAGGTAACCGTCTGCGCGTTGCTCTGACAGGTCTGACTATCGCTGAAGGTTTCCGTGACGAAGGCAAAGACGTTCTGTTCTTCGTGGATAACATCTACCGTTACACACTGGCCGGTACTGAAGTATCCGCTTTGCTGGGTCGTATGCCTTCCGCCGTGGGTTATCAACCTACTCTGGCTGAAGAAATGGGCCGTCTGCAAGAGCGTATTACCTCCACTAAAACTGGTTCCATTACGTCCATCCAGGCCGTATATGTTCCAGCGGATGACTTGACCGATCCATCTCCAGCAACCACATTTGCTCACTTGGATTCCACCGTTGTTCTGTCTCGTGACATCGCTTCCCTGGGTATCTACCCTGCGGTTGATCCACTGGATTCAACATCCCGTCAGCTGGACCCACAAGTGGTTGGTGTAGAGCACTATGAAACAGCCCGCGCTGTTCAAGGTACTTTGCAGCGCTACAAAGAATTGCGTGACATTATCGCGATTCTGGGTATGGATGAATTGGCTCCTGAAGACAAACTGCTGGTCGCACGCGCACGTAAGATGCAGCGTTTCCTGTCTCAGCCTTTCCACGTTGCTGAAGTATTTACCGGTTCCCCAGGTAAATACGTTTCCTTGAAAGAAACGATCCGTGGTTTCAAAATGATCGCTTCCGGCGAACTCGATCACCTGCCAGAACAAGCGTTCTACATGGTAGGTACTATCGATGAAGCAATCGAAAAAGCGAAAAAACTGGCTGCTGCTTAATTAATCAAGCGCACTGGCGGTGCAGTTGAATCATTGACTGCACCATAGCTTTTTTGAGCGAATAATAAGGGTCCAACATGGCACACACTATTCACGTTGACGTGGTTTCCGCAGAAGAGTTGATCTTCTCCGGTGAAGCCGAATTCGTCGCGTTGCCGGGTGAGGCTGGTGAATTGGGTATCTATCCGAAACATACACCACTGATTACCCGCATCAAGCCGGGTGCGGTGCGCATCAAGGTTCCAGGCAAAGCGGAAGACGAATTCGTATTCGTTGCCGGTGGCCTGCTTGAAGTGCAACCGAATGCAGTGACAGTTTTGGCCGATACCGCGATTCGCGGTCACGACCTGGACGAAGCCAAAGCCAATGAAGCCAAGAAACTGGCAGAACAAGCTTTGGTTAATCGTGATTCCAAAATTGACTATGCGCAAGCACAGGCAGAATTGGCTTCAGCGATCGCCCAATTGGCAGCGATACAAAAATTGCGTCAAAAGCGTTAATTTCGCTGCGAAAATTTTTCGCGACGAAAGCAGTACAATGGAAAGGCAGCTCAGGCTGCCTTTTTGTTTTTCCAAGCTGTCAAACTGGACCAATACTGGAACTGCCCATGCCTATGGAACAAGACTTGATTGCCGAGATACTGAGCAAAAGTAAAACCATCGCCGTCGTCGGCCTGTCCTCAAAAACCTCACGTCCCAGTTACGGAGTGTCCGCCTATATGCAGGCGCATGGCTATCGCATTATCCCGGTCAACCCGCGTGAGGCAGGAAACATCATACTGGGCGAGCATTGCTATCCTGATCTGATTACTGCTGCGGCAGAACACCGTATCGATATCGTCGATTGCTTCCGCAACGCGGCTGATATTCCGCCCATCGTCGAAGAAGCGATACAAATAGCTGTGCCTTATCTATGGATGCAATCAGGCATCGTAAATACAGAAGCTGCCGCCAGGGCAGAGGCAGCAGGCATCAGAGTAGTGATGGACAGGTGCATCAAGATAGAACATCTTTACCGTGTCTGAGTTTGCTTTGCTGAGCGCAATTGCTGTATGTAGGCAAGTTCGTTTTGCGCCAGTTTATTCTCAGGTTCGATTTGCAAGGATTCCTGAAAAGCTCTTTCTGCCTCATCAAGCTGCTTAAGCTCTATCAAAGAAAATCCTATGCCGCGCAGGGACATCGCCAGGTAAGGACGTTGTGAGGAATATTGTTTGCTCAATTCATGGGCGTGACGATAGGTTTGCAAGGCTTCTGTGGGTTTGGCCAGCTGGTTCAAGACATAGCCAATTTCTACCGAAGTGCCGGCAGAAACCGGGGCCAGATATTCCAATTTCCTGAGCATGGACAAGGCCTGTTGCAAATCCCTTCTTTCAACCGCAACAAAGGCCTGGACTTGCAGGCAGTTTTTATAACCCCATTCTATCCATTCAAAATTCAGCTTGCTGGATTTGCTGAATTCCTCAAATTCTTGAGTCGTCTGAAAAGAGAATTGCTTTTTGCTGCTGTCAAAGATGGATTCATAAGACCGGCAATTTTCTTTTGCTTTTCTGTCTGCTTCTTCAAATTTGCCCTCCTTGATCAGCAGATTCAATGCATTTGATGCAGCTGAGAATTCCACTCCCTTGGCACTGTCCGCGACTAAATTGGTATGGGTGGTAATCGTAATAATCTTGTCGTCAGCCATAGCGCAAGCAGGCAAGGCCGCCGCCAATGCAAAAGCAGCTATCCATTTGCGGACACTCATTATTCGATGTGGAATAAAAAAAACAGTCATGTTCATGGTAAGGTGATTATTCATAAAAAGCCCGGTGTGGTTCAACGTAAATCAACTTTATCGACTGGAGCAGTTTGAAAATGATCGCTGCCAGCAATACATAGAAATACCCTACCAGCAGGCTGTATAAGCCGCCGATGATAAACAGATGGAACAGGTCAGCGATATAGATGCGCCTTTCGTTGATCATCATAATGACCGCAGCACTAACACCAAATGCCAGCGCCATGACGAATGGCGCAAAATGGCAGTAGAAAACAAACTTGTTTTCATCCAGACGAAAAAAAGCAATGCTGAACACCAGTAGCGTCAGTAAATACGGTATGCCACCAATGAACAGAGACCCAAGCAGAAAGCGCGAAAAGTCACGCAGCACGCCAAATTGTGCGCATGCGACACTGAGCAAGCTCAGGGCTATGGGCAATAACAATGCGGCCAGGTAATAGGTTTTCTTTCGTATCATGTGCAATGAGTTGGTGATGTATGCCACCCGAAAAATGCAATTCTGGTGAACACATTTGTAGTCTTGCTAGGGTATGCTGCACTTTTCATATTATCATCAAAACATTATCTCTAATTGTGAGATATATTTTTTGTAAGCTAACAATATTGATTGGGGACTTGAATGACAGTTGCGGACTTGTTTCGGGTAGGTAAAGGTTTTCAGGTCAAGGATGCTAATGCCAATAAAAAACTGCTGGGTACGGCAGCCACTGAAAAGAATGCAGACAAGGCCGCCGACAAACTGGCGACACTAAAGCTGGCAGAAGAAATTTCTAACCTCCAAAATGTCTTGTATGCTGGTCGTGAACGCAAGCTATTGATCATCCTGCAGGGCATGGATACTTCCGGTAAAGACGGTACGGTCAACGGCGTGTTCGGGCAAATCAATCCTCTGGGAGCACGCACGGTCGCCTTTAAAGCCCCCAGTACTGATGAAAAAAATCATGATTATCTGTGGCGCGTGCATAAAGAAGTGCCAGGCAAGGGTGAAGTCACCATCTTCAACCGCAGCCATTATGAAGACGTGCTGATTACCCGCGTTCATGGGTGGATAGACCAGGCTGAATGCAAGCGCCGCTATGCACAGATACGCGATTTTGAACGTATGTTGGCCGAAACTGGCACCGTGATACTGAAATTCTTCCTGCACATTTCCAAGGCCGAACAAAAAGCCAGGCTGGAAGAGCGTCTGGCTGATCCTGAAAAACACTGGAAGTTTGATCCCCAGGATCTGGTCGAGCGTCAATACTGGGACGCGTATCAAGAGGCGTATGAAGATGCCTTGCAGGCAACAGATGCCGATCACGCGCCATGGTATGCCGTGCCATCAGACTCCAAGACCCAGCGCAACCTCGTGATAGCCAGCATCGTGCAAGAAAAAATGCTGAGCCTGAAGCTCACATATCCACCGGGTAATCCTGATTACAGCAAGCTCAAGGTAGAGTGAAGCTCAGTTCATCAAACTCAATGCATGAAGTTCAGTAAATGAAATTTAGCTACTGGCCTGAGCTGCTGGCAGCACCGCTGTATCCCTTGCTGGCATGGCAGGGGAGGCGTACCCGCGCAGCCACACCACGCCTGCCCGAAGCCATTGACCAGGCACATGGGCTGTGGACTCATGCGAGTCGGCCTGTGGATAACTTAAGGGTGCTGGGTATAGGGGAGTCACCGGTTGCGGGTGTGGGCGTGGCGAATTATCAAGAAGCCATTACCGCACAAATGGCCAAAACCCTGGCTGGCAAACTTGATACTGCTGTGGAATGGCAGGCTTTGGGGCAAAACGGCGCACGCCTGTCCTGGGCCAGGCAAGCTTTGCCAGCATTTCGTCAGGCACAAGGCCATGCATCGCCAGCGTGGGATCTCATTCTGGTCGCTTTTGGAGTCAATGATACAACCAGCTTTTGCCCGGCCAACAGTTACCGGGCAGAGTTGCAGAGCCTGCTGGATGAATTGCAGTTGATGCTAAAAACAACTGGTCTTATCGTTCTGGCTGGCGTACCTCCCATGCAGGTTTTTCTTGCTTTGCCAGCTCCTTTGCGCCAGGTTTTGGGCATGAAGGCGCATGCCCTGGATCAAATAAACCGCGAGATGGCGATGAGCAGGGCCCGGGTTTTGCATTTGCCGTTTACCGCAAATCTTCAAGATGCGCGCCAGATGGCCGAAGATGGCTACCATCCGTCAGCACTTGGCGTCAGTATTTGGGCAGAAGAATTAGCGAAAACATTTCTGCAAAATCGTCAAGAAAAATAATAAAGCTTTGGTACTTATGCACAATTTCGTTTGCACGCGATTTATGCTAAAAAATGGGAATTCTTCATAAACTGGTATTCCTTCCCAATAAAATCAATGACTTACAGAATAATCCTGTTAACCGAATTTAAAATAAATCAGTAAACTGGCATTCTGTCATTTCTATCCACAAAGTTATCCACAGTTTATTACCGGAAATTTTGCTGAAAATTGCGCCACTTGCTGCAGATCAGATGCCTATCCTGCGCGCATAGGCGATAATGTCGCTTATACAGCAATAGTCTGCGTAGTTTGACCATGTCAGTAGATAAGCAGATGCACGCAGCGTCACCGAAAGCACTTATGTCCATGAATTTTGCCCCACTCAAAAACGACACCTTCCTCAGAGCCTTGTTGCGCCAGGAAACTGATTACACACCTTTATGGTTGATGCGCCAGGCTGGCCGTTATTTGCCAGAATACCGCGCTACCCGCAAAGGTGCGGGTTCTTTTCTGAGCCTGGCCAAGAACCCTGGTTTCGCGACTGAAGTAACCTTGCAGCCTATAGACCGTTATGGCCTCGATGCTGCGATCCTGTTTTCCGACATTCTGACCGTGCCGGATGCGATGGGTCTGGGCCTGTATTTTGAAGAAGGCGAAGGCCCCAAGTTTGAACGTCCGCTGAAAGACGAAAAAGACGTCATGGCACTCAAAGTGCCCGAAGCAGGCAGCCTGCAATATGTATTTGATGCCGTAACGCAAATCCGCACGGCATTGGATGGCCGTGTGCCGCTGATCGGTTTTTCCGGCAGCCCATGGACGCTGGCCTGTTATATGGTGGAAGGCCAGGGCTCGCGCGACTTTCATACCGTCAAGAGCATGATGTATAAGCGGCCGGACCTCATGCACCATATCCTGCGCACGAATGCCGATGCTGTCGCTGCTTACCTGAACGCGCAAATCGATGCCGGTGCCCAGGCCGTGATGATTTTTGACAGCTGGGGTGGGGCGCTGGCAGATGGTGCTTATCAAGAGTTTTCGCTGTCTTATATGCGCGATATCGTCAGCCAACTGCAAAAAGAAAAAGATGGCAAGCGCATTCCTGCCATTGTCTTTACCAAGGGCGGTGGTCTGTGGCTGGAACAACTGGCCGATATCGGTGCGGATGCCCTGGGACTGGACTGGACCATGAATTTGGGTCAGGCACGCGCCAAAGTGGGTGACAAGGTCGCCTTGCAGGGTAATCTTGATCCGGCAGTACTGTTTGCCGAACCAGAACAAATCCGCAAGCAAGTCATTGCTGCGCTCGACAGTTATGGCAAGCCTGCTGCTGGTCATGGCCATGTATTTAACCTTGGTCATGGCATTTCGCAATTTACCCCGGTTGAGTCGGTCAGCGTGCTGGTCGAAACGGTGCATGAATATAGCCGCCAGCAACGTCAGTCTGCATAAAAACTGGTATTTATTTATAAAATAAGCATGATTTTCTGCCACGGATTGACAGTAGTGTGGCTGGTCCAGCCAGTGTTTCTGCTCAGGCCGCTGGTAAAGTATGTATATTCAGGCACTGGCAAAACAACAAGTGGCTGAGACGCTTGTCTTTGCATCATGTTGCTCTGCAAAACATAGAACTGGCGTGCTTTTCCAGCCTGAAAGCTGTGGAAAACCAATGGATACGCCGCAGAAAAATTTTGCATTTCTATGCACATTTTCTGTCACTTATGCACAAAATCGGGGCGGCAAAAAATATTTTCAAAAATATTTTTTTGTCTCCCGGCATTTTTTATAAGTCATTGATTTTAAACGACTAAATTCTTGGCTCTGAGACAGGGCATTTTGTGGAAACCCCCGTAAACGCTAGCGAAAACCGATGTCAATAGACCTTTCTCCACAAAGTTATCCACAGAAACTGTGGATATGTCAAAAAGCCTTATGAAATCAATAGTTAGCGCCGATTTTCATGTTCAGGCTTAGATCGTGAAACAAGTTTATTTACGCGTAGCCCTCGATACCCCACTTGACAGCACCTTCGATTATCGGTGGGCAACACAGGAAGAGGGAGGGGCAGTTGCCGACTTGCCTCAACCCGGGCAACTGGCTGCTGTGCCCTTTGGCCGCCAGGAAGTCGTCGGTCTGATCATGGATGTGGTGAATGAGACCGATGTCCCACCCGCCAAGCTGCGCGACGCAATCGCTGTCAGGCATGAGCTGCCACCCATGAACAAGGAATGGCTAGCGCTATGCCAGTTTGCCGCCGAGTATTATCAGCGCCCCATAGGCGAGGTGGCTGTACCCGCCTTGCCCAAGAACCTGAAAGCCATCAAGACAGTATCCTTGCAGCGCTCCATCAAGAAGCTGGCCAAATTGCCTGAGCAGGCTGATGTCAGCCCGGTAGGCGAACCGCAATTAAATCCCGAGCAACAAGCTGCGGTGGATGCAGTTGCCAACGCCGAGGGCTATGCGCCGCATCTCTTGTTTGGTGTGACCGGCAGCGGGAAGACGGAAGTGTATTTGCAGACTGCCGCCAAAATACTGGCAAAGGCGCCGGATGCCCAGATCCTGATCCTGGTGCCAGAAATTAACCTGACGCCACAGCTTGAATCGCATATCCGCGCCCGTTTCCCTGGCCTGATGCTATCTACCCTGCACAGTGGCATGGCAGAAGGTGAACGCATGTTGAACTGGCTGGCTGCGCATACCGGTCGTGCCCGCATCGTGCTCGGTACACGCCTGGCCATGCTGGCATCCCTGCCTAGGTTGAAGCTGATCATCATCGATGAAGAGCATGACCCTTCCTACAAGCAACAGGAAGGCCTGCGTTACTCTGCCCGTGACCTTGCTGTATGGCGGGCGCGCCAGCTCTCGATACCCATCTTGCTGGGTTCAGCCACGCCCTCGCTGGAAAGCTGGCAGGGTGCGCAGACTGGCCGTTACCGCTTGCTGGAATTGCGTGAGCGGGCAGTCCAGCACGCCGTCCTGCCCATCATACGCATCATCAACCTGGAAAGAGAAAAACCCAGCGAAGGCCTGACGCAAAGATTGATAGGCGCAATCAAGCTACGTCTGGAGAAAGGTGAGCAATCACTACTGTTCCTCAATCGGCGTGGTTATGCACCGGTACTGGCTTGCGACGCCTGTGGCTGGATCAGCAATTGCACGCGCTGTACTGCCCATCTGGTCTTGCATAAAGGTGACCATAGATTGCGCTGTCATCACTGCGGCCTGGAACAACGCATACCGCGCTCATGCCCTACTTGCGGCAATATAGACCTGCAACCGCTGGGTCGCGGTACCCAGCGCATGGAAGAAAGCCTGGCCCTGCTTTTCCCGGAGGCCAGGGTTTTCCGCATTGATGCCGACTCCACCCGTCTCAAAGGCAGTGCTGCCGCTGCTTTTGAACGTGTGCATGCCGGTGAAGTCGATATACTGATTGGCACCCAAATGGTGGCCAAGGGGCATGACTTCAAACGCCTGACCCTGGTGGCAGCGCTGAACCCGGACGCTGCTCTGTTCTCGCAAGATTACCGCGCCAGTGAACGCCTGTTTGCCCAGCTCATGCAGGTAGCAGGCCGGGCTGGGCGGGCCGCGCAAAAAGAAGGCGGCAATGCATCCGAGGTACTGGTACAAACCCGCTACCCCGATCATCCTCTCTACCATGCGCTGATGTCACACAATTACCCCGACTTTGCCAAAGACTTGCTGGATGAACGCCAGCAAGCCCATATGCCACCTTTCATGTACCAGGCTTTATTGCGGGCAGAAGCCAAAGAGCTGGAAACTGCCATCGCCTTTTTGAAAGAAGCCGCGCTCTGTACCGAGCATCAGGGCATCATGATCAACGACCCCATCCCCATGACCATGACGCGGGTGGCTAACGTCGATAGGGCACAGTTGCTGGTCGAATCAGTTTCACGCCCAGCTCTGCAAGCCTTTGTCAAAGCCTGGATCGCTGATCTGCGTGCCATGAAAAGCCGGGTCCGGTGGTCGGTGGAAATTGATCCTGTGGATATCTAAGTATCTGTCCACATGTGCTTGATGATGTCGATCAGTTAAAATCAGTGCTCAAACCTTCCAATGAACGCAAAGATTGCACCATGCCACTCAGTCCCTACCTGACCACCTTCCCTGAAATATCTGAAAATTGCTACCTCCACCCCAGCGCCCAGATCATCGGTGATGTACAAATCGGGCCGGATAGTTCGGTCTGGTGCAATGCCGTCTTGCGTGGCGACGTCAATCACATACGCATAGGCCATAGCAGTAATTTCCAGGATCTGGCCATGGGCCATGTCTCACACAAGAATGCCAGCAAGCCAGCTGGCTCACCTTTGATTATTGGTGATTATGTGACGATAGCCCATTCCGTCATCCTGCATGGCTGCAATATCGGTGATGAATGCCTGATAGGCATGGGCAGCATCGTCATGGATGATGTCATTATCCACAAGCATGTCATGCTCGGTGCAGGCAGCCTGGTGCCACCGGGCAAGGTACTGGAAAGCGGCTTTTTATATGTAGGCCGCCCGGCGGTCAAAGTCCGCGCCTTGACCCCAGAAGAAATCAGCTATTTCAAATACTCGGCAGAGCACTATGTTCGTATCAAGAATAATTACCTGGCCACCGTTGTAGCCCAGCCATCTGAATAAACTTGAAAACTACTTTGTGGTCTGAACCTGGCAATGCATTTTTGAAAGATTCCCAAGCAACCACGCACCTAATCACCTTAGCACCTAAGCACAAGGACAGAACGGCATGAACGCAACACAGGCTGGCGAATACTGGATCACGACAGACAAGGACAAGATCGATATCGACCTCGTCCATCAATTCTTGACGACCGAAAGTGGTTGGGCCACCGGCATTTCACGACCTGTGGTAGAGGAATCTCTGCGCAATTCCCTGTGTTTCAGTATCTTCCAGCAACAGCGCATGGTGGGCTTTTGCCGCATCATCACCGACATGGCGACCTTTGGTAACCTCGTCGATGTGTTTGTCGTGACCGACATGCGCGGCAAGGGCATCTCCAGATTACTGATGGAAGAAGTCATGGCTCACCCGGTAGTCAGCAAGCTGCGCCGCTTTACGCTATCGACCAGCACCGCCGCTGGCCTGTATGAAAAGTTTGGTTTTACTCCACTGAGCAAACCGGACAATTTCATGGAAGTGTACAAGCCCAGGATTTACCTGGACTGACGCCCCGGCGTTTTATTGAGCAGGCTGGTAATTCAGTTCACCGACATTGCTGGCTTCGAAATACATCATCATCTGGCGCTGGCTGCCTTTTTTGATCTCGGTGATTTTTTTGACGATCTGATCAGATCGTTTAGTCTTGTCATGGTATTGCGTCTCCACTTCATAGCGGCCTTCGGGCAGATTCAAGAATAGCCAGGGACCATCCAGCGTCGTTGTCAGCAGCACGGCTTTGGTTTTGTCGTCTCTCACAATAACTTTGATATCCGCCAGATAAGCGCCAGATTTATTGGCAGCAGTGCGCAGCCACAGATTGTATTGCCCTGCCTGCTGTTGTAATTCTTCCCTTTCCGTACTGCCTATACCGCCAGTGACACAAGCGATATCCTTGTTTGAACAATTGCTGCCCGCGGCCAATGCAGGCATGCTCAGACAGAGCGATAGCGACAAGGGCAAGAGTGAGGCTAATTTCATAAGTTTCACGGCTGAGTCCTCCTGTGTAAAACATGCAATATAGTATTTGTGATATGAAGGTGTTTGCGATGAGTCAAAGTTGCAACACCTTGCATACCAGCATGATGTTTATACTTGTCTGTGACCATCAAACTGCGGCATATTGAAAGGGACAGGCCCCGGGGCCTCATTGCATAGACTACAGATTCCTTTTTCTCATTCAAGATGCTTTCATCCCTGCTTAAACCTGCCATAGCCATCACGGTGGCACTTGCCTTTGCCGCACCCTCGCAAGCACTGGAGTCTGCCCTTAGTCTTAAGGACATTTACGCCACCACTGTAGTGCAGCAGGTACAACCGCCACCAGAAGATTTGCAATTTTATATAGAGCAGATGGCTACCGCCCTCAGCACTAACAGCATCACCAGCCTGCCTTCTCAATATATTATGCTGGTCGATCGCAATCCCAAGGTCCAGGTTGCCATGTTGTTTTGGTTAGACCAGGAAGGGCAATACCAGTTCATTGGTGCTTCACCTGTTTCTACAGGGCGCTCTCTTGGTTTTGAGCATTTTGAAACCCCTATCGGGGTGTATGCGCATAGCCTGGCCAATCCGGATTACCGTGCCGAGGGCAGCAAAAACAGCAAGGGCATACGCGGTTATGGCATCAAAGGCCGGCGCGTCTTTGATTTTGGCTGGCAAAAGGCCAAAAAAGGCTGGGGCGATAAAATTATCGCCGACATGCGTCTGCAAATGCATGCGACTGACCCTGGCGTACTCGAATCACGTCTGGGCACAGTGCAATCCAAGGGCTGTGTACGGATACCAGGTACTTTGAATCTCTTGCTAGACCGCTACTCGGTGCTGGATGCGGACTATTTGCAAGGCGTGGCAGAGGGCAAGAAATTTTGGGTGCTCGACAAAAACCGCCAGGACAATCCCTGGGCTGGGCGCTATATGGTCATCATCGATAGCGGTAAAGAGCAAAAACCAGAATGGGCCGCTTATACACCGCCGCCGCTAGCACCACGCAAAGTGGTGAAACCAGCATAAAAAAGCAAATATGATGGCTGCCCCTGAAATCGACTAAGATATCTGTAACAGGATATTTAACTCATGGGGAGCCCGTATGTCTATAGAAACCTGGTTGCTGTATGTTATCGCCGTATTGGTACTGACCATCACCCCGGTCCCGCCGTTTTGATGTGCATCACCAACAGCATCAATTTCGGTGCGCGCATGACCCTGTTTCCGGCGCTGGGGAATATTACTTCCCTGATTGCCATCATGACTTGTTCGGCAATAGGCATAGGTGCGATTCTGGCGACCTCGGCGCTGGTATTTACCATCATCAAATACCTCGGTGTGGCTTATCTCTTGTATCTCGGCATCAGCAGCTTGCGTGCCAAGAGCAGTGATTTTATCTTGCCGACAGAAACCGAGTTGCGCGGCACCCGCCTGCGCCTGTATGTCAAAGGCATGCTGGTCGGCGCCAGCAATCCCAAGGCCTTGCTGTTCTTTACCGCCTTCTTCCCGCAATTCATCAATCCGGCTGCCGCCAAGCTGCCGCAATTTTTAGTCCTGTGCAGCACCTTTGTATTTTTTGAATTCAGTGTGCTGATGCTGTATGCGGTATTTGCCGAACGCATGGGACCCTGGCTGCGGTCCAAAGGCAAGGCAAAAATGTTCAACCAGTTTTCTGGCGGCGTATTCGTGGCAGCGGCGGGTTTGCTGGCCACCGTGAAAAAAGCGAATGACTGAGGAGCAGTGTCATGTCACATGGCAAAGCGTATAGTGAAAAAGGTTTTTGGGACAAGCTCAAGAAATATGCACAAGCGGCAGGCAGTGAAGTCATAGAAAAAGTGCTGTGCCTGTACTATGCGGCTCAGAGGCCGGAGACACCAGCCTGGGCCAAGACTGTCATCTTTGGTACATTGGGTTACTTCATTTTCCCGCTGGATGCAGTGCCGGATATGTTGCCAGTGGTCGGTTACAGTGATGATCTCGGTGTCATTGCGGGCGCTCTGGTGACCGTCAGTTTTTATATTACTGACGATGTGAAGCAGAGTGCCAGGGATAAGATGACGGGCTGGTTCGGCAGTGGACAAGTTTGAGGTCTTGCCTTGCCAGGCTACTATGAAGCTCAATCCAGCTAAGGGCTAACTGGATTGAGCCCGAATTGAGTTCTATTTATCTGTAAAATAATCAGGCCTTCAGCCAGCAGCCTTCCTGCTAGAATTTTTGATAAAGTCGCCATGCCTGAACCGTAATGCTGACCAGTCTTCATCAATCGCCACCATCCTCACCGTATCAAACCCAGCCGCTTTGATCACATCCCAGCCAGTATCACGGTTGAATTCACATTGATATTTTTTCGAGCTTCCCTTGGGATAAGCAAACCACAGTAGGGCATCTCCCTCTACCAGCTTGCTCAGGGCCAGTGAGATTTCATCAAGCTCTTGCTGCTTGCTGACGAATACCAAAGCAAAATTCAGTTTTTTGATGCCAGACAATTTCTTGTGTACCTTGACCTTGGTCAAGGCCGCGATTTCAGGCTCAAATGATGCGGGTGCATGCAAGACCAGTATTTCACTCTGATCTTTCAAATTCAATTTGTTAAAAATGGCAGACATGGATACTCCAGAATTTATAGTTGCTCACCCAACTCGCGGATTTTGCGCATGCTCAAAAAATTAGGCAAGAAGCGCCAGGCGGCAAGGCCTGAGACCAGCAGCAATATCCAGTAAAAATTACTCTTTCTGAAAAAGATAAGTATGACGATGATGGCAATGGCCAGAAAAACCTGCATTTCCTGCCCCGCCCAGCCCTGGTTTTCTGTGCGTCTTGCCAGCAGTTGATTGAGCTCGCGGGATATTCCTGCGGCAATATGTTCTACCCGCGATGCGCTCTTCTTTGCTTCCTGCCATGCTGCTTCGGTGCTGGCTGAGGCGCGCAGTTTTTCCAGCAACACATAATACTCTTCCAGCGCCTTTTGCAAGTCTTCTACGGCGCTGTCAGGCAAGAGACTGTCAGTGGCAGCCGTGCGCAAGCTTCTGATACTTTGCAAGACTTCCTGCTTTATTGCGGCGGCGGCATCCTGCTCTGTGCTGCGCAGCCAGGCATCGGCTTTTTGCTGGCGTTCAACTGCTTTTTGCGCCTCCGGCAACAGGGCTTCAAGCACCAGCAGCGAGGCGACCGGCATTTTTTCTATCTCACCCAATGCAGATAACCAGGGGCAATAAGCTTGCAGGCCGGCATAGGCGACCTGCAGGCGCTTGCGCAGGCGCTCAGGCCAGCGTTCATCATAGACCAGCGCCAGCACCCGTGCATGCAATCTATGCAGCGGTGCGCTGTCATCTGTCTCAAGGCCGTACATGAGTTTGTCGATATTGCTATGTTCTCCCGGCAATTGCTTGCTGGCATAGTTTTTCACGAGACCAAAAGCTTCTTGCCAGGCCTGCTCGATTTGTTTGCAGCAAGCCTGCCATTTTTGCACTATGCTGGCGACTTCTTTGTTGCCCGCATCGGCATAGGCTTCCAGCACGCCGTAGTTGTACAGCTGTTTCAGCCAGTTGCTGGCGGTTTCATCACCTTTCAATGAGCTATTGGCATAGCCGAGTATCGCTGGCAGTTCTATGGTTTCACCGCGCCATACCGGTGGTATGCCGGGTGCCAGATGCAATATCAGTCGCAATAGCTGTACATCGACCGAGAGCTTTTTATCCTGGCGCATATCGAGCAAGACCCGCACCGCATTCTGGTCTTTTTGTACATCGCGGAACCAGGCCAGCAATTGCGCATTCGAGATATCCCTGACGCCATCATCCCAGTTACGGGCCAGTGCCACTGCCAGTTGTTCGCGGGTGTGGCAGAGATATTGACCTATATGATAGGGCTCACGAAAACCGCCCATGGCCATGGTTTCCACGGCCTCTGGCAGGCTGGTGTCACGCGCCAGCCAGCGCATGATCTGATCCTTACCCCAGCGTTTTTTAGGGTCACGCAACAGCAGGCCACGCAGCAGCTTGCGCAGATAGGCATCCGGCACGGCATTGAGTTCCAGCTCGCGCGTAGTCAGGTGGTGCAGGATCACAGCTTCTGACAAACCGGCAAATGGATGCTGGCCCATAGCCAGTTCCAGCATGATCATGCCCAGCGCCCAGTAATCTGCCTTGGCATCGATGACGCCAGACAGGCTTTCTGGTGAGGCATACGGCAAGGTGCGCGCTGTGCCAGTCAGCCTTTGTGTGGCATCCAGCACAGATGAAATGCCAAAGTCAGTGAGTATTAAATCCAGCGGTTGCAGCGTGCGCACCAGAATATTCTCGGGCTTCAGGTCGCGGTGGATAAGTCCGGCTTTATGCACACTGGCGATGGCTGTTGCCAGTTCACGCACTATGCTTTCCAGCATGGCAGGATCTGGCCGACTGTCTTGTACGAATTTTTTTAATGAGCCAAGCTCACAGTATTCCATGAGCTCATAGGCATGGCCGTCAGATACGCCAGCTTCCAGCACGACGACGCGGTGCTCGGCTGGTACCGCTTGCAGCCTTTCACTGACTTCAGATTTGCCATGTATGCCATGTCGATAAATCTTGGCGACACGTTGTATAGCAGAGGTATTTTCTGCTACCACTAGCAGTTCGGCCTCTGCTCCCAGGGTTGGCAGGTGATGTAGTATTTTGTAGCGATCGCGCAGGGCTTGCGGCAACGATAACAGGCTATGAATTTGGCTGCTATCTTGAGTTGTTGGTTCCTTGCTCAGTGGGCGATTGCAATACAGGCAAAGATCACTATTTGGCGGATTGCTTTGTTCGCAATCCTCATAACTGCAAAATAATTCTGTTGCTGTGACTGTGGTTGCTGGCTGCGTTATCTCAATGGATGGTTCTGTTTGCTCGCGTTTTTCCATCAAGTCCACACCAGACAGCAAAGTGCCGCAAACACAGCGCATGACTTCAGGCGCGTTGTCGGTTTCACAGGCGGGGCAGCGGCGTATGTAAATCTGACTCACTCAGGGCCTCCAGCTGACGCTATCAAAGCTCAGACCACGACTGGCACATAATTGCTCGAGTGCCTGCATGTCACCACGCGCCGGTATGCCTACATACCAGACATGCTGGCCGTCTATCATGGTTTGTATGCGTTTGTCCTGTTCATCGATGGGGGCATCCACATAAGTCTGCATGCGCGCCCTTGCACGGTCTGACAAGAGTACCAGCGGTTGATTGGCTGAGCCACGCCAGGCCTGGGTCAGCGGCTTATTGACGATAAAAGGCTCAGGGATCAGGGCATCAAGTTTCTGCAGCAAGTCTGCATGCCTTTTTTGCAGAGTTGCGAGTGGATAACCGCTATAGCAAAGGATGTCGAAATCCATCCCTGCACTATTGCGCCAGTAATGCAAACCATCAAGCAAGGCATGCAGGGCCTTGGGTTGCTCGAATGGTTCACCACCTGAAATGGTAATGCCATCAAATTGCCCGGCGCTGACTTCGCGGCACCAGCTCACTAAACCCGCCACTGTCATTTCCTTGCTGCTATCCCTGGCCCAGGTATCTTGCGAAACACAGCCCTTGCAGCCTATGCTGCAACCCTGTACCCAGATGCCGATGCGCCTCCCCGGCCCGAGTACAGTGACCGGGAAATGCGCTTTATTGATCGCTATCTTCATGCTAATTGCAGGCTCAGGCTGATGACTTTATCGGCTTCGGTAATCGCCGTTACAGTGAGGCGCTGCTTGCCTGTCAGTTCCTGTTCAAACAAGGCGCGCGACAAGGGGTTGATGAAATTTGATTCCAGCTGGTTGCCTATGCCACGGCCACCGTTGCTGAGGTCACGTATGCAACGTGCCAGCAAGTCATCGCGCACTGCCGCTGGCATGGCCAGTTGCAGCTTGAGTTCTTCCTGCAAACGACGCGCGACATTGCGCAGCATGCCATCAAAAATCTTGGCGGCGACTTCAGCAGAAATAAAATCAAAGACCACGATATTGTCACCGATGCGGTTCAATAATTCTGGTCGTGACAAATTGAATTTGAAATAATTACCTATGGCTGCACGCACCTTGAATTCCACGGTTTCATAGCTGTCACCTGGTTTGACATTTTCGTGGCGTTGCCCGTGATTGTCTTCTACATAGATACCCAGGTTGGAAGTGAAGATCAAAATGGTTTCAGAAAAATACGCGGTGTCGCCACGGCCATCGGTCAGGCGGCCATCTTCCAGTATCTGCAAGAATTTATCGAGTATGCGCGGATGGGCTTTTTCGATTTCATCAAACAGCACGACAGAAAAAGGTTTTTGCCTGACGGCGTTGGTGAGTTCGCCACCAGCTTCAGAATCGACGAAACCCAGTTGGGCACCGAGCAACCTGGCGCTGGTATGCTCTTCTGCAAATTCACTCATGTCAAAACGTGAATAAGCCGCTTCATCACCAAACACCAGTTTTGTCAGGGTCTTGGCCAGTTCGGTCTTACCCACACCGGTTGGACCGGCAAAAAACAAGACGCCGCGTGGCCTGCTGCCGACCGAGCGAGTTTGCGCCCCTGTCAGGCTCATAACCGAGCGCTTCAGAATATCGAGGGTCTTGATGACCGCAGGGCGTTGGCCCTTGACACGGTCTTCGATAAAATTTTCAGCATCGCGTATCTTGTCGCGCAGGTATTCCTTGCGCCAGGGATTATCCAGCACCCCAACTTTATAGCAGCGTACTGCATCATCTATATCACTGATAGCGAGTTTTTGCCGGTCCGCCAGCTCAGTGATATCTGCCAGGGCAGACAGGGACATGCCATCCGTTCCTTCAGTAAAAGCTTTGACGAATTGGGTGCGGACATCCGCTTGCGCATCAGCAAACCCGGCAAACAAGGGTGCCAGTTGTTGTGCCGCAGCCTGGCGCATTTCAAAGTCGGGTTTGCCGATATGCAGGGTCGCAATCCGCTCGCTATCGAGCGTGAACCAGGATGGCAAATCCTGCGCCCGGTTCACCAGCCACAGTATGGGATTGTATAGCGGTGGTCCACCTTTCTGACGCGGGACTATGGCAGAGGCATTCAGCGAGATTTTTTCTGCGGCGACAAAGAAGCGGTGTTCAGCCTCACTCAACTGCTCAGGCTTGCGGCTGATGCGTGAGGCAAAATCCAGCACCAGAGCGCAACGTACTTCGCGTTCAGCACTGATTTTTTTCATCAGCTTGCTCAGGCTTTCCAGGCTCATTTGCTGACAACCATCTGCCAGCTTCACATCGAACAGGCGGGCGGCCAGATCACGCTGCGCTGCTTCGTCAGGATAGACGCGCAAGCCATCGACAGGGTCAAACGCAAGTAAAAGACTGTAGTCCTGGCTTTTTAAAAACTCCCACAAGGCACGGTTGAAAGGCACCAGGGTGGCACTGCCAGAAGCAGCGTCAAGTGGCAACAGAAAACTGTCGCGTATGCTGCCAGAAACCACATACTGGGATCGTATGGGCAGCAGGCGCTGCAAGTCTTGCAGCCAGCGTATGTCAGGTACATTCATGGCAATTTATTGCTACGTTGTTGTTTGCGGCTTTCGATTTGCTCTTCTTCTGCAAATCGCGGCAGTTTGTCTTCCACGACCAGTTGCACTGGCAGTTCACCTGCCTGCAATAGCCGTGTCACCTGCATGTGTATGCCACGCGCTTCCAGTGCTGCCATCAGAGTCGGGAATTCACTGCACCAGCGGTCTTCTGCCAGATGGTCAAGTACGCTGCGTTCATTTTCACCCTGTTTGACGGCACGGATGACATTGAAATTGGCTTGCCCGGTCTTGGCATCCATGCGCATGCGCACCATGTACTTGTCCCAGCTGTTGCGGCGAAAATGAACGGTGCCACCTTCTACAAACAGGGTGTGGGATATCTCTTCGACCTGGTAGCCAAGGTCTTTCAAAGTCTGCTCTAGTATCAGGGCCTGGGCTTCACCTACCTGGCGTTTTTTCTCGGCTTCCAGCAGGTTCTGGATGTGCAGGCGCAAATCGCTGGCAAGCAGATCAGCCCGCTCGCCGGGCAGGGATATTTCCAGCTCTCTTGCCAGCCCTGCGATATCTTCTGGTAATTGTGGCAGGTGGGCGACGCGTTTCAGCAGGCGCGCCAGCCGGTCTTGCGGCAGAGTTGCACTGCTGGCCGTTGCCACATCAAAATCTGTCTGATCAAAGAGGGAATCGGCCCGTCTGGCAGACTCTTGCAAAAGCACAGGTCTGAGCTCATACACCAGTGCATGCAAGTTACGCAGGTAAGTAATGATTTCCTGCTCATCCGCTCCTTGTGGAGACGGCGGACGAATTGCCTGTACCTGATCACTGTAGCCTATTTTTTCAGCCAATAGCAATAAATCGGCATAGTCTTGCTCTGTCGTTTGCAATTGCTGCTGCAAAGCCTGTTGACTCAAGCCAGTTGCAGCACGCAGGCGTTCTTGCAGAATGGCTTGCTGCTCATTCTGTTGCGTGCGCAATAGGCCGGCATCCTGATGCGCCTGCTTGACAGCCATGGCAGCACGTATGCCTGCTGCTGACAGCAAAACCCGCATCGCATCGGCTCTGGTTAAAACGGTGGTAGGACCGCTCATAAGCCCTGTTCAGGAAGTTGCAAGAAAACATAATATAGCATGCACAAGAAGACCCTAGCCATGGGCCGCAGGCTTATTGGAACACACAGTAACCAGCAATCAGCCAGCGCTGATCGACTTTGACGAACTTGAATTCAGCTTCCCACTGATAAGGCGAGACTACGGTGACGCTGGCTTTGTCACCACCCAGCTTGATCGTCTTGGCCTTGATTTTCTTGATGAAAGACGTCTTGTACTCATATTCCTGGGCGCAAAAGAAAATATCCATATCTTCTGTTTCCATCAGCGGCCCACGGCCATCCTTGGCCATCTGGGCAAACTCGGCATCGGTATAAGCCTTGAATTGCTGCTGGTACTTGCCATAGTAACGCTCCAGCACTGCCGGAAAGTCTGGTGCAAAATAGCCGGAAGCCATGAACTTGCCACTGAAAGCCTTGAGGTTTTTGGTATCAAGCTGAAATTTCTTGCTGCCAGCAATATCCTTGATTTGCGGCTGCAAGGCCGAGACCTGTTTGCCTTTCTTCAGCACCCAGCCATAAAAACCCTGCACGCCAGCCATCAATGCCTGTTCATCCTGGCTGCTTGCCTTGCCCATTGGTGCATTGCTCAATAACGCGACAACCAGAACTATGCTGAGACCGGTTTTCATATGCTTATGCTTTCAGAAATGATCAGAGTTTACTCGGATGCTTAGTCAATTTACGCCCTGTGAATTTCAACACAGGGATGTTCCAGCTTGCCATCACCATAGGTACGCAAGACTTCTGCCACGACGACCTGGTAACCATCCAGCCAGTTGGCCTGGGCTGCCTTGGCCTGCTGGTGTACGGGATTGGCAATCAGGGCCTGCAAGGCTTCCAGGCTGTCCCAGTAATACACATTGGAAATCTGGCCCGTAGCCGCATTTTCCCAGGTCTCTTCACCGAGATAACCGGGCGTGGCTTTCGCCAGAGAGGCAATTTGCTCATCCAGCGCATAAAAAACATCGTCGTACTGTTTTTTCTTGAAAGTGAACGTAGAGGTGTACATGTGCAAGCCCGGCTGATTAAATGAGTTGCAAATCATACATAAATTTGTAGCTTTTTTGAGCTTTTAATTCATGGTTGATCATGGTCTGGATATTGACCTTGGCTCCGGGCAAGGCTGGAGCCTATACCAGACGTCGGGACTTAAGCGCAGAGCAAAGCATATCGTTTGCTCAAGCCGGTATATAAAAACCGTGATATTCCCCATACAAGCGCTGGCCTGCGTTTTCCGCTGTACTGTCTATACTGAATACTGACAAGGCTTTGCAGCCTGCGAGGGTGTTTGTCTGGTGTTTTATATTTTGAGCTGCAGATAAGCTACATCATTTTATGCATATAGATGTCAGCGCCGTGGATGCTAACCTCGCCCCATAAGAATTTCATACCGGAGCATTCATGTCTGACCCTATACGTTTCTATTACCAAGGCCAAATCCAGCAAGTCAGCAATGCTGCGCCTACGCGCACGCTGTTGCAGCATCTGCGTGAAGACCTGCATTGCACCGGCACCAAGGAGGGTTGTGCAGAGGGCGATTGCGGGGCATGTACGGTCGTCGTTGGTGAAATGAAACATGGTCAGCTGGAATTGCAGTCAGTTAATTCCTGCATACAGTTCCTGCCCACCCTCGATGGCAAGGCGGTGTTTACGGTAGAAGATTTGCAACAAAAGAATGGTGAATTGCATCCTGTGCAACAGGCACTGGTGGAATGCCATGGTTCGCAATGCGGCTTTTGCACCCCGGGGTTTGCCATGTCCCTGTGGAGCCTGTACCTGAAAAAAGAAGGGGATTCCGTTCCTCCGTGCCGCAAAGAAATAGACGAAACCCTGTCCGGCAACCTCTGCCGTTGTACAGGTTACCGCCCCATCATCGATGCCGCAAAGCGCATGGGTGAATTGCCTGCGGCTGAGTTTGACCGTGCGGCTGTCATCAGCGGCTTGCAAGACCTGCAGCGTGGAGAGATGTTCAGCTATACGGCATATAACCAGACTTTCTATGCACCGCGCACCTTGCAACAACTGGCTGAAGTGCGTGAAGCCAACCCCAAGGCCACCATACTGGCAGGTTCTACCGACGTCGGCCTGTGGGTCACCAAGCAAATGCGCGACCTGGGCAATATCATTTATGTGCGTGAAGTTGATGAGTTAAAACATATCAAGACCGTGGATGGCATGCTGGAGATAGGTGCTGCCGTGTCCCTGAATGATGCCTACGGCGCAGTCTGCAAGCATTACCCGGATGAACTGACCGAGATGTGGCAGCGCTTTGCTTCGCAACCCATACGCAATACCGGCACGCTCGGTGGCAGTGTCGCCAATGGCTCGCCGATTGGTGATTCAGCACCGTGGATGATTGCCTTGGGTGCTGAGATCGTCTTGCACAGCGTGCGCGGCCAACGCGTGTTGTTGCTGGAGAGTTTTTACCTCGACTATATGAAAAAGGATATGCAGCCCGGTGAATTTGTCGCTGCCGTGCGCATACCCTTGCCCAAAGCCGGGCAGCAATTCCGCACCTATAAACTCGCCAAGCGTTATGACCAGGACATTTCTGCCGTCTGCGCTGCTTTTGCGATCAGCCTAGACGGAGGAATCGTGCGTGATGCGCATATCGCCTTCGGTGGTATGGCCGCTACCTCACGCCGCGCACCTCTGGCAGAAGCAGCCTTGAACGGCCAGCCATGGAATGAAGCGACAGTGAAAAATGCCATGGCCTTGTTGGCACAGGATTACACACCACTGACCGATATGCGTGCCAGCAATACCTACCGCATGCAGACAGCACAAAATCTTTTGCGCCGTTTCTGGCTGGAGACGCGCACCGATGCTCCGCTCAAACTGCAAGCCATCAATGTCTTTGCCCCCGTCACCGTCACAGCTTGAGCTCAGGAGAAAACATGAATACCCAAACTGACGCTTTCCTGACCGACAAAAACCTCGCCAAAGACCATGCAGACTGGGCAGAGGTCGGCAAATCGCATCCGCATGAATCAGCAGTCCTGCATGTGCTGGGTGAGGCGCGTTATACCGACGATATCCCCGAAGTACAGGGCACCTTGCACGCGGCACTTGGGCTGTCGTCCAAGGCGCATGCGAATATTGTGGCCATGAATTTTGATGCAGTAAGAAGCGCGCGTGGCGTCGTGGCTGTATACACCGCCAAGGATATCCCCGGCACCAATGACTGCGGCCCCATCATCCATGATGACCCTATCCTGTCAGAAGGCCTGGTTGAATACGTGGGCCAGCCCATCTTCATCGTCGTTGCCGATACGCATGACAATGCACGTCGCGCCGTGCGCAAAGCTGAAATTACCTATGAAGAATTGCCCGCGATACTGACACCGCAAGAAGCAAAAAAAGCCCAGTCCTTCGTCTTGCCGCCTATGCGCTTGCAGCGCGGCGATGCCCAGGCTGCGTTCGAGCGCTCACCGCGCCGCGTCAAGGGTGAATTGTATGTAGGCGGGCAGGAGCAGTTCTACCTCGAAGGCCAGATTTCTTACGCCATACCCAAAGAAGACCGTGGCATGCTGGTACTGTGTTCTACCCAGCACCCCAGCGAAATGCAGCATGTGGTTGCCCACGCGCTCGGCGTACACAGCCACAACATCGTGGTTGAATGCCGCCGCATGGGTGGTGGTTTTGGTGGCAAGGAGTCACAATCGGCTTTGTGGGCAGCCGCGGCAGCGATCTCTGCGGTGCATCTGAAGCGCCCGGTCAAACTGCGTGCCGACCGTGATGACGACATGATGGTCACTGGCAAGCGCCATTGCTTCCATTATGATTATGAAGTCGGTTACGACGATGAAGGCCGCATCATCGCCGCCCGCGTAGAGATGGTCTCGCGTGCCGGTTTTTCTGCCGATCTGTCAGCCCCGGTAGCAACCCGTGCCGTCTGCCATTTCGATAATACCTACTACCTTGGTGATGTCGATATCCGCGCCATGTGCGGCAAGACCAATACCCAGTCGAATACCGCCTTCCGTGGCTTTGGTGGCCCGCAAGGAGCGATTGCGATTGAATACATCGTCGATAATATCGCCCGCGACCTGAACAAGGATGCGCTTGAGATACGCAAGATCAATTTCTATGGCCGCAATGACGAAGAGGGACGCAACGTTACACAGTACGGCCAGAAGGTTGTCGATAACGTCATCCATGAACTGGTGGCAGAACTTGAAACCAGTAGTGAATACCAGCAACGCCGTGCTGACATCAAGGCATTCAATGCCAGCAGCCCCGTTCTCAAAAAAGGTCTGGCACTGACGCCGGTTAAATTTGGTATCGCCTTTAACGTCACCCACCTGAACCAGGCTGGTGCTTTGGTGCACATCTATACCGATGGCTCGGTACTGGTCAATCACGGTGGTTGTGAAATGGGGCAGGGCGTCAATACCAAGGTTTGCCAGGTCGTTGCGCATGAACTGGGCCTGAACCTGGACAAGGTACGCGCTACTGCCACTGACACCAGCAAGGTTGCCAATACCTCGGCTACTGCCGCTTCTACAGGTGCTGATTTAAACGGTAAGGCTGCGCAAAACGCCGCGCATACCCTGCGCCAGCGCCTGGCTGAATTTGCAGTAAAAACTTATGGTGGCGAATTGGCAGACATCCGCTTTGCGGCGGGCCTGGTCAGTATCAATGGCCTGGATATCCCGTTTGAAGCCCTGGTGCAAAAAGCCTATCTGGCGCGGGTGCAATTATGGTCTGACGGTTTTTATGCGACACCCGGTTTGCACTGGGACCCGAAAACCATGAGCGGCAATCCCTTCTCTTACTATGCTTACGGCGCCTCGGTATCTGAAGTCATCGTCGATACCCTGACTGGTGAATGGAAACTCTTGCGTGCCGATGCTCTTTACGATGCCGGTAATTCTTTGAACCCCGCCATCGATATTGGCCAGGTAGAAGGTGCTTTCATACAAGGTATGGGCTGGCTGACGACAGAAGAATTATGGTGGAACAAGGGCGGCAAGCTGATGACGCATGCGCCTTCAACCTACAAGATACCAGCGATTTCTGATTGCCCGGAAGACTTCCGCGTCAGCCTGTTCAAGAACCGCAATGTACAAGACAGCATACACAGGTCCAAGGCTGTGGGTGAGCCACCTCTGCTGCTGCCATTTTCGGTTTTCTTTGCGATACGTGATGCGATTGCCAGCGTGGCAGATTACCGCTATAACCCGCCACTGAATGCACCGGCGACCAGCGAAGCGATCCTGTCGGCCATTAATGGCGTAGCAGCCATGGCTGCTGCCAGCTAAGATAAAGTCAGACATAAAGTCAGACATAAAGTCAGACAAGCGAGTTCATCATGAAGCTTTGGTTAAATGCAATTGCCACACAATCCGTTCCCAAGATACTGGTGACGGTTGCCACGGTATTGGGTTCCGGCCCGCGTGAGCCGGGTGCCAAGATGCTGGTCACGGCAGATGAATTATTCGACACGATAGGTGGCGGCCATCTCGAAATGAAGGCGACAGAAATCGCTCGCAGCATGCTGGCCATACCAGAAAGCCAGCTTGCTGCCCAGCGTCGCCTTGAACGCTTCCCGCTAGGCCCCAGCCTGGGCCAATGCTGTGGTGGTGTCGTGCACCTGGCCTTTGAACGTGTGCAGGCTGACAGCCTGGCTTATCTGAATTGCCTGAACCAGCGCTGGCGTCTGGGGCAAGATAGCTGGCGTTTGCTGGCGCTCGATAGCAATGCGGCACCAACGCTGTGCGATGCCAATGGCACGCACCTGACAGGCCCGGCCTGGCCTGCGGGTTTGCCAGTGCAAATTGATACCAGTAATCCTTGCCAGGTCCTGACTGATGCAGCAGGCCAGCGCTGGCTGCTCGATTCCTGCCTCGCTTACCGCGCCCACCTGATGCTGTTTGGCGCTGGGCATGTCGGTGCTGCCATCGTCCGTGCCATGGCGGACTTGCCTTGCCGTATCACCTGGGTCGATGAACGCGAAGATATGTTCCCCACCAGGCTGGCCGCGAATGTCACGGTAGAAGCGACTGATACGCCGGAAGCTCTGATAGCCAAGGCAGCACCAGGCACATCCTTCCTGGTGCTCACGCATAGTCATGCACTGGACCAGAAACTGTCTGAACATATCTTGCGCCTGCCGGATGTGGGCTGGTTTGGCCTCATAGGCTCGCAAACCAAGCGCGTGCAGTTTGAACGCCGCCTGCGTGAACGTGGCATACCGGCTACCCGTCTCAATGACATGGTCTGCCCCATAGGTTTGCCCGGCATACACGGCAAGCAACCGGCAGTGATTGCCGCCTCTGTCGTAGCCCAGCTCTTGCAGGTTTGGGAAGAGCAAGAAATCCATCAGCAAAAAGAACTTAGCCGCGTATTAGCTCGTATTGGTGCTGAGGCAGGTCAGCATGTTTTTAGCTCAAATGCAGAAAAACAGGCCCCAGACAAACGGCACTCGCTGGCTAAGCGTTAAACTCTCGCTGTTAGCGCTTAGCACCCACCAGATCAATGCGAATGTGATGCCAGACCGGCAGACTTGATGAACAAGTCGTGGTCTGGCTTGATTGCGCCTGCAAGACAGAATTCAGAAAGACCACGATGAGCAATATTTCAAGTAAAAACACGCTGCAAGCCTACCGCGCCAGTGTGCTGCATTTCCAGCAAGACCCTGCTTTTCATGCGCAGGCTTATGCCTGGCATGAAGACGGCCTGTTGATTGTTGAAGACGGCAAGATCGCCGCCGCCGGCGAGTATGCACAATTGCACGCGGGCCTGCCCGAAGGGACAGAAGTCATCGATTACCGCGGCAAACTCATTGTGCCGGGTTTTATCGACACCCACATCCACTACCCCCAGACCGACATGATCGCCTCGCCAGCGCCCGGTTTGCTGCCCTGGCTGGAGACTTATACCTTCCCGACTGAACGCCAGTTTGCTGACATCAACCACAGTGCCCAGGTCGCGCATTTCTTCATTGATGAATTGCTGCGCTCAGGCACGACCACAGCCATGGTGTATTGCACCGTCCATCCTGAATCCGTCGAAGCCTTTTTCGCCGAGAGTGAAGCACGCAATCTGCGTATGGTGGCAGGCAAGGTCTTGATGGACAGGAATTGTCCTGAATTCTTGCGCGATACCGCAGAAGGTGGCATACGCGACAGCGAAACCCTGATTAAGAAATGGCATAAACGTGGCCGCCAGTTGTATGCAATCACCCCACGCTTTGCACCTACCTCCAGCGACGCACAAATGCAGCTGGCAGGCGAACTGGCGCAGGCTTATCCCGATACCTTCCTGCAGACCCACGTCGCAGAAAATATCGACGAAGTGGCCTGGGTCAAGTCCCTGTATCCAAAAGCACGCAGCTATCTCGATGTGTATGACCAGTACGGCATGCTGCGCCCGCGTGCCATGTACGGCCACTGCATCTGGCTTGACGATGCCGACCGTACGCGCATGGCAGAAACGCAATCAGCAGTGGCGATGTGCCCGACTTCCAATCTCTTCCTCGGCAGTGGCCTGTTCAATTTTGAACGTGCCGACGCCCAGCAAGTCAGTCTGTCACTGGCTACCGATGTTGGTGGCGGCACTTCATTCTCGATGTTGCGCACCATGAATGAAGCCTACAAGATGGCACGCCTAGGTGGCACTTACCTGCCAGCATTGCGCATGTTTTACCTGGCGACGCTGGGTGGTGCACGCAGCATGCAGCTTGAAGGCACGATAGGCAATTTCGTCAAGGAGGCAGAAGCCGATTTCATTGTGCTCGACCCGCAAGCCACGCCCTTGCTGGCACGCCGTACCGGGCACACCGAGAGCCTGGATGAATTGCTGTTTGCCCTGGCCTTGCTGGGGGATGACAGGACAGTGGCTGCAACATATGCAGCTGGCAAACTGGTCCATCAGCGTCAGTTGTGAAAATCTTGTCTGACTGATTTATGATGGTGGGTATTGTTCAACACCTTTCAAGGAAAAACCATGCCCACCATCAATGTGCAAATGTTTGAGGGCCGCACGCTCGAGCAAAAACGTGCTTTCGTCAAAGCCGTCACCGAAGCCAGCGCCCAGACTCTGGGTTGTTCTCTTGACGCTGTGGATATCATCATTCAGGAAATCAAGCGTGAAGACTGGGCGTCTGGCGGGACTTTGTGGTCGGACAAGAAATAGAATCTGAATAAATTCAAGTCAAGAAGTCTTGGTAGGGTGCGCCATGCGCACCCTACCGCGCCTCTTGCACACGCACTTTGCGCTACACCTTCTTATTCCACTTTCAACTTGCCCTTGATAATCGCCTGACTGGCTTCACGCAGTTTTTGCAGCACAGGCCGCTGGCGCAGGATATCGCAATCGGAATATGCTGCATCGGTGCTGATACCGGTCAAAGATACTGCGCCTTCTTTCAAACCATATTCAATTCTGGTCGCTGTTGATCCGCCCAAAATGGCCGCAACTGCCAGGCTGATGGCCGTATCACCATGTACCTGCATATTGTCGATAACCTTGCCCGCATTCTTCGGGCATTGATTCACATAATTGCCTATGGCCCGCGCCTTGCTGTTGCCAGCAAGTGCTTTGAACACCCCATTATTGCTGCTACCAGCAGCGGCATAGATCATATCCACACCATCAGCCAGCATGCTCTTCGCCAACACTTCGGCACGCCCTGTGTCATTGAAGGGCTGGTTGCCTTCTATCCAGACAACATGGTTCAGGTCAGCATCCGGCCTGATTGACTTCGCACCAGCGATGAAGGCATCAACAGGCTTTTGTTTCAATGGCGTTTTCACTGCACCTATGACACCTATCTTGCCGCTAGCTGATACCAGCGCTGCCTCCATGCCCGCCAGATAGCTGGCTTCGCTTTCGCGAAAACTGATGCAAAGTAGATTCGGTGGTGGATTAGCAATGCACTGTTCCAGCATGACGAAGCGAACGTTAGGTGCAGTGTGTGGCACGGTATCAAGCAATTCCCTGAATTCATACCCTATCATGACGACGATATTCGCTCCCAGCCTGATGGCATTTTTCAGCTGCTTTTGTCTGCCTGCACGGTCGGCCTGGCTGGCCAGGGTAGTTGCCTGCATCTGGTACATCTGCGCTGCCTGTTTGATGCCATCGCTGCCTTGTTGCAGGTAAGGGTCATCGTTGTCGGGGGCTGGGCGTACGTAGAAGATTTTTTGTGCTTCTGCGGCAGTGGCTGGGCTGTTTGTCATGCTGAGCATGAAGGTGATCATCAGTAGCACTGCCCTGATGATTGTGGTGTTGCGGATGCGGGTTTGCATGGTCGTCCTCCAGGTATTTTTCTGCTGGCTTCGGGGTCAGCATGAGGTTTTATCTTGGAGGAAGATTGTATTTTTTCAGAGGGTTGAGGGTAATATTGGATATGGGTTTGGGGGATAGTGGGGGAGGGGGCTTGTGTTAGTTGCGGTTGGTTTTTTGCGATGCGCTATATGAATTGAGGGCGACAAATTGCTACCGTATTAACGTCGCTCCAGCGCAGGCTGGAGTCCAGTGGCGTTCGTCGTGTATTTGGGTCGTTATTAAAACGATTGCCCTTCGTGGACACAGGCCGGGTCTCGGCCCGGCGGCCGAAATTCTTTCTTTGCGTCGCCAAAGAAAGTATTCAAAGAAATGCGACCCAGGCGTAGCCGCCCCTGCGGGGTTCCCGTTTGTGCGGTACAAAAATGGGAAGATCCGAAACTCGCTTCGCTCAAACAGCGGCTCTTCTTTTTCCATTTTCTGTACCGCACAAGCGGCGGCTACACATGGGAACTGCAAACGTCAAAAGCAACGTCAAATTCAATAACAACCGCAACGTCAGTGCGACTATTGCCGTAATTGCTACTGATTAATCTAACTCAAATTTCTTAACCTTTACTCCGCCTGATAAACCCACTTCCCACCCTTGATCTGCACCATGACACGCGCTCTTTGATCTAGGCCCAGGTGATCGGATTTGCTCATGTTGACAACGCCGTTGGTAGTCGCCAGACCCTGGGTCGCTTCCAGGGCATCGCGCAAGGCTGCGCGGAATTCTGCTGTGCCGGGCGCTGCTTTTTTCAAGGCGGTGGGGATGGCTTGTTGTAGCAGCAGGCCAGCGTCCCAGGCATAGGAGGCAAACGCGGCCAGGCTGCCAGCGCCATAGGTGGTTTCAAACTTGTTGGAGAAATCCAGAGCCGCTTTTTTGACAGGGTTGTTGTCGGCCAGTTGTTTGGCGACCATGACCGGGCCAGTTGGCAGGAAGGTGCCGTCGCAGTCTTTGCCGCAGACGCGCAGGAAGTCGCTGTTGGCGACGCCGTGGTTGTGGTAGATGCGGCCTTTGTAACCGCGTTCTGCCAGGGTTTTTGGTGGCAGGGCGGCGGGTGTGCCGGAGGCGCCGACGACGATGGCGTCGGGATTACTGGACATCAATTTCAAGACCTGGCCGACGACGCTGTTGTCATTGCGGCTGAAGCGTTCTGTCGCCACGACCTTGATCTTTTTGAGCTCGGCATACTTCGTCACTTCGACCAGGAAGGCTTCACCGAGGGCATCTGAGAAACCGATGAAGCCCATGGTCTTGGCGCCTTTTTTGCTCATGTCTTCAGCAATCGCAATCGCCATCATGGTGTCGGTTTGTGGAGTCTTGAACATCCAGGATTTATTCGCATCCATAGGTTCTATGATGCGGTTGCTGGATGCTAGGCTGATGGTCGGGGTCTTGCCTTCACCGATGACACCGAGCATGGCGAGGGAGTTTGGCGTGGTGGTCGAGCCTATGATGGCATCGACTTTTTCTTCCGAAATCAACTTGCGGGTATTGGTCACGGTTTGCGTGGTATCGGAGGCATCGTCGAGGACGATGTAGTCGACTTTTTTACCCGCGATTTCCTTGGGCAGCATGGCGATCGCATTTTTCTCGGGGATGCCCAGAGAGGCAGCCGGGCCCGTCGATGAAATTGTGACGCCTATCTTGATCTGTGCCTGGGCATTGATACTGAGGCTGGCGCAGAGCATGATCGCTGCTGTCGCGAGCAGGTTTTTTTTGATGAGGGTAATTGTCTTCATTTTGTCTCCGTATTTTTTGTTGTGAGTCGTTTTATAGTTTGCAGGGTACAGATAAAAAACCGCGGAAGCGTGCGCGTCCACCTCTGACAGGTGCTGCGCTTAATTGGTAATTCGGGAAGCGTGCCAGCAGACGGGAAATTGCTACCCTGCCTTCCAGCCGAGCCAAAAACATGCCCGCGCACTGGTGTATGCCGGAGGCGAAAGCCAGATGACGGTTCGGGCTGCGGCTGAGGTCGAGCTGGTCAGGATCAGGGAATTGCAAGGGATCGCGGTTGGCCGCACCTATGCATAGACTGATGCGGCTGCCAGCGGCGATAGCGACATCGCCGATCTGCGTATCCACCGTCGTCATGCGGTTGCCCAACTGGTTGGAACTTTCAAAGCGCAGGAATTCTTCTATGGCGGTGTTGATCATTTCTGGCTGGGCGATCAGGCGGGCTTTTTGTTCTGGCCATTCCTGCAGGGCCACCAGGCCATTGCCTATCAGGTTGGTGGTGGTTTCATGCCCGGCATTGAGCAGGAAGACACAGTTTTGCAAGAGCTCGGTTTCAGTCAGTTTCTCACCATTGGCTTCGCCTTCTATGAGGCGGGTCAGCATATCGGTTTTGGGGTCACCGGGATGCAGGCGGCGTTGTGCCACCAATTGTTTTAGATAGTCCAAAAATTCAGCGACACATTGATTGGCATAGGCAAAAAATTCTGGTGTGATGGCTGGCTCCAGTGCACCGAGGATGGCGAGTGACCATTCACGCAAGGGTTCGCGTTCATCATGCGGCACGGCCAGCAGATTACCGATGATTTCTACCGGTATGGCGGAGGCGAAATCTCTGATGAGATCGACTTCGTTTTTGTTCTCCATCTTATCCAGCAAGCCATCCACCAGTTTGATGAGGCCGGGTTCGGTTTCGGCCATGGCTGCAGGTGTCAGGCCACCCATGATGAGGCGACGTACTCTTGTGTGCAGTGGCGGGTCATTGAAGACCAGGCTATTGGTGTGATGTTCATACAGCAGCGAATCACCATAGCGGGGTTTGAATTCCTGCTTCTTGTCTGAACTGAAAGTCTTGGCATCCTTATAGACATGCACCAGGTCGGCATAGCGTGTCAGCAGGTAAGAGTCATCCGGCATCTTGCGCACGGGTGTCTGTTCACGCAAGGCATGGTAGTACGGATAGGGATTCTGGTAAAAGTCTGCGGGCAGGTGGCGCAGGTCAAAATCATCAGTGATAAGCGGCGCTGATGTGACGGTATTCTGATACTGAGAAGGCATAAAAATCCCGGCAAAGGACAGAGTTTGCACTGTGTCCGATTTGCCGGGTACTGTCAATCAGGCAGATGACAATTCAAATTATGGCAGGGGTGCGTAATTCAGTGGTGTCCAGGCATAACCCTTGCCTTCTTTGTGTACATAACCCAGGGCAGGGAAGGACAGGTGAGCGGCACCGATGAGATAGCCATGCTGCGCTGCATCAGCATAGGCTTTTTGTCTTTGCGCATAGGCTGCCTTGCTATCGCTATCGAATTGTATGGTGACAGACGGATCTGCAAACTGCACTGCAGCGACGTGCATGAGGTCACCCCACAAAACCAGGGTCTGGCCTTTGCTCTCTACCTTGTAGATGCTGTGGCCAGGGGTATGACCATGGGAGGCTACTGCCTTGACGCCGGGTACCAGTCCGGTGTCACCTTCGAAAGATTTCAGCTTGCCAGTCTGCACATAGGGCTTCAGGATGGCGATGGACTTTTCAAAGCTACCCTTGGCATCACCAGTGGCCTTGTCCAGGTTGGCCTGGCTCAACCAGTAATCGGTGTCATGCTGGTCTATGCGCACGATAGCATTTGGGAACGCTGCCTTGTCACCATCTACGAGGCCACCGATGTGGTCGGCGTGCATGTGGGTGATGTAAATTTCGTCGATTTGCTCAGGCTGGTAGCCGGATGCTTTGAGGCTGGACTGCAGTTTACCCAGGGTAGGGCCAAAGAAGACACCGGCGCCGCTATCTATCAATACCAGCTTGCTGCCGGTGTTGATCAGATATGCATTCACCGAAGTTACGAGTGGGCTCTGTTGATGGTATTTGGCGAGTGCCTTGCCAACTTTTTCTGGCGTAGTATTGGTCAGCAACTTATCGACAGGCAGGGATACTGTGCCATCAGACAGGACAGTGACTTCAAAATCACCGAGCATGGTGCGGTAAAAGCCGGGTGCGCTGGTTTTCGCCATCGGTGCAGCAGCGTGAGCGCTGATGGCGGGAATGCCAAACACGGCAATGCCAGCGAGGATGGAAGAACTGAACAGGCCGGAACGGAGCAAATTTTTCAATTGCATGGTTTTTCCTTGGAAGATGGCAGAGGATACAGCAGGCTGGCGATTTCGCCATGTCAGCTACTGTGATGGACGACAGTGCAAATACGACAGCTATTATGCCGAATTTCTGCCAACTTCGTTAGAACCTGTTCGAGATCTTTTTTGATCACCCGCGCCGCAAGAGCAAAGTGAGAAATGCCAAATTAACGAATTGCAAGCTGGTATTTAATTGTCGCTCACAGTTTTTCCAAAGGCGATGGCATTTCTCAAGCCAGGCAAAAGAGCGTTCCACCACCCACCGCTGAGGCATGACACTAAAGGTGTGGAGTTCATTGCGCTTGGCAACTTGTACGGACGCCCCCAGAATTTGATGGACACCCTCAGCAAAAGGGCGTCCCGTATAACCACCATCGACGAGCACGCTGGCAACCTTGCCCAAGGAATGCTTGTGCTGCTCAAACGCTTCCAGTGCTCCCTTTCTATCCGTGATGTCGGCTGTTGTCACGGCAATGGCATGAGGTAGCCCCTCTGTGTCAACGGCAATATGGCGCTTGATTCCTGATATTTTCTTCCCTGCATCGTAGCCTTTGTGTTTTGCCGTATCCGTGTTTTTGACACTCTGGGCGTCAACAATCAAAAAGGTGCTGTGTACGTTCCGACCATGTTTGGTACGGGCCGCGCCAACCTGATTTTTTTAAAGCCTGCTCCAGCAGGCTTAACTCACTTCCCAACGGCTTCTCTTTCCATTGCTTAAAGTACGTGTACACCGTACTTTTAGGAGGAAAGTCGCTCGGTATCATGTCCCACTGGCAGCCACTTTTTAACACGTACAATACCGCGCAAAAAACATCATATAAATCCACTTGGCGCGGCTTGGTTTTCTTGCGTGCGCTCAGCAGAATATCTTCTATCTTTGCAAACTGTTCTCGACTTATGTCGCTTGGGTAGATTTTTCTCATCTAACCGAGTTTACGCAATATTCCTTTTGTTTACAATAAGATCTCGAACAGGTTCTTAGAAACCAAAAATGAGGAGATAAGTGAGTGCTAGCTGATCAGGGACGCAGTCAGTGCATCAACTTCTTCTGCCGATTCTGACAGGATGGAAGTCAGGGTACCTTCGCCCACCGCAAAATCAATTTCCGAGGCTGACTGCCGTATGCTCTCAGGTGAGCGCGGGTCCAGCGGTGATGGTACTGCCGCCAGTTCATTCGCCAGCAACAGGGTGTCGCCCAGGGTTTCTGGTGGCATGACGCGCATGCCATACCACAGGGCTTCTACGGCCGAGACCACGCGTTTGGGTACCAGCAATTTATTCAGCACAGCGCGGCCTATGAAGGTTTCATCTGTTTCTGCCAGCGCATCTGACGGGGGCGGGCTGGGATCGATTTCCAGCAGGGCCGGGAATTCCTGCGCGCGTGACAACAGGTAAAAACTACCGACTTCATGCACGATGCCAGCAAACAGGGCCGTCTCGGCATCGACCTTGCTGACCTTGCGCGCAATCAGGTGGGACAGTGCGGCGACATAGGCAGAATGCCGCCACAGGGCTTCCATCTTGTTGCGGATGGCTGGGTCAGAGACAGCAGCACTGAGCTGGCGCATGACGACCGCAGCGGTGACTGAGCGCAGGGTATTGAAACCTAAAATGGTGATGGCAGTGCGAATATTCGTGACGCCACCGCCAAAGCGGTTATAGGCTACAGAATTGGCAATGGCAACCACACGGGCTGACATCAGGGGTTCAGTCATGACCAGTTTTGCGGCTGTTTCTATACCGCAGTCCGGGTCGTCCAGAGCCTGTTGTATCTTTAGAGAGGCGTTGACATTGGTCGGGAAGACCAGGTCACCCTTGCTGGCTTGTTCAACAATACTCTTTAATGCTGCCGTCTTATTCATAATGTGTTTGTTGGAGCAGACCTCAGGCAGGGCGCTGCTCCCCACTATCCGCTAATTTTTATTGAAACCCAGCGCCCTCACTAGTTTACCAGCAGTTGCCTTGATTAAGGAGGGTTCGTCTTCAGTATAGCCGTTACGCACGGGAGTCGCTTGCACTTGCTGTACCCTGCGCACGGTATTGCTGGAATTATCGAGTTTGAAGGCAGATACTGCCCTGGCAAGGATATTTGCCTGTTCTTCCATGCTCTCTGCCGCTGCGGCTGCCTGTTCTACCAGGGCGGCATTCTGTTGTGTCATTTCATCCATCTGGGTTATGGCACGGTTGACTTCTTCTATGCCTGAGCTTTGTTCCAGCCCGGCTGCGGTGATTTCGGACATGATGTCGGCCACATGTTTGACCGAGCTGACGATTTCATTCATGGTCTTGCCCGCTGCATCAACGAGCTTGCCACCGGCATCAACTTTTTCTACCGAGTCACCTATCAGGGTCTTGATCTCTTTGGCGGCACTGGCGCTGCGCTGCGCGAGATTGCGCACTTCTGAGGCCACCACCGCAAAGCCACGGCCCTGCTCACCGGCGCGGGCAGCTTCTACCGCTGCATTCAGTGCCAGGATATTGGTCTGGAAGGCAATACCATCAATCACGCTGATAATATCGACAATCTTGCGTGAGCTTTCCTTGATGGAGTTCATGGTATGCACCACCTTGCCGACTTCTTCACCACCCTTGATGGCAAAGTTTGACGCTGAGGTGACCAGGCCATTCGCCTGCCTGGCATTGTCGGCATTGTGTCTTACGGTGGCCGTGATTTCTTCCATGGAGCTGGCGGTTTCTTCGAGTGCTCCTGCCTGAGTTTCCGTACGGGAAGACAGGTCGGAATTGCCAGTAGAGATTTCTACCGCAGCAATGGCGATAGCGTCGGTACCCTGCCTGACTTCACTGACGATGTTATGCAGGTTATCACTCATTTCTTTCAGGGCATTGAGCAACTCGCTGATTTCATCGGTACCGTCAGCCGCTTCACGGAAAGACAGTTCGCCTGCAGCCACACGCTTGGCGATGGAAACTGCATCGCGCAAGGGGGTGGTGATACTGCGTGTCATGAAGATGGAAAAGCCTGCACCAAATAACAGGATGACCGCACCAATGGCGAACAGGGTAACGGTCAGTTGCTTGCCCTTGCTCTCTGCCGTGGCAGACAGTTCAGAGGCCGCCTTGTTCTGGATTTCCACGAGCTTGTTGATTTCCAAAATGGCTTTTTGTTGCAATGGATCGACTTGGGTGGCGATCAGTTTGACGGCATCTTCACCGTTGAAGGCCAACAACATCTTCATCGCTTCCTTGATAGGGAAATCGATTTGCTTGTCGAGTTCAGAAACTGCATCGATGATTTTTTTCTCTTCCGCACTCAGGCCCAGGGCGATGAGTTTGCTCCTGGCTTCAGCAAAGCGGGCTTGCTGCTTTTTCGAGATGACATTCTGTTTGTCGCTTTCGCCGAGGTCAGTTTGCAAGCCTATATTGCGGATTGCGATACCGCCTTCCAGCATGCTGCTTTTCATGGTAGCGGCAAGTTCGCTTTTGCTATGAGAGAGTTCGAGACCTGCAACCATTTCCTTGCGGTTATTGGCGCTGAAGATGCCATCAATGACCAGTATGAGTACCAGACTAGCCAGTATCACACCAAAGCCCACAGCGAGTCGGGTACCTATGCGCAAGTGACGCAAATTCATAGTGAATCTCCCATAAAGAAGTTCTGCTACTACGAGGTGGTGCCTATTTGAAATCTTTATCTGGCTTTGCTGACATCAACAATCCTGATATGCCACGACATGCAAGCTGCATGCCAGCGCTATTCATGAACTTATTGCGCGACGTTGATGCATCGCTCCAGATGATCATTTAAATGATGTGCAAGATTTCAGATTGGCCCCTAAGAAAAAAACATTTTCATATAACAACATATCAGAGTCCGGGGAAGAGAAAATCTGGTATCTGGTAGCTGTCTTGGAATAAGCTACGGTGCTGGTCACATGGCAGTTACGGTATACCCTTGATTCCATACTATGCCAAAATTGCTTTGCCGCAAAGCACGCAAAGTACAAGATTTTGTTAAATTCTATTGATTGTGAGTAAGCTTAATATGCACTTCTTACTAGGTCTTGTAGTACTGTTGTTGACTGCTAGTCTGATTTACGTCTGGATGCGCTGGCGCCGGGCAGCGCAGGCTGACTATATTCGCACGTATATGTTTCCGCCCGGACTGTTGGAAAGACTACACAAACAACGTCCCGATCTGAACGTCAAAGACCAGCAACTGGTCGCACGTGCCTTGAGACAGTTTTTCCTGGTGTATCTGAAATCCGGTTTCAAGCATATTTCCATGCCATCGCAAGTGGTCGATGATCTATGGCATGAATTTATACTTTATACAAAAAACTACGAGCAATTCTGTAACAAAGCTTTTGGCCGCTACATGCATCACACCCCCGCTGCAGTTCTGGGTGCCAACCGGCGTGGTAACGAAGGCTTGCGTCGCACCTGGTGGTTTGCCTGTCTCGAAGAAAATATCAACCCGCGCCGGGCGACACGTTTGCCGCTACTGTTTGCACTGGATGCCAAGTGGAATATCGCCGATGGCTTCCGCTACGCACCCGATTGCAGCGCCTTGCGCAAGAACGGGGATGGCACGGTGTATTGCGGTGGTGACTTTTATGCAGGCAGTGATGGCGGCAGTAGCAGCGACCCGGTCTATTATTTTGGTGATTCCAGCCATCACAGCAGCCATGGCAGTCATGCAGATAGTGGTGGTGGCGACAGCGGCGGTGACAGTTCGGGCTGTAGCGGAGGTTGCGGCGGCGGTTGTGGTGGTGGAGGCGATTAGCGTTTGTGTTTTGCTATTTAAGCATTGCCGGGTCTGAGCGCGGCATTGCTGCTTTCCAGCCTGTCCATCAGGATTTTCTTTTCACCGGCATGGAAGTTCAGGAACTCCAGGCCGATGCGGAATGAGAATTGCGAGAGTATGGTGTAAACCATCTTGCTCTCGACTTCTATTTTCTGCGCCTGCATGCCCACGTTCAGCGGTGGCAGCGTCATGACCAGCTTCACTTTCCCGTTGAAGAAGACATTGTAGTCGCAGAACATGCTGAGACCATTCTCGGAAATATCATTGACCCTGCCGTAATAGCTCAGTTTTTTACCGCCCAGTTCATGCGTCAGCGTCACTTCCCATTTGACCAGGTAGCGGGTGTGCGAACGTAATAGCTGTGTTCTGACGACATTGAACTTGGCCAGCGTCTCCGAGATGACCGGGTTTTCTGATGGGGGAGTATCCTGCACCAGGATGGTATCAGCCAAATCCGGAGCGGTCAGGGGTGGTGTCAGGGGTGGTGTCAATAGGCCTGCTTCAGGGGCCGCATCCTTCAAAGAAGCGGGCGCTTCTGGCGCTGTCGTTTCAGCGCCATATGAGACTTTTCTTTTTCCGGGTAGCTTGTGCATGCAAAGATTATATCCAGAAAAGCCTCAGTAATAATTTCCCTATGGAAATTAAAGCGAATTTCCTTAACTTTTTTGTATGAAATTTGTAGCCTGATTCTCAGGTGCTGGTTGCCAGGCGTCTTGCTGGTCTGAATTGCTCGCGATAACTGGCAGGTGACAGGCCAGAATGTTTTTTAAATAGACGGCGGAATGAGCTGGGGTCGCTATAACCTGTGCGTTCTGCCACTTGTTCCAGTGTCAGGGTAGTAGTTTCCAACAGCCGTTTGGCGATGTCCATCTTGACTTGCTGGGCATAGCTGGCTGGTGTTGTGTCGAGAGTCTGATGGAAGTGGCGTATCACAGTGCGTTCACTGACTGCCAGATGCCGGGCCAGTGCAGGCAGGCGAAAAGGCAGGTGATGATGCAGGCTCAGCCATTTTTGCGCACGCTGCACCAGGATGTTTTCATGCTGGTGGGTATCTTGCTGGGTCAGGCTCAGCATTTGCATATACGGCATTTGCGAAGTGCGGTTGGCATCTATCAGCAAAGTCTTGGCGACACCGCTGGCGATATCCTGGCCACCAAAGCGCTCCACCAGGTGATAGGCAAGATTCAAAAAGCTGGTGGCTGCACCGCTGGTCAGGATATTTTCATATTCATCCAGCACCTCGGACAGGCGCAGGCTGACTTCAGGATAACGGGTCTTGAATGCCCTTTCCAGCCACCAGGTTGTTGTTGCATGGCCGCCATCCAGCAAACCAGCCTCTGCCAGCAAAAACGTGGCGCTGCAATTGGCGGCCAGCACACAACCCTGGGCGTGTCTGGTTCTTAAGATAGGGAACAGCTCCCGCATCGCATGCATGCTGCTGGTCAGGCCGGTAACACCGTTTTCCATGTACAGACCGGGTAATAAAATGATGTCAGCCTTGCTGTCAGCACGTATGCAGGCATCGGCACCCAGACTGACCCTGGCAGGTGTCATGACAGGCTTGCCATCGATGGAATGAGTGCTCCAGGTGAACAGCGGGTCTACATCATCGACATTCTTCAGCGACCAGATGGCATTGGCGACCGCAAACACATCCAGCGGGCCAGTGACCGCAGATGCCATGCATTGAGGGTAAAGCCAGACTTCGATATGTGCCATTTGTCGTAATCTGCATCAAAAGAGTCAATACTGACACTGTCAGCGCTTTCCTGCAATAACTAGAATGTAGCCTGGAAAGTAGTTTATATGAGTAAAGGAAAAATGATGTCCTCAGCAGATACTGCGACTAATGCAGCAGCAGAAGAGCAGGCACAACGCCTGAACCAGTTTGGTGCCAAATTTTTGCCCGGTCACCTGGGCATCAATATCCTGACGGTAGAAAAAGGCAAAGTCACGGCAGAATTGCCAGTGCTGCCACATCTGCTGGCCCCAAATGGCTATCTGCATGCCGGTAGCGTCGTGACCCTGGCCGATACTGCCTGTGGTTATGGTTGCGTCGCCAGCCTGCCTGAAGGGGCGCAGAGCTTTACGACCATAGAACTGAAATCCAATCACCTGGGCACCGCCCGCGTCGGCACCATCAGCGTGGTCGCCACTGCCGTGCACCTGGGCCGCACGACTCAGGTCTGGGATGCCGTAGTCAGTTACGAGGGCAAGACGATTGCCCTGTTCCGTTGCACCCAAATGATTTTATTCCCCCGGAAGGATGCATGATGAGTGATGCAAAGAATGACGCAGCTGTAATTTTAAAACAATGGCAGGAACAGGAAGCCGCAGTCCGCGCCCGCATGGCAGAACCAGGCGTGCTGGGTCTGGATCAATTGAAAGCAGTCAGCGGTATCGATTTCTTGCGTGGCATCCTCGAAGGAAAATACCCGGTCGCCCACATAGGCAAGACCCTGGATTTCATCCCCGTAGAGGGTGAAGCTGGCCGCATCGTGTTCCAGGGTACACCAGGTTTGCAGCATTACAACCCGCTGGGCAGTGTGCATGGTGGCTATTTCTGTACCCTGCTTGATTCTGCCGTTGGTTGCGCCGTGCAATCAATGCTGCCTGCCGGCGTGGGTTATACCACGCTGGAAATCAAGGTGAATCTGATCCGCGCGATGAATGCCAAGACCGGGCCTGTGCGTGCTGAGGGCAAGGTCATACAGGTGGGCAAGCAGGTGGGTACTGCTGAGGGGCGTATTGTGGATGCGGCGGGGAAGGTTTATGCGCATGCAACGACGACCTGTTTGATTTTTCCTTTGCCTTGAGCCAAGGCTCATTGCACTGGTCGAGGTCAACCTTTAATTGAATTAAGGCAAGTTCAATTTCTATTGGCAGCATCGGTTTTGCTCCTTCTCCTTCAAGGAGATTCGTGGGAATTCGCAAAGCGTAGCTTTGTGCCATGAATCTCTAAGCCGCTTGCAAGCGGCGCGGTGGAGAAGGTTGGGATGAGGATGGGGTTCTGTCGATGAACGGTAGTCATACGATACGCGGCAATCTCAGATTCGTCGCTCCTGCGCAGGCAGGAGCCTAGCGTCGTTTGTTGCATTGTCGTACTTTGATTAAAGCGATTACCCTTCATGGACACAAGCCGGGTCTCGGCCCGGCGGCCGAAATTCTTTCTTTGCGTCGCCAAAGAAAGAATTCAAAGAAAGGCGACCCAGGCGTAGCCGCCCCCTAAAGGGGGTTCCCATTTGTGCGGTACAAAAAATGGGAAATGCCCGAAACTCGCTGCCCTTGCAGGGCGCACAATCGCTTGCAAGCGATTGCCGTTTCGCAGGCGTGCAGCATGCTGCACGAAACCCCTGCTACACCTCAAACACGGGCATTTCTAATCCATTTTCTGCACAGCACAAATGGCTGCTACACATGGGAACTGCAAAAGTCAAAATCAAAAGCAGCCCTACGACCATTATAAAATTGCTTGAAGCTTAGCTATTTTTAAACCTATTTCTTCGCAGCTTCCTTCTCCTGCAGTGTCCGCCACATCACTTTCCCCGTCCCTGATTTCGGCAGACTATCCACAAACTCGACAAACTTTGGCACCTTGTAAGCGGCCATTTTTTCATGCGCCCAGGTCATGATGTCTTCGGCAGTTACGTCACTGCCAGGTTTTTTGACGACCACGGCTTTGACGGTTTCGCCTCGGTAGGCATCGTGGGCGGCGATGATGCAGCATTCTTGTATTGCCGGGTGCTGGTACATCATGGATTCTACTTCGGCGGGCCAGACCTTAAAGCCGCTGGCATTGATCATGCGTTTCAGGCGGTCAGTGAAGAAGAAGAAACCTTCCGGGTCCATGTAGCCGAGGTCGCCTGAGCGGAAGAATTTTTTGCCGTCGAGTTCAGCAAAAGAGTCGGCGGTTTTTTGCGGGTCATTCCAGTAACCCTGGAAGACTTGTGGGCCGTGTATCCAGATTTCGCCAGTCTCACCCTGTTTGACTTCTTGCAGTGTGGTTGGATCGACGATGCGGGAATCGACGTTGAAGTAGGGCATGCCCAGGCATTGCTGCTTCATGCGTTGTGGTGGGTTCAGGTGGGAAGGGGCCATGGTTTCTGACAGGCCATAGCCTTCCATATACACCTGTCCTGACAACTCCAGCAGCTTTTGTGCAATCGCGGCGGGCATGGCCGCGCCACCACCAGATACCCGGGTCAGCCTGGAAATATCGTATTCGGCCAGTCGTGGATTCGACAAAAAATCGATCATCATCGATGGCACCAGGGTCCAGTTGCTGACGGCATAACGGGTGATCAGTTGTCCGGCGGCATCACGGTCCCAGCGTGGCAGGATGACCAGGGTACCGCCGCAATAAATCATGGCATTCATGACCGACTGCATGCCGGTGACATGGAAGAAGGGCAGTACTGCCAGTGCCACATGGGTGGCGACGATGGCGCCTGACCAGGTCGGGCTGCCGATGATATTGAACATGACCGAGCGGTGATTATGTATGCAACCCTTGGGTTTGCCGGTCGTGCCCGAGGTATAGGGCATGCAGGCCAGGTCATCTGGTCCGGCGGCATGGGGACGCGGCTGATGGCCTGCGGTGATGGCGGCTTGCCAGCTGCTGACACCAGCTTGTTCTGGCACCTGGCGTTCTGCCTTCACGAAGTCGGGTATGGTCAGCGTCGTCGCCGCAGTCAGATGATCGGAGTAAGTGGCTACTACCGCATGTTGCAAGATGCTGTGGCCCAGCAGGGGTTGCATGCGCGGGAAAATTTCCTGTGAGACCAGGGCGGTTTTGGCACCGCTGTCATCGATGTAATGCGCGAGTTCATCGGTCATCAGCATGGGGTTGACCGGCACGACCATGGCATCGGCACGCATGATGGCATAGAAGCCGATGACAAATTGCGGGCTGTTCTGCATGTTCAGCAAGACCCGGTCGCCTTTTTGCACCCCGCATACTTCTTGCAGATAGCCCGCCAGGGCCAGCACTTCTTCATGCAGTTGGCGGTAAGTGATGACGGTGTCATAAAAGATGATCGCCGCCTTGTCCGGGTAACGCAGGGCAGATACTTGCAGATTTGTATACACGCTGGCTTCCGGCGCGATCAGGTGATGCGGCAAGCCTTGCGGCCAATGGGCATAGTGCAGGGTATTCATCGTCAGTCTCCAGGCTGTTTGGAATTTTTTTGATTAGAGTGCCATACCTAATTATTTTTTGCACGGTCGTTCGTAAAAAATTCAAGTTTTTCAGAAACTTGAAACATTTTGTCAACATTTAGCTGAAAGGTATTGCAAACGCTGGCATGAAGCTACAATGTTAAGCATTCCCCTATTCAGCAAGACATCGGAGTCAGCGTGGTTCAGCAAATCAAAACAGCCCTAATCGTTTTTTCCAGCCTGGCTATGGTGGCCTGTGGTGGAGGCAGTGGCGGTAGTGGTGGTACCGCGGGTACAGGCACTCCTACGGCCAATCCCATGGCAATTGCCGTCCCAGATGCCCTGACTGTGATCAATGGCAATCCTCTGAGCCTCAACGGTCAGGCCAGCAGTACCGCCGGTATCATCACGAATATGTACTGGCAGGTAGAAAACCTGACCTTGTCGGCCAACCCGCTGGCAGCGGTGACAAATGCTGACTGCAAGACCATCAGCAAGAGCAGCACAGGGGCGGACGCGAGTTGCGTGCTGCAAGTGACGCCGCCTACCTTGTTGACGGCGGACTACACCTATAAATTCACGCTCAATGCGGTTGATGCCAAAGGCAATACTGTCAAGGCATCCACAACTTTGCTGGTCAAGCAGGAAGCCTCTGCCACGGCCAATCCGGTAGCCAAGGTCAGCGGTAACACAACAGCTGCGTCAGGTGACAAGGTCAGCTTGAGTTGTGCCGGTAGTGGCGGCACACCAGCGGCAACAGGCGAGCCCTACTCTTATCAATGGGTAGTCAGCGATGCTGCCGGTACCACTATCACCCTGGCACCGACAGATGCTGCCGCGACCAGCTTTACCGCGCCGGTGGTGAAAGAATCCACGGCTTTGAAAATCCAGTGCCGCGTGACTGATGACAAGCAAAAAGTCGGTACCGCAACCCAGACCGTGACAGTAACGCCGATTGTCAAACCTACAGTCGTGCCTATCTCTTACAGTGGTGGTGTGGTGGCGGCTGGTTCCACTATCACGCTTGATGGCAGCAAGTCAGTCAAATACGATGCGAATGGCAAGGTCGATAGCAGCACGCCTATCTATTATTACTGGAAGCAAAAATCCGGTCCTTCGGTAGAAATCTTCAATGCCTTCAGCAGTGTCGCCAGCGCAGCCCTGCCCAAGTTTGTCGATACCCGTACGCCTTTTGTATTTACCCTTAATGCATCCAATTCCGTCATCCAGCCCGGTGGCTTTTCGCTGGACCCGCTGGTGCAACTGGACGTGGTGTTTTATGTCGATCCGCTGCCACCTATCTCGCTGGTGTCGTATACACCGGTGCAGTTAGTGCTGACCAATAGTGCCGTGACCCTTAAAGTCGATGCACCCTCGAACACCAGCAATATCATCTATTACAGCTGGACGCAGATTGCCGGACCTACTGTTGCATTAGCTGGTGCAGGTACCAGCAATGCCGGGTTCATCGCGCCAGCCACACCGGGTACCCTGATTTTCCGTGCTACGGGCAGTTACCAGCCAATTACGGTGGCCAATCCAGGTACTGCTTCGATTGATGTCATTGTTACGGTACAGGCACCGGCGGTAGCTAAGTAATATCCTGAAATAACAGCTTGAAATAAGGTCTTGAAATAACGGCCTGGAATAAAGCAGCCAGCCAGCAAAAAGCCCCGTATCACAAGATAACGGGGCTTTTTGCTGGATGCACGGATTTATTCGCGTTCTATGATTTTGCGTCTGCCCAGTTTGCGCTGGCGCGTCAGGGTCTTGGTCGCTACAAAAATCTCGCGCATGAAATAAATGAAGCTGCCTATCAGGGAAAACACCCCACCTACAAACAGCGAGGCGATCAGCTTGTCGAGGTTCAGGCTGGTCGCATCCCCCATGAACAGGGTAGCAATCACCAAACAGATCAGCAGACCACAAGAGGTGCTGAGGGTGATGGCGCGGTTGATCAGGTGCGAACGCTCATACAGTTCATGTAATTCTTCTTCGACGCCGGGAGGGCTGACGGCGGGGCTGTTCTCGCCGTGCAACAGGTCTTCCACTACTCTGGAACGGTCTATGATGCGTGCCAGGCGGCTGGTCAGCACAGAGAGCGTGGTACCGACGCCGGTCAGCAGGAATACCGGGGCGATAGAGAGTTGTATGATGTGACTGACATCACTTAGTTGTAGATTAATCATGGGCAAGTCCTCAGGTTTTCCCCGGATTTTACAGGGACGCGGGCTTGCCTGGACAGGGGGTGGCAGACTTTTTGAATATTGCTGATGACAACAGCAGCTCAGTATCGTGCAGAGTTGTGCAAAACAGGCTGCATCACTGCCCGGCAGGGCTGGCATAGCCTGCGGGCAGTGAGGGGGAAAACGGAAAAAGGACTCAGGCCGTTTGCAGGGGCAGGGTCAGGCGCACTTCCAGGCCACCTTCGGGCAGATTGCTTAACTGCAATTTACCGCCATGTTGCTGGGCGATATTCTGCGCTATTGTCAGGCCCAGGCCAGTGCCGCCAGACTCCCGCGAGCGCGAAGTTTCCATACGAAAGAAGGGTTCAAACACCTTGCTTTGAAATTCGGGCGGTATGCCATGACCACCGTCACGTATCAGCACATGCAAGACATCCTTGGCGGCGTCCTTGCCCGACACCAGGCTGACCGTCGCATACTGACCATATTTGACGGCATTGTCGATGAGATTGGTCAGGCAGCGGCGCAGGGCCTGTGGCCTGGCCATGACGGTCAAACCGGGTTTGCCTTCAAAGCTGACATTCTGTCCGGCATCAGCGGCGTCGGCGCAGACGCTGTCTAGCAGGGAATCGAGGTCCAGTGGTTTCAGGGCTTCATTACTGTCCATGCTGCGCGCCAGGTCCAGGCCTTCGCGTATCATCATTTGCATGCCGGACAAATCTTCAATGAGCTTGTCGCGCAATTCTTCATCCCTGACCTTTTCCAGGCGCAGGCGCAGGCGCGTCAGCGGGGTTTGCAGGTCATGGGTAATGGCCGCCAGCATGTGGGTGCGCTGGGCAATATGCTGGCGTATCCTGGCCTGCATGGCATTGAAGGCACGGGTGGCCTGCAAAATTTCTGTCGCGCCTTTTTCCGGCAGGGGCGGGCGGTTGATATCCTGGCCCAGTGCGGTGGCAGCCTGCGCCATTTGCCGCAAGGGGCGCATGGTCATGCGGGCGATCAGGAAAGCCAGTACAGCGATGCTGGCCAGGAACAGGAACAGGTATTGCAAAAAGTCAGGGCGCAATGGTGGTGCGGGGTTGCGCGGTGGCAAGACCGTCAGGCGCAGGGCAGTGCCATCATGCAGGGTGATGCCCAAAGCCTCGCAGGGCAGGCGGTTGGTCTGTATGTTTTGCGGGTTGCGCGGGCAGGATGCCGGGTCCTGTGCCAATGACATCACACGAAAAGTCTTGCCCAGTCTCTCGCTGACGGCAGCGGCATATTCTGAACGGGGGGCCTGGTCGGTGGTTTCGGCAGGCAGGGTAGCTACTTTCAAACCCAGGCGCGGTGCTGTCGCCAGGAATTTTTCGCGGTTCTCTGCTGGCAGGGCATCGAGCGCCAGCACCAGTTGTTCAGCCCGCTCAACGGCATGAGAATCCCGGTATTGCGATATGGTTTTCTGTCTTTCGCCAAAAGCCAGTGACCAGGTCAGTACCGCCGATGCGATGACGCCTAACAGCAGGATGGCAAATACTCTGCCCCACATCGACGATAGGATTTTCATGCATCTTGCTCCACGACGACAGTCACGGCCAGTACATAGCCACCGTTCCTGACGGTTTTGATAATCTGAGGTGAACGCGCATCTTCGCGCAGTTTTTGCCGCAAGCGGCTGATCTGAATATCAATGGAGCGGTCAAACGGGTCGGCATCGCGGCCATGCGTCATGTTCAGCAACTGGTCACGGTTCAGTACGCGGTTGGGGTGCTCGAGGAAGATATTCAGCATGCGGAATTCTGCACCCGACAAGGACACCACCATGCCGTCAGGGCTGATCAGGTGGCGTGCCGTTAGGTCCAGGGTCCAGCCCGCAAATTTAAGTTTTTGCAAGGCCTCACCAGAATGTGTGTTGGCATTGGTCTGGGTGCGGCGCAATACGCTGCGTATGCGGGCCAGCAATTCGCGTGGCTCAAAAGGCTTGGGCAGGTAATCATCTGCGCCCATCTCCAGGCCCAGGATGCGGTCCAGCGGCTCGCCACGCGCAGTCAGCATGATGACCGGCAAAGTCGATTTGCTGCGCAGCGTGCGACAGAGCGTCAGGCCATCGTCACCGGGCAGGTTCAGGTCCAGTACGACCAGATCAACCTGGTGATTTTGCAGCGCAGCCCACATGGCATTGCCTTCGGCAGCCATGATGGTGCTATAGCCATTATTATCCAGATAATCAGCCAACAAGTTGCGGATGTCGCGATCATCATCAACGATGAGAATTTTATTTGGTGTGTCCATGTTCTTCATTATGAGCCCGATCCAGTCTATAAAAACTCTGATTTTGTATCGTCTTGTTATCTTAAACCGTAACATACCACCTTATCATTCTCTACTGTTACACGTCGATACAAAGCGAGAGCAGACGGACATTTCGACGTTACAAGCCTGCTGCAAGATACGACCCATGTCTGAGACAGCAATACGGGGCTTGATGAAAGTCCAAAAAAAGCAATCAGCCAGGTTAGCCCACCATTTTGTGGAATGCATGTAGCAGATGTGTGAGCTTGTTCTAGTGTTCAGAAAGAGAAAAAATATGAAAACCTTACAAAGAAAATTCTGCATGGCTCTGGCAGTAATCAGTCTCGGTGTTGTCAGTGCAGGCAGCGCCCTGGCGCAATCTTCTGCACCGGCTCCTGCCTCTGCCCATGCTGGCCATGGCCAGCCACCTGGTGATCCTGCCAAATGGGCAGAAAAAATGAAAGAGCGCATGGCCAAGCACCAGGCTGAACTGCATGACAAATTGAAGATCACTGCTGCGCAAGAACCAGCCTGGAAAACCTTCATTGATGCCATGAATCCAGGCACCATGCCAGCCCGTCCTGACCGCAAGGAAATGGAAAAACTGACGACGCCAGAGCGTATGGAAAAAGGCCTGGAAAAAATGAAAGAGCATCTGGCGAAAATGCAAACGCGCCTGACCGCCCTGAAAACTTTCTATGCCGTGCTGACACCTGAGCAGCAAAAGATTTTTGATGAAAGCCACCGCCGTATGGCATCGCATATGCGTGAACGCATGGGTAAGTCCATGGGTGAACATGGCCCTGAGCATAAAATGGGCGATCGTCCGGCAATGATGGACAAGAAGTAAGCTGTAAAAAAGCCAGATGCAGCCAGATGCCGTATGCAGTATCTGGCTAACATGTTGTGATAGAAGGCTGTTGCGAGACGGGGAGTGAAGCATCTTGCCCGTTTTGTGACAGCCTTTTATTTTCTGAGATTGATCCAGCTGATGAGATTTTCTTCCAGCATAGGGCGGCCTATGTAAAAGCCCTGTCCTTCATGGCAACCCATCGCTGCCAATGTCTTCCAGTGAGCCTCATGCTCCACCCCTTCTGCAATCACTTGCAGGCCGAGTTTCTTACCTAGCTGGGTAATCAGTTCGGCGATACGCGGCCCTTCGGGCGTGTCGATCTGGTTGACGAAGGCGCGGTCTATCTTCAGCCTGTCGACCGGTAATTTGTCCAGGTAACTCAGCGAAGAAAAGCCGGTGCCAAAATCGTCAATGGCAATTTTGATGCCCAGTTTTTTCAAACTGGCGAGTTTGCTTTCAAACAGGATGGCGCTGGCCATCGTGACTGATTCCGTAATTTCCAGTTCCAGGTTTTCTGGCTGCAAGCCAGTATCCTTCAATGCTGACTCAACGATGGCGATAAATTCGTCCTGGCGGAATTGCACGACCGAGACATTCACTCCCATGCGTTGCGGCGCAATCCCGGCCTTTTGCAGCCTGACCATCATGAAACAGGCGGTACGCAATACCCAGGCACCGAGGCTGATGATGAGGCCGGAATATTCTGCGAGCGGAATAAAATCATTCGGTGGTATCAGCACGCCATCATCATTGCGCCAGCGTATCAGTGCTTCCAGCCCGGTGAATTTGCCAGTCTCCAGATCGATTTGCGGCTGATACATGAGGAACAGGCGCTCGGCATCAAAGGCCTTGTGCAAATGCTGCATCAGGGTGGCGCGTTCGCGTATTTCTATACCCATCGAGCGGGTAAACAAGGTGCAACTGCCGCGCTGGTGTATCTTGGTACGCTTCAAGGCGATACTCGCATCTTTCAGCGGTTCGGCACCATCACCGATATAACCTTCGAGTGCTACCATGCCTATCGACATCGATACTGCATGGGCAGTTTCTGCTATCGTGAATGGCTGTACAAACATCAGCTTCAGGGTTTCCGGTTCAAGCAATTCCCTGCTGCCGAGCAGACCAAATACATCACCAGAAATGCGCGCCAGGAAGATGGGGGCACCGAGCTTTTCACGCAGTCTGTCGGCCACGGCCTTGAGTATCAGGTCGCCATAATGGTGACCGAGTACATCATTGATTTCGGCAAAATCATCAATGTCCATGAGCGCCACCATTTGCCCCGGCAGTTCATTGGCCAGGGTAGCACTGATCTGCTCAATGAACTTCAGGCGGTTAGGTAATTTCAGCAACTGGTCGCGGTAAGCATGGTTCTTGAGCTGGTTGACCAGGCTCAGGTTATCAAGGCAAACGCCTAGATTGGAACAAAATACTTCGAGTAAATGCTGGTTGATTTCTGACAGTGAAAACGGCAAGTCGATAAAGGCAGCCAGAGGGCGGTTGCCACGGCCAGAAAAATACAGCGTCATGCTGTGATCGGTGAATAATGACTCTCGGTTTGTCAACACATGCCGCAAGGCGTCGCGCACGCGGGCATTGTGGATATCATCAATCGGACAATTCATCAGGTTGCTGTAATGCCCGGCAGAAGCGATGACGTTGAAGGTCTCAGGGATTTCTTCGTCAAGCTCATTGAGCTCACCCTGGGCGCACAACAGACCTTCAGGTGGTACGCCACACAAGGCGGCGATCTGGGTAATCACGCCGCTGGCAAAGGACTGTATGCCATGCTCGAAAGTGAAGGCGGCGCTGGAGCTGATGATCTGATGCAGGCCGCGCCTGCTGGCATCAATGGTACGTATCTGTTCATACGAGCGTACGGCTGCCGTCAAAGATGTCAGCAGCTTTTTGCGGGTCAGCTCATTCTTGGTTTTATAGTCATTGATGTCATAGTCGCGTATGGCTTCTTCTTCCGGCGCATAACCGGGTTGGCCGGTACGCAGGATGATGCGGGTATCGCTCCAGCCCAGTTCATCGCGGATAAAGCTGACCAGTTCCAGCCCTGCATGCTCGGTTTCCATGACCACATCAAGCAATACCACGGCGATATCGCTTTCAGTGGCGAATACCCTGCGGGTTTCACTCTTGGAGTAAGTATGGATGAATTCCAGGGGGCGGTTCAGGATATGCACATATTGCAGTGCAAAGCAGGTGGTGCGGTGTACGTCTTCATCATCATCGACGATAGCGATTTTCCAGCTGCGCCCAGCTTGCTGAGTTGCGGCTTCTTCTTCCGCATCCTCAACCAGGAACAGCTCATCATCATCGTCTTGTTCGTTCGACATGCCTTCTCCGGGTAGAAAAGCCTGCTAATTGATGCGACAAGTATAGTTTAAGTTTTGTCGCTGGGCGCAGCCGTGGCTCACCGATATTGTGACTTTAAGTGAAATATATTTGTCGAAGCTGACGCCGACCTTGCAAGGGCAATTTTCATGCAAAGCGGCGGGCGGCATCCAGGCCCAGGCCAGATCCTATGCTGCCAAAAAGATCACCTTCGACCTTCGTAGCATTCGGTACGATGCTGGCGATTTGCTGGCGTAAGCCGCGTACACCGCTGGAGCCACCGGTGAAAAACACAGTATCTACCTGTTCCGGTTTCAGGTTTGCCATGTTCAGTACGGTATTGACGGTGTCACCGATATTGCTGGTCAGGTGGGCAATCGAGGCTTGCAAACCTTGCTGGTCCAGTACCAGATGGCAGACGGGGCTTGCTTGTTTGCTGCGCAAACGTTCCAGTGGCAAGTCTATCCCTTGTTGATCTGATAATAAAATCTTGGCTTCTTCTGACTTGATGGCCAGCCAGTGACCATCGCGTTCTTCGACCAGCTTCAGCAGGCGTTCAAAGCGCAGGCGCAATTCCGGCGTATTGATATCACGATAAACTTCTTGCAATTCACGCCAGACTTTTTGGGTATACGTCAGGTTAATCGTGTGCCAGGTCGCCAGGTTGAAATAATAACTCGAAGGTACTTCGATCTGGCTACCGAGGCGGCCACCCAGGCCCAGCAGCGGCATGACATGGTTCAGACTCAGGTATTTGTCAAAGTCTGTACCACCTATGTGCACACCGCCATTGGCGAGGATATCGTCTTTCCTGTCTATTTTATGAGCACGTTGCGGTGCCAGGCGCACCAGTGAAAAGTCTGAGGTACCACCGCCTATGTCGGCAATCAGTACCAGTTCTTCCTTATTGATGCGTGATTCATAATCAAAGGCGGCAGCAATCGGTTCATACTGGAATTGCACTTCCTTGTAACCGGCAGCACGGGCAATTTCTTCCAAGGTGTCTTGTGCCAGTTTGTCGGCCTTGCTGTCATCATCGATAAAATGCACAGGGCGGCCCATGACAGCCTGGGTGAATTGTGTGCCTGCAGATTTTTCTGCGCGTACTTTGAGTTCACGGATAAATTGCGCCAGCAAATGGCGAAAAGACACGGCCTTGCCCTGTACTTCAGTCTGGCCATCCATGAGGCTGGTGCCCAGCAAGCTCTTCATTGAGCGCATCAGGCGGCCTTCATGGCCAGCCAGGTAATTGCCGAGTGCCGCCCGTCCATAACTGACCTGGTCATCCTCGACATCAAAAAATACTACCGATGGCAGCGTGACTTTGTCCTCTTCCAGCGCTAACAGCGCAGGCTGGCCCGGCCTGTGCCAGCCAACAGTTGAATTCGAGGTGCCAAAATCTACTCCACAAGCGTGCGACATGAAAATCCTGATAAAAACGGGTAAGCCAGCAGCTTTGCTGAAGCTGCTGTCGAAGGTGATAAAAATGGGTTAAGACCTGATGCTGAAGAAACCAGATGGCAAAACAGTAATAATTATGGTGATTTGCTGGTATCGGCCGCATCATCGAGTCTGACGACCAGCAATTGATCTATGCGGTAGTGGTCAATATCGACGACTTCGAACTTGTAAGTCCCCAGCATGACAAAATCAGTGCGCTTGGGTATCCTTTTCAGCATCGTCATCATGAAACCGGCAATGGTCTCATAGCTTCCCTGCTCAGGCAAGCTATCGATGTCGAGCGCACGGCAGACATCCTCGATTGTTGTCGCACCGTCAATCAGCCAGGAATTGGCATCACGCTGGACGATCTGGTCTTCGAGGAAAGGGTGAACCAGGTTGCCCATCAGAGTACTCAGCACATCATTGAGGGTGATGACACCTACGACCAGCGCATATTCATTGAAGATGACGGCAAAGTCTTCGCGCGTGCCCTTGAATTGCTCCAGCATTTCAGACAGGGTCAGCGAATCAGGCACGGCCAGGGCTGTGCGTATCGACAACTCCTGTACCTTGGTAAATGCCTGGTTGGTCAGCACGCGCTTCAAGATATCCTTGGACTCGACATAGCCGACCACATTGTCGATATTGCCATCACATACCAGGAACTTGGTATGCGGGTGCTCGGCGATCTTCTGGCGTATCACCACATCGCTGTCCTGCAGGGTGAAATACACGATGCTGTCGCGTTGCGACATGGCTGATGGCACGGTGCGGCTTTCCAGCTCGAACACATTACCTATCATGTGATGCTCGCTTTCCAGCACTACCCCGGCTTCGGCACCTGCATCAAACATCGCATAAATTTCATCAGAAGTGATTTGTTCATTACGTGTCGTTGGCAAATTGAACAGCCGCAGGAGCAGGTTGGCCAGTCCATTGAAGACCCAGACCAGGGGTTTGAACAGGCGCACGCACAAGAGTATGGGGCTGACGACCAGCATGGCCACGGTTTCTGGCGAAATCATGGCGATCTTCTTCGGCAGCAGGTCAGCAAACAAAATGAAGATCGAGGTCACGAATAAAAAGGATGTCACGAAGCTGACTGTTTCTACCCAGCTCACCAGACCAAACACAGCGACCAGGGCTTTCTGGATATACGGCGTCAAAGCCTGTTCACCGAGGATACCGCCTAGTATGGCCACCGCATTCAGGGCGATTTGTACCACTGTGAAAAAATGCCCAGGCTCTTGCTGCAAGGCCAGTACCTTGCCTGCACGTTGCTCGCCCTCGGCATGCAGTATCTGCAATTTGACCTTGCGCGCAGCCGCCAGCGAAATCTCTGACATGGAAAAAAAGGCGCTGATGGCGACCAGCAAGGCAATGATAAGGAAATGATCAAACAAAGCCATAATGGCCTCTATGCGAATGTACTTAATAGTAATCATATACTATTAGGCTTTGAAGATTTCGCTAAAAGGATGTCTTGTATGACAAGTTCTGAACAGGCAGATGCTGCCAAGCCGCTGCCGACCAATGTACGTTTTGTATTGATCACGGTATTCCTCGACATCCTTGGCATAGGTCTCATCATCCCGGTCTTGCCACGGCTGGTGGCGAGTTATACCTTGCAGGCAGACAGCCAGGCTTACTGGTATGGCGCGATAGTCGCCATTTATGGCGTCATGCAATTCATCTTTGCACCGATGATAGGCGCACTTAGTGACCGTTATGGCCGCCGCCCGGTCTTGCTGATATGTGTATTTGGCCTGGGCCTGAATTTCCTCTTGCTGACCCAGGTCACGACTATTTACTGGATGCTGCTGGTGCGTGCTATCGGTGGCGTTACCGCAGGTAATTTATCCGTGGCAAATGCCTATATCGCTGATGTCTCCAGCCCGGAAAACCGTGCCAAGGCGCTGGGCAAGATAGGCGCCATGTTTGGCCTGGGTTTTATCTGTGGCCCCGTCATTGGCGGCTTGCTGGGTGAGGCGCATATCCATTACCCGTTTTATCTGGCTGCCGCTGTATCGCTGGGCAACGTGGTGTATGGCTATTTTTCGCTGCCAGAATCCCTGCCTGCGGATCACCGCAAGGACTTTCATATTTCTGCCGCCAATCCCTTTGCCGGTTTGCGGGGGCTGGCGCATTTGCGTGGCGTCGGCGCGCTGGTGTGGGTGTATGCCCTGACCATGTTCGCCCAGTTCACGCTGCAAACCACCTGGGTTTTATCAACAGAGTTGCGCTTTGGCTGGACACCCATGCAAAATGGTTTTTCACTGTTCATGGTTGGTGTTTCCAGCGTACTCATGCAGGGCGTTTTCCTGGGATCTTATATCAAGCGGGTGGGGGATGCGAATGCAGTCCTGATAGGCCTGGCCTCATCGACACTGGCACTGACTTGCTATGGCCTGGCGAACCAGGGCTGGATGATGTATGTACTGATACTGTGCAATGTGCTGGCCTTTGCTGCCGGGCCTGCCTTGCAAGGCTTTTTTTCACGTGCCGTCGATGCGCGTTCGCAAGGCCTGGCCATGGGTTCGCTGACAGCGCTGGCCAGTATCATGAGCGTGTTTGCCACGCTGATAGGTACATCCATCGTTGGGCAAGTCAGTCATTTCCCTAAAGGCAGTATCTTGCTGGGGCACCTTTCTTTTTGGCGGCGACCATACAGTTGATGGCGCTGACTCTGGCACTGCGGCATCTGAAAAAGTAGTGGTAGTCGGAATGCAAAAAGCGGACTCACGGTCCGCTTTTTGTTTTGCCTGCAGCCTGCAGCCTGCATTAAGCTTAACGCACTGCTGTATGCATGGATGCCGTATCCATCAAGAGTTCTGGGTCTTCTGCCTCTTCCACGGTCTCATTATTCAAACGTCTTTGCATCTTGACGGTATCCACATCATTACCCCATTTTGCGACCACGACAGTGGCGACACCGTTGCCGATCAGGTTCGTCAGTGCACGTGCTTCAGACATGAAGCGGTCTATGCCGAGTATCAGCGCCAGGCCAGCAACCGGTACGCCGCCAACCGCAGACAATGTCGCTGCCAGTACGATGAAACCACTGCCCGTGATACCTGCCGCGCCTTTGGATGTCAGCAACAGGACTGCCAGCAAAGTGACTTGCTGCATCAGGGTCATCGGTGTGTCTGTGGCCTGGGCGATGAACACCGCAGCCATGGTCAGGTAGATAGACGTGCCGTCCAGATTGAAAGAGTAACCGGTAGGGATCACCAAGCCAACCACGGATTTTTTCACACCCAGGTTTTCCAGCTTGGCCATCATGCGTGGCAACACTGATTCTGAAGAAGAAGTACCGAGAACGATGAGTAATTCTTCCTTGATGTATTTGACGAATTTCCAGATGCTGAAACCATGTACTTTAGCGATAGCACCAAGTACCCCGAAGATGAAAATCAGGCAGGTTGCGTAGAAAGTCGCCATCAGGAAGCCGAGTTGCACCAGCGAGCCGACACCATATTTACCTATCGTGAAAGCCATCGCGCCAAAGGCACCGATGGGAGCAACTTTCATGATGTAGCCAACGATGACAAACAGCACGTGCGAGAACTTTTCGACCAGGTCAAATACCAGCGTGCCGCGACCACCAAAACGATGCAGGGCAAAGCCAAAGAAGATAGAGATCAGCAAAACCTGCAGTATCTCACCCTTGGCAAAAGCATCGGTGAACGTAGTAGGGATGATGGCCATCAAAAATTCTGTCGTGGTCTGCATTTTGCCAGGACCGGCAAAGGCAGCGATGCCCTTGGTATCGAGCGTATGCACATCGATATGCATGCCAGCACCAGGTTGCACGAGATTGACGATGATGAGGCCGATGATCAGTGCCAGGGTGCTGACAACTTCAAAATACAGCAGTGCCATGCCACCGGTCTTGCCGACTTTTTTCATATCTTCCATGCCGGCGATACCGACGACTACGGTACAGAAAATAATCGGGGCTATCATCATCTTGATGAGCTTGATGAAACCGTCACCAAGAGGCTTCATGGCAGCGCCGGATTCAGGATAAAAATGGCCAAGCATCACACCCAGAATGATGGCGGTGATGACTTGAAAATACAGGGATTTGTAGAAGGCTTGAGCTTTCATCCTTGGTCTCCTTGGGATGGTAGAAAGTCTCGCACATCATGTAATCCGGTGGCGAGCACGTTGAGGGATATTTTTTCCCTTCAGTGCACGCATTATGGAAAATCCCAGTGGCAGCCACAATTGTGGCTTTCCACAGTGACTAATTTTTATGCAGCAATATGTTGTCTTGATGCAGAAGAATGCGTTGCCTGATGTTGAATAATGCGACCTAATAAACGCATCGCATCATCCAGATCCTGGGTATATGGCATGCCGCAATTGAGACGCAAAAAATGATCAAAACGATTTGAATTGGAATACATCAAACCTGGCGAAACCAGGATACTCTCCTCTAGCGCAGCATCAAAAACAGCGCGCGATGAGGTGCCTGTTGGCATCTCCACCCACAAGGAAACACCACCTGCCGGCATGGTCACGCGCGTGCCTTCCGGGAAGTAAGTGGCAATTGCTTCAGCCATTTTTTCTCTTTGCACGGCGAGGTTGCTACGTAGTTTCCGCAGGTGCCTGTCATAAGCTGATGACAGCAAAAAAGTTGCTGTGACTATCTGTGACAATTCTTCGTTATAACGGGTGTGTGCATACTTCAGCATGTTCACGCGTTCTTGCCAGCGGCCTGCCAGTATCCAGCCTACGCGCATGCCGGGAGCAAGTATCTTGTGTACTGATGCGCAGTAAATTACGTTGCCGCTATGGTCCCATTGCTTGAGTGCAGTTGGTATCTTGTCGCCATCGGCGAGGGCGCTGTATGAGTCATCTTCTATCAGCGGTATGCCTTGCTTTTCGCACAGTGCCACCAGTTTTTGCTTGTGCTGGTCAGGCATCATGCTGCCCAGCGGATTTTGCAAATGCGGTACCACCACGACCGCCTTGATATTGTCATAGGTCTGCATGGCCAGCTCCAGCGCTTCGACAGAAATGCCGGTGCTTGGGCTTGTCGGTATTTCCAGCGCCTTCATGCCCAGGCTTTCCAGCACCTGCAATAGGCCATAGAAAGTTGGCGATTCGACGGCGATGACATCGCCCGCTTGCGCCACCGCACGCAAGGCCAGGTTCAGGGCTTCGATACAGCCATTGGTGATGATGACTTGGTCAGCCGAGGTGCTGATGCCAGAATCAAGCGCACGTTTGGCCAGCGCTGCCTTGAGTTCACGGTTGCCACCCGGCGATATCGCCTTGGTCAGCAATTCAGGATAACGGCGCAAGGTGCTGACGGTCAGGCTGCGCAATTGCTGGTGCGGGTACAGAGCAGGGCCGCCAGTTGCCCGCGCCAGATTGCATTTCACCTGGCGCTGGCCCTGGGCGATGATTTCAGACACTTTTTCATGAATACCGACAAATTGTGCCGGGTCGATGATCTTGCCTATCGTTGGCTCCTGCGCCGGTATCAGGCGCACACGGCGTGGTTGCCGCACAAAATAACCGGAACGCGGGCGCGCTTCCAGCCAGCCCTCGGTTTCCAGCTGGCGACAGAGCTGCAAGGCCGTCGATAGACTGACACCATGTACATGCATGAGTTTGCGCACCGAAGGCATGCGGTCACCGAGCTTGAGCGTGCCACAACGGATGGCATTCAGATAATGGTCGGCCAGTTGCCTGTAGAGAGGTAGGGTTTGCATAGCTTGACGATGTAAAGATGCTCAGGGCCTGCACAGATACAGTTCAGGGCTAACGATACAATAACAGATTATGAATTTGCTGTCTGATGCGATACAGATGTGTATTTTCTGTGCCTGTGCAGGTCTGCAGGCCAAGTCTATCCTGATGCCTGTATCCAAACCTCCTTTTGGATCATTTTCAGGAGCATTACCATGCATAGCAATAGCATCAGGCAAGACCAGAGCATGTACTGCCTGTTGGCGGCAGGCAGCACTTTATTTGTAAAGACAGGGAAGCTGCGTTTAATCGCCTGGCCGCAATTTGTCGAGGGGCTGGCATGGCAGGCGGACACGGTATTGGACACAGGCTGTGTGTATCAGGTGTCAAATGATGGCTGGGTAGAATTACGTGCACTGCAGGCTAGCGATGTTCTGCTGCAAAAACCAGAACCTGCACATTGGCGGCACGCTCTGGTGCAAGCTTGGCAATCGTTACGGGCGGGCTGGCTTGGGCACCAGCCGCATTAAGGAAATTAAGGGAAAAATTCCTTCAGCAAGAAGTTTTCCAGTTCGGCAGAATCTTCTGGCCGGGCTGACTTGACTATGACGCGGCCCAGCCGGCGGGATTCCCAGTTGAAGTCGCCCTTGTATTCCATACGTATGATTTCTATCATGCGGCGCACTACTGCCAGACGTACGTCACCACCAAGGCCGGCATCTACTTCAAAGGACTGCTTGCCATTCGAAGCAATCACACGGGTGTTCCAGCCACGGAAAGTGAAGCTGGCTACCCGCGTGCCTACTGTCCCCAGTTCAAACACACCGCTGCCACCACCACGGTTGGCTGCTTGCTGCATGCTGCGTTTGACATTGGCTTCTGCCACTTCCTGCGGGGTCATGCCGCGGCCTGCCTGACGCGCACCGTCATTTTCCTGGGCGGCGGCCTGCTCTGCAGCACGGCGGCGTTCACGCGCAGCATTCGCCAGGGCCATCATGTCCATTTCTGGCGGGGTCTCTTTGGCTTGTGGCGGCGGTGGTTGTGCTACCGGCGAGTCTGTTACTGGCGGTGGCGGTATCTTGGGCCGGGTGATTGCGTTTTTGGATGGTGGCACCCGCACCGGCTTGGATTCAGCTTTTTGCTTTTGTGGCGCAGTCGCCTGTTTGGGGGCTTTCGCCACCTTGTCCATGATAAAGACCATGGGTTCACTGGAGCCAGCCTTGTCAAGCTTCTTCTTGAGCACATTCATGTGCAGCAGGAAGTACAGCAAGAGCCCGTGGACCAGCAAAGCCAGCAAGATGCCGAACATATTCGCAGGGCGAAACCGGATATGCAAATGAATCTCGCCCGGCAGGGCAACTTCATCCTCAGGCGCTTCTATGCTCAACTTCATGGACTATATGAACCGGTGTGCAGAATTTCAAGGTGGCAAGGATACCTCAAACTATGTCTCTCCCTGTAACAAAGATTGTCTGTCGCTGAATCGGCAAACCGGCGCATGCTGATAAAAAACGAAAGTGTAACAAATGACGCGCCCGGTTTTTGAATCTTTAATGCTATTTACATTTGCAAGTAACAAACTATATAGAAAATTAGCCTAACTCCTGACAACTGCTTACAAATAGGTAATAAAAAATTTACATGGCTGTCCTACTCTGCAAGCCTGGGTCGCAAGAATGAACAATTCATATCACATACCAAATCTAGGGAGACAGGACATGGAAGACCAGCCAAGCGTCGAGGACTTGAATACTCAGACCGCAGTGGATCAGGATACGTTCAATCAACAGGCAGAATTGAAGGCAGCGGCGTTACTGGCATCGACGGCCTTGCTGGCCGCCTGCGGTGGCAGCAATACGACGGCGCAAAATGAAACCGGTGGCAATACAGCAATGGCTGCACCGCCAGCACCGGCACCTGACCCCAGTGCAGCAGCAATTACTGCCCCTGAGGCGGCGCGTTTCCTGGCCCAGGCCAGCATGGGTGCCAGCCGCGCCCAGATCGCCAGGGTACAGGCCCTCGGTTATGCGGGCTGGATAGATGAACAACTGAGCCTGCCTGGCAATGGTACACGCTGGGACTGGCTGGTAGCCAAGGGTTTTAACGATATCAGCTACCGCAACAGTCAGGCAGGTTTTGATTCTACCGCCTGGCGCAAACTGATCAGCTCGCCCGATACCCTGCGCCAGCGCTTCACCCTGGCCTTGTCAGAAATTATCGTGGTTTCCATCGATGGCCTCATCGGTGGTGGCTGGAAGGCATTTGGTGCAGCGGCCTGGCTGGACATGCTGGAAGCAAATTGTTTTGGCAATTACCGCGGCTTGCTGCAAATGGTCTCGACCAGTCCTGCTATGGGGCAATACCTGACCTTCCGTGGCAATGCCAAATACAATGCGCAAACCGGTGCCATGCCGGATGAAAACTATGCGCGGGAACTGATGCAGTTGTTCAGCATAGGTTTGCTGGAACTCAAGCTCAATGGCACGCCGCGCCAGCAAGATGGCAAGAACATAGAAACCTATGACCTGACCGATATCACAGGTCTGGCACGTATCTTCACAGGCTGGGATTTTGACCTCGCTGGTGGCAAGGCGGACAAGCCTGACTTCTTGCACAGGCCCATGACACAGGTACCGGTCAGGCATGAAACCGGTCCTTCCACTTTTCTTGATAAAACCGTAGGCGAAGGGCTCAATGGAGCCGATGCACTGAGTGCCGCACTCGACATCATTTTTGCTCATGACAATGTGGCACCCTTCATCAGCCGCCAGCTCATACAAAGACTGGTGACCAGCAATCCCTCAAACGCTTATGTGTCCAGGGTCGCTACGGTATTCAATGATGATGGCAGCGGCACAGCCAGCAAGAAAGGCAATCTGAAAGCTGTATTGACAGCCATCTTGCTCGATGACGAGGCGCGCAAGCCAGCTAATCTCAGTGACCCGCAGTTTGGCAAATTGCGTGAACCCATGCTGCGCTTCCTGGCTTGGGCGCGCGCCTACAATGTCACGGCAATCAATGATGTCTGGAACCTGGGCAACACCAGTGATCCTGCTACCAGGCTGGGGCAAAGCCCTTTGCGTTCACCCTCGGTGTTCAATTACTTCCGTCCCGGTTATGTGCCGCCCAATACTGCTATCGCAGCGGCCAGCCTGGTCGCGCCCGAGTTCCAGATCACCAATGAATCTTCAGTCGTTGGCTATGTGAATTACATGCAGCGCGCTATCAGTAGCGGTATCAGTGATCTCGTGCCTGACTACAGCAGCCTGATGCCGCTGGCAGACACCGCGCCAGCCATGCTCGACGAAATCAACCTGGTGCTGGCAGCCGGGCAGTTAAGTGCGGCAACTTTGCAAAACCTCAGCACTGCTGTCGATAGCATGCCCAAAGGGAATGACAACCGTCGCAAGCAAAGAATCTATGCGGCGCTGACTCTGGTGCTGGCTGCTCCCGAATTCATCGTTCTCAAATGAGGAGGACATACGCAAAATCGCCCCAGCTGCGTTGCAGCGCCTCTCCTAGGAGCCGCGTACTAAAGTACTGTCTTCGTCGCTACGGTGTAGTTGGGGTTTCAGACAACATGTTGTCTGCCAGCGAAACAAACATCCCCTGCAAGGGATGTTTTCCAAAGCGATAGCCTTGCTGGGACGGTTTTGCGTAAGTCCTAATAAATCTTGCTATTGCAAAAATAATCTGCTGCCATCACTACAGGAAAGCATCATGAAAAATTCAAACACGATGAATGCCTCACGCCGCGCATTCTTGCAACGTGCTTCTGCACTCTCCATCGCCGGCGTCGCCACCCCATGGGCATTGAATCTCGCGGCTATGGCCGAAGCCTCCGCCGCCACGGCAGACGATTACAAAGCCATCGTCTGTGTATTTTTATATGGCGGTAATGATTACGCCAATACGCTGGTGCCTTACGACAGCGCCAACTACGCCGTGTATTCGCGTCTGCGCCCAACGCTGGCCTATGGCCGCGACAAACTTGATGCGACTGCCTTGCAGGGCCTGAATGTGCCGGTCGATAGAAACGGTGTCAGCCATCAGTATGCGCTGGCACCTGAGCTGGCACCGCTGCTGCCTATCTTCAATACAGGGAAGATGGGCATCATGCTCAATGTCGGCACCCTGATACGGCCTACTACCAAGCTGGAATATACGAACAAAACCGCCATGTTGCCGCCCAAGCTGTTTTCGCACAATGACCAGCAATCGGTATGGCAATCATCTGCAGCCGAAGGGGCGACATCGGGCTGGGGTGGGCGTATGGGGGACCGCTTTGTGGCGGGAAATGGCAATGCGACTTTCACATGCGTGAATGTCTCCGGCAATGCAGTTTACTTGTCTGGCAATACTGCCGTTCAATACCAGGTCTCGACCACTGGTTCCGTGCCACTCGCAGGTTTGCAGGCACCGCTGTTTGGTTCTGCGGCTTGTTCCACGGCCTTGCAAAACCTCGTCACGCAGGCCCGCACGCATCTGTTTGAAAATGAATATACCCGCGTCAGCAAGCGCTCGATAGATGCCAATGATGTCCTGACCACCTCACTGGCGGGGGCACCAGCAATCAACACACCATTCAATGAAGCGAATAACCTGGCCATGCAATTGAAGATGGTGGCGCGCATGATTTCCTGTGCAGGTGCGCTGGGCGCAAAACGCCAGGTATTTTTTGTTTCGATGGGTGGCTTTGATACCCATGATGGCCTGGTCAGCACTCATCCGGGTTTGCTGGCCAGTGTTGCCGAAGCCCTCAACTCATTTTATGAAGCGACCAGGGAATTGAAAGTCGATAACAAGGTCACCGCATTCACTGCTTCTGATTTTGGCCGCACCCTGACCGGTAATAATGACGGCTCTGACCATGGCTGGGGCAGCATGCATTTCATGCTCGGCGGCGCAGTCAACGGCAAGCGTTATTACGGTACCGCACCGCTGGTGGCGACCGACAGTGATGATGATGTAGGGCAGGGGCGCCTGCTGCCGACCACTTCGGTCGATCAGTATGCCGCCACGCTGGGCAAATGGCTGGGTGTATCAGATACGGACATGCTGGATTTGCTGCCCAACCTCAAGTATTACGATGCCGGTCAGCGCTACCTTGGTTTCGTCTGAGAACCTGTTGACAATCTTACTGCGCAAGCATGATCGGGCCTCATGCGCTGCTCAAAATGCTCATGTACTACAAGTACATTCCGCTTTTTGCGCTGCTCTTCACCCCGCTGACGCTCGCTCGCTACAGATTGTCAACAGGTTCTAACTTCTTTGTCTTCAGATCAGGCCAAACCAGCCCAGTGCAGCACCACCCGCCAGCAGCCATAGCAAATGCAGGCGGGTGCGCCAGACCACGACGGTGCAGACTACGGTCATCAGCCATAAAGGCCAGTCCCTGCTGGCCTGGTCGTGCGATGCCGCCATGATCCAGCCGGTAGCAAGCAAAAGGCCGATGACTATCGGTGCCATGCCAAGCTTGAAGGCGCGCACGCTGCGCAGTTCACGGTTGGCATGGCCCCAGCTTGCTGCCACATAAGTCAGGGTGGTGCTGGGCAAGAGTATGCCTGTCATGGCGACGAAAACACCTATCAATGCTGTCCACATGCCACCGGCATTCATGCCCACATTCCAGCCCATGAGCGCAATGAACAAGACATTCGGGCCGGGTGCAGCCTGGGCAATCGACACCGAGGCATTGAACTGTGCGTCACTAAGCCAGCCCTGTTGCGTCACCAGGTAACGGTGCATGTCAGGCAGGGTGGAAATCGCTCCGCCTATCGACAACAGTGACAGCATCATGTAATGCAGGAACAGTTGCAACCAGTCATGCCAGTTCATCGTGATGTGCAGGGCACCATGCAGAGTATCAAGCATTATTTCAGCCTCCGGTAAACCAGTGCGCAGGTGATGGTGCCGAGGGTGAACAAGACATAGGCCAGCGGCAGGCGCAAGAGAGCGATGCCAGCAAAACACAGGGCGCTGAAGATCAGCGCAGTAAGCCTGCCAACAGGATTATTTTTGAGGGCCGGCACCAGCTTGAGCGCTGTCGCAATGATCAGCCCTGCCGTCACCGCACTCATGCCACGCAGCGCGCCGACAACCTGGGGATACTGGGAAAATTGCGCATACACCACCGCCAGCATGACGACGATCAGCAAGGGGACTGACAACATGCCAGCCAGCGCCGTCATGGCACCGGCAAAACCGAAATGACGGTGGCCTATCATCAGCGACAGATTCACTACATTCGGCCCCGGCAAAATCTGTGCAACGGCCCAGTCTTCGACGAATTCTTCCATCGTCATCCAGCGTTTCTTTTCCACCAGCTCACGCTGTACAACCGCGAGTACGCCACCAAATCCTTGCAATGCCAATAAGGTAAATGAAATATACAAATCCGCAAGGGAGGTAGGGCGCTGGCTGGTAAGTTCTATGGACATGATGATGGCAGCCTGGCGGCTTGGCATAGGGCAGGCTTACATTGTAAAGCAGGAGTGAAAATGCTGCTGGGCAAATATTTCATCTATTCAAATTTCCACAGATGTCGCTATGCCCAGCGAAGCACCTGATGCATAAAAAGTAAGGACTTGTATCAATTGAAACGAAGTCATGCACATGCTTAATTGTCAGCCAGCTTTGCGCTACAGTGTTTTTATTTTACTGGTCAAGATCATGAGTGAAGACAAGATAGTCATGGTTGAAGGTGCCAGCTCGGCAATGCAGGCGGCGGCTGAACAGGCGCGCAAGACTTTCAAGTATTTCTGGCGCGAGCTGTCATGGGAGTACCGACGCATTATTCCCGGTCTGGGTCTGGCTGCGGTCAAAGTGGCGTTTGCGACTGACCCGGATAGTGAAGGGCCAGAAGTTGAGCACATGTGGATCAATGAAATACAGTTCGATGGCGACACCGTCTCAGGTGTCTTGTTGAACAATCCGCAATGGCTGGACAGCATTGGCGCTGGCGATCCTGTCAGTGTCCCGCTGGCGGAGATCGGTGACTGGATGTACACCATCAACGGTAAAGTATATGGCGGTTACAGTATTGATGTCATGCGCAGCGACATGTCAAAAGCCGAACGCGAAGAACATGACCAGGCCTGGGGCCTGGATTTTGGCAAGCCCGGTGAAGTCATGATCGTGCCCGCCGCTACGCAAGAAAAACAGGGATTTTTATCCGGCTTGTTCGGCAAAAAAGAACAGCCCATTATCCTCAGTACAGAAGATCTGCCTGAACATCCCATGAGTGAAAACATGGCAGAGAAAATGGACCAGGGTCTGCGGGACGAACCGGCATTTGCCCGCAGCGTCGATGCAGATGGCTGGACTCTGTTGCAGAGAGACGCACTGGCAGGTAATCTCGCACCGGTGAGTTTGCTGGTCAAACATGGTGCTGATCCCGGCGCGCTCAATCCCAAAGGCGAGTCAGCACTGGATCTGGCGCGCAAGATGGGCTGGCCGCGGATAGTTGCCTTGCTCGAAAAAAAATTCCATTAAGCAGTTTTTTTACTTCACGAAAAATCACGATTCTCTTTGTTTATGGTGTGCGCGTATGCGCGCACGCCATTCACCCAGCACGGTCAGTGCACTCTGAAATTCTTTTTCTATCAGGTCGGCTTCTGCATCCGTAATCACACCATCGATCAAGGCAGTTGATACTGCCTCTGCCACATCGCCAACGCGGCTCATGACGCGGCAGACCGTTTGCGACAAATCATCTTCACTGACCTGGTCAGGCTCAGGTATCACAAACGCTGCCATGCCATGACGGCTTAACAGCGCATGCAGCGGCAGATGGGCATCCTTGACGCCCGCGTCATGACAGAGCTCAACGATCAGCGAGAGTTCTTCAAACGAAGGGTAGTGTGACTCTATGCCCGGTGCCAGCTTGTTGCGCAAGACATTCACCGAGACTTCCATGCGGCCCGCCAGGGCTTCCAGGCCACCAGGATAGGCGCGCGCAATCTTGTACAAGGCGTCGTGCTGGTTCATGTCTGAATATTTTCGTGTCATGGTGAATTCCCTAATTTATTACCGATGATCTTTGTGTTTTTGCTCACTATGATGACATCCATTGAGCGTTGAGGGATTGTACAGATAGCTTAACCATATTTCTATAGATGAGAACCATGAACAGTTTTAATAACAAATTAATAGCAATCATGCTGGCGCTGGTCTTGCCACTCTCGGCCAGCCTGGCGCATGCTGCCGGGCGTTCATCCGGGTCTTCCGGCGGTTTTCGCGGTGGCTTCTCTTCGCAAAGAAGTGTCAGCAAGCCTGCGCCATCGGCACCGTCAAAGACAGGATTTGGCAGCTTCAATACCAGCAAGCCTGCGTATACAAGCAAGAAGTCTGATTCTGCACTGAACCGTGACCTGGAAAAAAACCAGGCACAGGCGAATGCACAAAAGAGCATGGATGCACGCCAGCAGACAGCGCAGCAAAGCCAGCGGGGCTTTGGCAATAGTGCCAGTGGCAAAAACGGTGTTAATAACAGCGGCAATCAACAAGCCGCTAACCAGTCTGCCAACCAGCCAGCATATACAACACCACCTGTGACGCAATCTGCACCGGTCATGATGCAGCCGCAGGTAGCGCAGAGAGGTAGTGGCATTTTGCCTGCTGTCGTTGGTGGCGTGATACTTGGTAGTGTGATGAGCCACCCTCAGGCAGCAGAAAACCGTCAGTCGCAGCAACTGGAACCGATTGCCAATACAGGGACAGGCAGTAGCAAGGATGAGGTCGCAAGCAGCGCTGCCGCAGTGGATGACAAGGCGCCTGCATTGAGCAGTTCAGATGCAGAAAACGCAGCGGCAACAGTAACAGCGACCAAAGTGGCACAGGAGAACGGTGATTTTAAATTGCTGCGCACCGTTCTCGTCATCTTGCTGTTTGCTGCGCTGGCATGGGCAGGCTGGCAATTCCTGCTTAGCAGACGCAGCAGGCGCAACAAACAAGACAGTGCATTTCATTACAGTTTAGGAGGAAATTAATATCATGGCCTGGAAAGATGCATATCAGTATGTAGGCAAACTGTTCAACAAGCACGACAAGGATGAACTTGTCGCAGATGACATGCATGCAGAGAGTGGCAGGCAGGATGCTTCCCTGCCGCTGGGCGCGCGTATAGGCAGTGTCGTCAATCTGCAAAAGACACCGTTGATACGCGCCATCAGCCAGGGTTCGTTGATCGCCATGCCGGATGAAGCGGAGACCCGCATCGTCGCCATCAGCCGTATGCAACTGCCGATCAGCGGCAAGATGTACCGCTATTACCTGAACCGCGATGCCGATGGTAACAATGGCGGCGAGAAATTCCTGCAGTTGTATTGCGATGCCAGCGGTGAATTGCAAGAGCTCTTGTATTGCAGCCACCTGACAAGGCTGATACCGGAAACCGTCGAAGACCAGCAAGCCTTTCTCGGTGAAAACGGTGCTGGGCTGGGTGACCGTAATTACAGCCTGTGGCGCGAGCAACTGGTGAGCATAGGCTGGGATGAGGCCAGCCTTGACAGTGTATTTTCTGATGCTGACAGTCTGCAATATGAACGCGATGCCGGTGACCCGGCGCAGGAATTCGTTGCTCCTTTTAAAGGTGTCGAAACCCGCATTGATGATGCAGCAGGCAAACTTGGTTTGCAGCAGGATGTGGTCTTCATGCCTTACCGCAGGAGTTTGAATGAGGCCGGTGAGCAGTCTGAATTACTGTTGATCAGCACTGAGATTTTACGCAGCAAGGATGGCAGCAGCAAGCGCGACATCCATGTTGATTTTATGATTGCCTTACCCCTGGAAGCGGAAAGGCTGCTGGTGCAATAGCACCGTTTTGATGTAGTACCCGTAATACTGTATTTGACCATTACCGCATCACACATTGAGAGGATTACCATGAGCAATATGAATGGCTGGGGCTTGACCGCACGTTTGATTTCCAAACACTTTGGCGCACTCGGCGACAAGATATCTGAGGCGATCGCCAATTTTGATCCTGAGACAGCGACCGAAGCTGACCGTGATCGTCTGGCAGCCGCCTTGCGCGATACGGCACAAAAACTGGCCGCAGCCCGCGCTTCTTTCGACAAGGAACATAATGATGTGGTGCGCCTGCGTGAGCTGATTGCGAACGATGAAAAAGCCTCGGCGACACTGGCAGACCGTCTTGCGGCAGGCAAGATTTCTGAAGCAACCGTCAGCCTGTTCTGTGATGAGCTTGAAGCCAACAAGGCACGCCTGCCACTGGAAATTCAGGAAGAAGCAGATGCCAGAGAATACATGGATGAATTGCAGAAGATCGTCGATGCCTTCTCCAGACAACTGGCGGACTTTGATGCTGCTGCGAAAAAAGCCCTGCAAAGCCTGGCTGCGGCCAAGGCACAAAAAGACTTGCAGCAATTGCGCATGGACCGCCAGGAGCAACTTAGCAGCCTGTCCAGCATGGCCAGCCATTCAAGTGCCTTGAATGCCCTGACACGCCGCGCACAGACAGTCAGTAACGAAGCGGCGGGTTTGCGCATCGTTGCCGATATCGCGCAAAAACCGCTGGACCAGGCGGCAGAGATTGACGCCATCCGCAAATCGGTGGCGCAGGCAGATACTTCAGGTGAGAGCACGCTGGAAAGACTCAAGCGCCTTTCCAGCCAGACCGCAACTGCGGCTTAAGCCTGGCTGCTGACCCTCTGGGTCAGTAGTGTCAGCCAGCGGTCTGCGCCAGTGACTTCGCTGATGACTTGTGAAAAGTCACAGACGGTGCGGGCCGCTCTTTCGAGTAACTGTATGTCCGCTTCATGCTGGCGTGCCACATGCGGGTCTTCGAGGAACAGGATGCGGCGTATCTGTCTGTCGAGTACCAGCTCTGCCAGTTGTGCGTCTCCACCGAGGGGGCCGGAAAGATAAGGGGTGACCCAATTCTTGCCGGCTTCTTCTCCCTTGATTTTTTGTGCCAGCTTGTTCAGCAGGCCACCTGTCGTGCCGGTTGCATAGCGCTGGCCAAAGCTGTCGAGCAGCGCAAAGTGTTTCTCTGCCATGAGCAGCATGCTGTCTTTCATCGCATCATGGGCGATCAGGGCGATGCCTTCATTTTGCAATTCAAAAGTCGGGTTCAGTTTGAGGTCTGTTGCTGCACCGCTTGCGGTGGCTTCGAGTTCCAGCCATTCCCTGGCGCTGGCCAGCGTCGCCAAAAAAGGTTTGCGGTGTATGACACACTGGCGCTTGAGTGCATGGGCTTCCGGGAAAACCGAAGAAGGATCGACCGGATCTATCAGGTAGATCACCGCACCGACTGCCCTGGCCGGGTCTTTATCGACCACTCTTGATACCAGTTTCATGAGGCCACCTTCGCGGCCATAGGGAAAACGCTCGACCGCAGGGCAGCTTTCCAGCAACCCATGTGAAATAATGGCATCCAGGGTACGTCCGACTATCACGAGTTCTGCCTGCAGATGCTGTAGCGCGGGCCCGCCACCATGTAGTAGCTGCACCAGTGCAGAATTGGGGGCGTCCTGGTGAGATCGGTTGGCAATCAATCCTATGCGTAGCTTTTTTGCTGAGGTCACGGCATCTGCTTTCATGGCGGGTGGGAAAACTGTCTGTTCCCATAGTTTACTCTCAGAGTGGCTACACTTGCTGACTGGGGGCTACATTTTGTTACCTAATCCAACAGTCGAGACACACGAAAAAGGCAGGACAGGCGTAGCATTCTGTACATGAAGTAAAACAGGTGAGGATAAAATGAAAAAATGGCGGCATCTGCTGATGGTGCTCATGATCATGACGACCTGTGCCTCGGCTTTGGGTGATGATGATTTTGATGATGAAATGCAAGTCCGGCGCTGGGCCCTGCTAGGGGACACCCAGGCACAGAATATGTTGGGCCTGCTCTATCTTGAACCCAGTGATAACTTGCAAAATGCGCAGGAAGCTGCTTACTGGCTGGAGCAGGCGGCAGACCAGGGTCATGCCGGTGCCCAGGCTAATCTCGGTGTCATGTACCTGACCGGTGAGGGCGTGGAAACGGATGAGGGTCAGGCTTTCCGCCTGTTCCGCCGCGCTGCACTGCAGGGGCTGACTTCTGCCCAGCTTGCTCTTGGTTATATGTATGCGAACGGCAAGGGTGTAGAAGAAAACGATGAAGAAGCAGTTTTCTGGTATCAACAGGCCGCCCAGCAGGGCAATGCCAGTGCCCAACATCATCTGGCATTGGCTTTGCAGGAAGGTGAGGGCGTAGAAAAAAATGTAGTCCAGGCAGCCCACTGGGAGATGCTGGCGGCCGAGCAGGGCCTGTCAAGCGCCCAGTTCCAGATGGGCTTGCGCTACCTGCATGGTGATGGGGTAGAGCGTGACATGATGACAGGCTATCGCTATTTGCTGAAAGCCAGTGTCAAGGTTGGCAGTATGGCGATGGATAGCCGTGAACTGGTCAGCAATGAGCTGACCAGCGAACAGATTGCAGAGATTCGCGATGATTCGCGCTATTGGAAAACGCATCTTTGATTTGCCCTGATGCTCAAATGAAAAAATGCCGCTCATTTTTTTAGCGGCATTTTTCTATGTGTCCGGCAATTTAGCTTATTTTCAGCGCAAATCTCAGCGCAAATATTGTTGTTCAAATTCCTGTGCCGACATCGCATGCGCAAACAGATAGCCCTGCATTTCCTCGCATTGCAGTTGCTGCAGAAAATCTCTTTGCTCCCGGGTTTCGACGCCTTCGGCAATCACGCGTAATTTCAGGGCATGGGCCAGGCTGATGATGGCAGTGACTATCGCGATATCACTTTCATTGCCCGGCAAGTCATCAATGAATGAACGGTCTATCTTGAGTTTGTAGATAGGGAAACGTTTCAGGTAGCTGAGGCTGGAATAGCCGGTACCAAAGTCGTCAATCGCCAGTTTGACGCCAAGGGCTGCCAGGGCTTCCAGTTTTCTCAGTGCATCTTCGGCATCTTTGATGAGTATCGATTCTGTCAATTCCAGTTCTATGCATTGCGGTTGCAAGCTATGTTCCTGCAAGGCTGCTGCAATGCTATCGACAAAATTGGTTTGCTGGAATTGCAGTGCAGAGACATTGATCGCCACCCGCATGGACTTGCCATCACGGTTCCATAAGGCGGCCTGCCGTATCGCCGTTTGCATGACCCAGTTACCTATGGGGACGATGACGCCCGATTCTTCGGCCACCGGTATGAATTGTGACGGGCTGACTTCGCCCAGGTCTTTGTCTGTCCAGCGCAATAAGGCCTCGACACCCAGCAACTTGCCGGTAGCCAGCTCTATCTGAGGCTGGTAATGCAAGCGGAATAACTCATGTTCCAGTGCCTGCCGCATGGCATGGTCGAGCTTCATGCGTGACAACAGGCCGATATTCATCTGGCGCTGGTAAAAACGGAAGTCTGAACGCCCGCGTTCCTTGACATGGTACATGGCACTGTCGGCATTCTTGATCAGGTCAGCCATGCTTTGTCCGTCTGCCGGATAGAGCGCAATGCCTATGCTGGCAGTGACGGTGAAATTCATGCTGTCGAGTGAAAACGGCGCTGACAATTCTTCCAGCACCCTCCTGGCACAAATCTCTGCACCTTCGGCATCAGCTTCATGCAGGAGCAAGACAAATTCATCCCCGCCCAGGCGGGCAGCAGTATCCACCTGGCGTATGCATTTCTTCAGACGCTCAGTGACTTGCAACAGTACGCGGTCGCCAAAGGGATGACCGAGGGCATCATTGATTTGCTTGAAATGATCAAGGTCGAGAAATAGCAGGGAAAAGGTCGAATGATTGCGGCTGGAAATCGTGATCGCCTGGCGTATGCGCTCATCCAGCAGCAGCCGGTTGGGCAAGCCTGTCAATACGTCAGAAAATGCCAGTTCTTCTATCTTTTGTTTTGCCGTATGGGTTTCTGTCCTGTCCTTGAAAAAGCCTATGTAGTTCAACGCACCACCCTTGGCATCCGGGACCCTGACCAGGGAAATCATGCACAGATAGGCATTGCCATTCTTGCGGCGGTTCCACAATTCTCCTTCCCAGAAGCCCAGGTTTTCCAGCTCCTTGAGCAGGTTCTCCACCTGGCTGGCATTGCCTTCCATGGAAAAAAATTCTCTGGGAGTCTTGCCCAGCATTTCCTGTTCGGTATAACTGCTGAGGCGCTCGAAACTGGGGTTGGTGGTGACTATTTTCTGTTCTGCATCGGTAATGAAAATTGCATCGGTACTTGACTCAAATACCTTGGCGGCAAGGCGCAGGCGTGCCTCGTCTGCCAGACGCTGGGTGATATCGCGGTAAGAATAAACCCGGCCTATCGGGCGTCCCCGTGCATACTGCGGCAAGGTCACTCTCTCCAGTATCTTGCCAGAGCGCAGGGTCAGTACATCAGTCGCTTCCATCAACGGCGAGCGGGTGATGGTGCCCAGTCGCTCTTCATACTGCCTGGCATCGAGCATGCTTTTATCCATCCAGGCATAGATGGCTCTGTCATTACGCTGGGTCATCAAGTCGTCCGGCAGTCCCCACAGCTCAGCGAACAAATGGTTGTAACTGCGTATGGCGCCATCAAGATCGGTGACCAGTATGCCGTCTGCCGTGGATTCCAGTGTGGCACGCAGTTCGGCAATCAGTTTTTCAAGCTCATTCTCGACCTGGCGCTGACTGGAATGGTCATTGATGGCGACCACATAGACTGAGCTGTCCAGGCCCATCCTGAGCAGGGTCACCCGTCTTTCTATCTGGACTATGCTGCCATCAGCGCGTTTCAGCAGGGTTTCGGAATGGATGTTTTCTGACAGGCCAGCCGCCACATCCTCCCAGAAGAACACATCTTCAGGTGCGGCGGCCAGATCAACTATACCCCTGCCAAACAGGCTGCCAGACGGGACTTGCAGCAATTGATGGATGGCCCGGTTGGCAGCGACTATGCGTAGCTGTATGGGATCGACCAGTATCACTGCTTCCAGCAAGCCTTCTATCAGTGATTGCCAGGGATGGGCTTTCATGTGGCTGCCCCGTCTTCGCTACGTGCCTCGGCCTCCAGGCCGCGTTCAAAGAAATAGCACAGGCGTTTGCGCGGTGACAAATAATCATAAGCCGCCTTAGGCAGTTGCAGTGGCTTTAAGCTGCGGTGTATGCACAGCGTGCTTTCATGCTCCAGATTGATGACCAGTGCTTCTTCGCGCGGCACTGCAGAGTTGTGGATGACAACCTTGGGTTTGATGGGTCGCGCAGAATTGACAGAAACCACCATGGCATAGCGCTCATCGGTCAGTTGCACGACTGAGCCCGGCGGGTAAATGCCCATCATGCGGATGAAGGCGGTCAGGGTAGGGGCGTGAAAGCGCGGCTTGTGCTGGGTAAAAATCTGCGACAGGGCTTCATGCGGGGTGACTGCAAATGCCGGGTTGGCCGGATTACACAGATTATCGTAATGATTTACAAGGGCAACAATGCGGCTGATGGTACTCAGCTTGTCACCCTGTACCTTGCTGGGGTAACCCGTGCCATCAGCATGTTCATGATGTTGGGCGATGGCCAGCATGACATTCGCCGACAAGCCCATCTTGCGCGCCATCGCCAGGCTGTGCACGACGTGCTCGTGGTAAAGCTCACGCTCGGCATGATTGAAATGCTCATCCTGCCAGCGCAGGCGGTCTGGCAATTCCATCTTGCCTATGTCATGCAGGATGGTGGCTACACCCAGGTCCAGCATCTCGGCCTTGCTCAAATGCAGGGCCCGTCCCAGCAAGAGTGAAATGACAGTCACATTGATGGAATGCAGCGAGGTTTTTTCCCCGGCTTTTTCTGACAGCAGGCGTATTGCTGCCTCATCTTCACCGAGTATCTGGCCCAAGAAACCTTGTATCAATTGTTCGGCCAGTTCTTTGGCCTGGGACGGCTTGGAATGGAGCAGGTCCGTGACCTGCTTGAAGGTTTGCGCCGCATGGGCAAACTGGCGTTCACAGACTTGCAGGCTGGCTTGCTGGCTGGCCAGCAATTCCCTTCTTTGCCGGGCGGCAAAGGCCGCCGGACTTTCGGTGGCCTTGATTTCCTGCTGGGCGGGCTGCTGTTCCTCAGTGTTGCTTGCTTCGGGCGTGCTCTTGTCCGGCGCATAGCGTATGCGCTCCAGCCCCAGCGAACGTATGGTATCGATTTGCGACTGATTGCTGATCTTGAAGTTCGAAACCGGGAAGGGATGGTCCATCCAGCCCACGTCCAGATAGACAAACATGCCTATGCGCAGCTGGCCAAGCTCAATAAACTGTGTATGAATATCAGTCATGACACCGGTGTCCGGAAATGTGACGCTTGAGCTCGTTTTTTAGCCTATATGCTGCCTGGGCGCGGCATGCATTCCGCGCAGCACTATTCTGCATGTTACATCACCTTTTTGTGTGTCTGCCTACAATTCCGGCTTGAATGTGGGTTTTATGCTCAAATTGTGCTGGTTTTGATGCAAAAACAGGGGTCTTGCCATGTTCAAGGCTTGGCACAATCACAGACATCATTTCCCTTGTCGAAAATGATACGCCAGACGCCAGGGCTTTCTTGCCGCCAGATGGAAGTAAAGCTCGCCACCAGTTTGCCTTGCGGGTCACGTACCGGCCCGCTGCTGAGTGCCAGCTTGCCCGATTCCAGCACTTCTACTGTTTCCGGTGCCCAGGAAAAAGGGGCGGCAGGGCCTTCATAAAAGCGTTTCCAGGCGGCTGCCACCTCCTGTTTGCCGTGCAAGACTTTTTTGGTCGAAAAAAAGATGGTTTCATCTGCCAGGAATTCAGTGAAAGCCTTGTGGTCACGTACTTCCATGGTCCTGGCGAAGGCGGCTTCAGTTTGCATGACCTGTCTGACCAGTTCTGCATGATCATCAGCGGCATGGGTATCCAGGCTGATAATCATGCCGGCAAGCAGACTAGCGGCCAGCAGCAGGCGTGAATAAATGGCAGTCATAAGAAATCCCTTCAGATGGACATCAGCTTACAGGGTTAAAAGAAGCTGGCAATTTGCTCCAGTGGCTTCTTTTGTATATTCGGCACCAGGCAATGCTCTGCCGGGTAACCAACTACCAGCAAAATATACGGTTTTTCATTGTCTGGTCTGTGCAGCAACTGGTTCAAAAATCCCATGGGGCTGGGGGTATGGGTCAGTGTTGCCAGGCCAGCCTGATGCAGGGCTGAAATCAAAAAGCCAGTCGCAATCGATACAGACTCAGGCACATAATAATTTTTGACAGCGCTGCCGTCATCCATGAGTGTGGCTTTTTGCCCAAAGATGGCGATCAGATAAGGGGCAGTTTCCAGGAAAGGTTTGTCCGCGTCCGTGCCCAGTGGTGCCAGGGCATCTTTCCACTCCTGCGGGGCACGTCTGTCATAAAACTCGCGCTCTTCTATCTCTGCCTCTATGCGTATCTTGTGCTTCAGGGCGGGGTCGGTGACCACGGCAAAATGCCAGGGCTGGTGATTGGCACCTGATGGTGCTGTACCTGCTGTCAGCAAACAGGTCTCTATGACTGCGCGTGGTACGGGACGGTCAGAAAATTCGCGTATGGTCTTGCGTCTTTTCATGCCCTCGTAAAAGCTTTGCGCACGTGCCAGCATTTCGCTTTCAGGGTAGGACTGGTAAGTTGATAGCTGAATGAACTGTGGCGATCCCTGATTGAATGACAGTTTGCTCATGGCTTTTCCTTGCAATACTGGTGGAAGGGATGCGAAGCTTTAATCGTTACGATTTTTCCTGAATGCCAGCCAACCGGCAATCGCAGTAAACGTCGCCACGATGGCAACGACGATCCAGAAACCATTTTCATGTTGCGCTAAGGGCACGCCACCCACATTCATGCCGAGCAGGCCGGCGATGATATTGATGGGGAGGGCCAGTACGGTGACGATCGTCAGCACGAACAGCGAGCGGTTATTCTGCTCATTGACGCTGGCAGCAATTTCTTCCTGCAAGAGTTTGATGCGTTCCTGCAGAGAGGCCATATCGCTCAAGACCACGGCAAATTCTTCTGTCGATTGCCGCAACTCCTGTACATCGCGCTCTGCCACCCAGACTGGTGGTCTTTGCAGCAGGCGGAACAGGGCGGCAGGCTCAGGTGCCAGCAATCTTTGCAGGCGCACCAGTACGCGGCGCAACTCGCCGAGATTGGCACGCTTGTGATTCAGGCGGTCAGCCAGCAGGTGATCTTCGATATCATCGATTTTCTTGATGACATTGCGCACTATGCCTATCAGCACATCAGCCTGGTCACGCAATAAATGGGTCAGTAATTCTGTCGGTGAGCTGAAATGTTCACCCTGGTTCACCGCATTGCGCAACCGGTCTACCGACTTCAGGGGTTTGCGCCTGGCGCTGATCATGACATTGCTGCTGACATTCAGCCACAAGGTGGCGATGTCCGAGGCTTCAAAGGCAAAATCATGCAAGACATCATTGACGACCGCGATCAGGCTATGGTCAGCGTGTTCTATGCGGGTAGAACGTGAGCCTTCATGCAGGGTTTCGAAAAACTCGTCCGGCAGGGACGCATGTTCGCGCAGCCATTTTTCCGCAGCGACATTGGATAAATTGAAATGCAGCCAGATGAAAGAATCATCGCGGCTGCTGTGCCGCGATTGCAGCCATTCGACTGCCTCTTTGGTGTCCAGGAGCTTGCCTGGCTGTTCATGTGCAAAAACATAGCCACAAATCAGCCCCGACTGATCTGAACCATACGACAAGTGATCTGTTTGCATTTGCTGTCCAGGCGAAGAAACTGGACACATTGTAAATCAGCCAAGCATGTTCATGCTTAGCCTACCAGCATGTTTTTGTAGGATTGCGAAGCTTGGCGTATGCAATCCTGGAAGGTCAGGGCGGCATGTGACAAAGGCCGGGTCTTGTTCCATATCATGCCTACCGGGCTGGGCAGGTGGCCCAGGTTCAGGGGCAGGATTTGCAAGACACCTTCCGCCACCAGTTGACGGGCCGCTGACAGCGACAACAAGCCCAGGCGTGGTGGCTCCATCAGCAAAGGCACGTTGACTGAGCGCGATACCGATTCAATGACGTCGGTAGGTTTGTTCAAACCGTTCTTGGCCAGCAGGTTGATCATGCGCTGGTGGGTCGGTGATTCTTCTACCGACAAAATCCAGGGCAGGTTATTCAAATCCATCCAGGTCAGGTTATCGCGTCTTGCCAGCGGGTTCTTGCTGGAGGTGACGATGACCAGGGGATCGTCATACAAGACTTCTTCCTGCAGGTGTTCTGCCGCACGTTCAGAAAACACCCGGCCTATGACCATATCTATCTTGCCTTCGCGCAGTTCATGCAAGAGCTGATCGACTGTACCGTCCATGATGCATAAAGTGACGTTTGGCCAGCTGGCCTTGAGTATCTTGACGGCCTTGGGAATAATGGTGGTTGAGACCACACTCAGGATGCCGACCGTGACTTTGCCGACGGTGCCGGTAGCCAGAGAACGCATCTCCTGATGTGCTTTTTGTAAATTAAATAAAACTTCTCTGGCATGTCTGATAAGACATTCGCCCGAGGGTGTTGGTTTTATACCACGGCCAGCACGCTCAAATAATTTGACACCTATTCCTTCTTCCATTTCACCCAGCATCTTGGAAACAGCCGGCTGGCTGACATGCAAAGTCGCCGCAACCTGAGCAACCGTCTGCTTGTCAGCCAGTTCTACCAGCAGGCGAAGATGCTTGATCTTGAGTTGCCGGGCGAAGTACTTTTCTATGGGTAAGGTATCAATCATAACGATAATTATATACGTTTTTGTGAAATTCTCATTGGACGGTAATGAAATTGTAATGGGATCATTCTGAAATGCAACAAAGTGTATCGAATTGCTAGTGTTGCGCGGACTGTGGAAAACCACAGGCTTTTTGCAAAACCCTGTCGCGTAAAAACAAGACGATATGCACATTGTTTAAGCAACGTTTAGGTTCGACCGCGAAACCTCAAGTCAGTTCAAGAGACTTAAGCGATTGTTGCCGTCTTTGCAGGCTATACCTGTTCATGTTCCACCAAGGAGATTCTGGATGTTTTATCAAGAGAAGAAATGTGCTTATGCTGTCAAGCTGGCACTGGCAATGTTGTCTGGCAGTATGCTCGTCAATGCTCACGCGCAGACAGAGCCAGCAGAAAAAATTCAAAAAATTGAAGTCACTGGTTCCCATATCAAGCGTATTGATAAAGAAGGTACTTCTCCTATTCAGACTCTGACGGCAAAAGATATCAGCCAGAGCGGTGCAACATCTGTTGCTGAATTGCTGCGCACTATCCCTGCCCTGGGCAGCGGCAGCGCATTCGATGCAGTTGATGGCGGCTTTTCCCGCGGCGTAGCGACAGCATCCCTGCGTGGCCTGGGGTCCAGCTCCACGCTGATTTTGTTGAATGGCCGTCGCATGACACCATCGGCTTATGCCAATCCTAATCAAGGTCAATCGACACTGTACGATATCAACAGCATTCCTTTGTCCATGCTGGAACGCGTAGAGATCTTCAAGGATGGTGCATCTGCAGTTTACGGCTCTGACGCTATCGCCGGTGTTATCAACTTCATCACCAAGAGTGATTACCAAGGCATACAAATGAATGCCAGCATTGGTGCCAATGACGACAACCAGTTCAAGAAAAAAAGCATCAGTGGTTTTGCCGGTTTTGGTAACTACGCACAAGACGGTTACAACATCACTGTCAGTGCTGAAGTATCCAAGCGTGACCGCGTTGCCATCAAGGATGCCAACGACGTAGAAAAAAACCTGTACAGCATACTCAACAGCCGTCTGTCGCCTTACTCCAGCTTCGCGAGTAACCAGCCATTCTTTTACCGTGAACGTACACCAGGCAGTAACACGTTTTTCTCTGCCAATGACGCCAACGTGGTTAACCGTACCAATTGCGATCCTTCCCGTTTGATCACTGGTGGTTCCCAATACAATATCGCTACGACAAGTGCTCTGTATGGCCGTCAGTTCTGTAACTACAACCTCGACGACTTTGCTGAAGTACAAGGCGCAGGCCAGGACATCAGCGCGATGTCACGTGGTATTTACCAGATCAATGACACGCTGTCCGCTTTTGCTGAAGTAGCCTACACCAAAACTGACCGTGACTACACAGGTGGTTCACGTACTATCGATGGCCGCACACCATCTACAGCATTCGCCCTGTCTGGCGCAGGTACGCCATTCCAGGCTATTCTGCCGGTAGGTCATCCTGACAATCCTTTCCCGACCAGCCGTGCAGCGGTGGTTTACCGCTTTGAAAACGTCGCTGGTGGCAGCAATACCACCAATGAAGCCCTGCGTTTCGCATCTGGCCTGAAAGGCACTTACAAGACCTGGGATTGGGAAACTGGCGTTCTGTGGAACCGTTCCGAGCGTACAGATATCGCTAATGGCTTCCTGTTGCTGCCAGAAGTGCAAAAACTGATTAACCAGAACATGTCTCTGGCTGATGTTGCCAAACAGCCTAACCTGAGCCGTCCACTGAAGAGTGTTGGCGTAGCTGAAATCGCCCAGGCTGATTTCAAGGCAAGTACAGAATTCGGCAACTTGCCAGGCGGCGCTATTGGTTTTGCATCCGGTGTTGAATTCCGTCAGGAAAAAATGACACTGACACCAGACAACCTGACCAGCTCTGGTCAGGTTCTGGGTCTGGCTAACCAGTTTATCCAGGGGCAACGCAACGTCACTTCCGCTTTTGTTGAAGTACGTACGCCATTCCTGAAAAACTTCGAAATGGACTTTGCTGGCCGTATCGATAAATACCCTAGCTTCAAAACCAATTTCGTACCAAAAATTGGTGCAAAATGGACAGTCAATGATTCTCTGGCTTTCCGTTCCACTTATGCACAAGGTTTCCGTGCTCCAGCACTGGTACAGGTTACAGCAGGCGGCACGCAGACTTTCCTGAACGGCCTGGCTGATCCTATCCGTTGCCCGGATGGTAAGACACCTTTGACAGGCGCAGACAATACAGATTGCTCCAGAAGCATTTCTACCCTGATCCGTCAGAATCCTAACCTGAAGCCAGAAACTTCACGCAGCTTCTCGCTGGGCATGGTTCTGTCGCCTACACGTGATTTCGACATCCTGGTTGACTACTACAACATCCGTAAGGAAGATGAAGTGGCAGCCCTGTCTTCCACGCTGATCCTGAATAATCAAGATGCATATCCAGGCACAGTGGTGCGTGATACCAATCCTGTCAACTTTGTCAAAGACAAGAACGGCAATGTCGTTCCTAACTCTGGCCCGCTGATCTCCCTGTTGCGTAACTACGTCAACCAGGGCAGTACAGTAGTCAGTGGTGTTGACGTCGAAATGGCATTGCGCAATAACCTCGGCGACAATGGCAAACTGGATACACGTTTCCGTACTTCCTACACAATAGAATTCCGTCGTGCAGAAAAACCGGGTGATCCAGAAACTAACCTGGTTGGTACACGTGGCGGCATCTCCAACTTCTCTACCAGCGTTGGCGACATTCCACGTCTGCGTGCAAGCCTGTCTTCTTCCTGGACCAAGGCAGCGCACACAGTCAATGGTGCAATCAACTTCACTGGCGGCGTATCCCTGATGCGTTACACCAATGCTGCTGAAACTTACCCAGTGTCTTATTGCCACTATGGTACTGGCCAGCCTTCCACAGCGACATCCCTGGGTGGCGTTGCGAAATACCTGACTTATGTACCTGAATGCGCAGTTGCCAGCTGGACTACAGTGGATCTGGGTTACACCTACAAAGGTATCAAAGACCTGACTATCGGTCTGCGTGTATTGAATGCCCTGGATTCCAAAGCACCTTATGATCCAAGCTCCAGCTACACAACCAGTGGTTACAACGACAGCCTGCACAATGCTTATGGCCGTGCATTCCGTCTGAACGTAGGTTATGTATTCAAATAATCTGCAATAGTGCAAGACGTAGTATAAGAACAGGGGCCTAGGCCCCTGTTTTTTATTAAGCCTGACAAAGTTTCAGTATAATCAGGGCATTTAAGACATCTGTCTCTGGTAAGTCAGCTCACACATGCAGATAAGGCATCATGGCATTGTGAGGATGGGCTGGATTTTTGATACAAGTAGAAAGCACGCCATGTTTAGTTGGTTCAGTACAAAAGAAGAAAAAGCGTTCGGTCTGCAGCTTGCTGAATTTGTCATCAAGGAAATACCCTTGGAAATGGCCAAAAAAAAGCAAGACAAGACCGTGGCCAAACGCCAGAAAGTCATGCAGCAGGCGGCAATCAAAGTACTGGAATTTAAACGGGATCACCGTTTGAACGTCTATAAGAAAGCGCAGCTCGGCAACAGTTTCAAGTGGCGCTTGCTGGAAGAGGGCTTTGACCCCGAGGTTGCCAGCGAACTGACTACGATCATCGTCAGGGAAATGGGCTAAGTTTTATACAGCATCCTGCAGCAGGCTACAGTTCACTAGAGGGAATCAGGGCCAGACCCCGGTCCCCCGGGCGCTTACAAATTCGGTGCCAGCCAGCGTTCTACTTCCTCCTTGGGCACGCCACGGCGTGCTGCCATATCGGTGACCTGATCATCGGCAATCTTGCCCACGCTAAAATACTTTGATTCAGGGTGGGCAAAGTAAAAACCCGATACTGCCGCGCCCGGTATCATGGCCCATGATTCGGTAATGTACATCTCGATTTCTTCACACTGCATCTGCCTGAACATCTCGGTCTTGACCGTATGTTCCGGGCATGCCGGGTAGCCGGGAGCAGGGCGTATGCCTTTATAGTTTTCCTTGATCAGGTCTTCATTGCTCAAGGCTTCATCAGCGACATAACCCCACAGGTCTTTACGCACGCGTTCATGCAGGTATTCGGCAAAGGCTTCAGCCAGACGGTCGGCCAGTGATTTCAGCATGATGCTGCTGTAGTCATCATGAGCATCTTCAAAGCGTTTTTCATACTTTTCTATGCCCAGGCCAGCGGTCACAGCAAACATGCCTATATAGTCCTTGATACCGCTGTCTTTTGGCGCGATAAAGTCTGACAGGCACTGGTTGGGTCTTTGTACGCCATCAATGATGGGTTTCTCGGTTTGCTGGCGGGTGCCGTAGTAAGTCAGCGCCACCTGGCTGCGGGTGTCGTCGGTATAGATTTCTATGTCGTCATCATTGACGGTATTGGCAGGCAGCAGGGATACCACACCATTCGCCGTCAGCCAGCGGCCTTCGATGATTTTCTTCAACATGGCCTGGCCTTCGGCAAATACCTTCGTTGCAGCCTCGCCGACGACTTCATCAGTCAATATTGCCGGGAAAGGACCAGCCAGGTCCCAGGTCTGGAAGAACGGGCCCCAGTCTATGTAATTGGCAATCGTCGCCAGATCAATATTCTTGAACAGGCGACGGCCTATGAATTTTGGTTTGACCGGCGCATTGCTGCCCGTGAAATCCACTTTCATCTTGTTGGCACGTGCCTGCGCCAACGTGACCATGGGCGTGGCTTTTTTATTCGCATGCTGGGTACGGATGCGGTCGTAATCGCTACCGAGTTCGGCGATGTACTGGTCACGACTTTCTGGTGTCAGCAGCGATTGTGCAACCGACACTGAGCGTGAAGCATCGGCGACATACACGACAGGCCCTTCATAGTTGGGCGCAATCTTGACCGCAGTATGGGCGCGGCTGGTAGTCGCACCACCGATCAGCAGCGGGATTTTAAGCATGCGGAAATGCGGGTCGCGCTGCATCTCTTTGGCGACGTAAGCCATTTCTTCCAGCGAAGGTGTGATCAGCCCGGACAGGCCTATGATGTCGGCATTTTCTGCTTTGGCTTTCGCCAGGATTTCTGAGCAGGGCACCATCACGCCCATGTTGACCACTTCAAAATTATTACACTGCAAGACCACGGTAACAATGTTCTTGCCTATGTCATGCACATCGCCTTTGACGGTAGCGATGACGATCTTGCCCTTGGGCTTGTTGTCACCGCTGCGTTTCTTTTCTTCTTCGATGAAGGGGATAAGATGGGCCACAGCTTGCTTCATGACGCGGGCAGATTTGACCACCTGCGGCAAGAACATCTTGCCCTGGCCAAACAGGTCACCGACGATATTCATGCCCGCCATCAGCGGGCCTTCGATGACCTGGATAGGGCGGCCACCGTCGGCCATGATGGCAGCGCGGGCTTCTTCCGTATCTTCGACGATCCAGTTGGTGATGCCGTGCACCATCGCATGGGCCAGGCGTTTTTCTACCGGGTCATTGCGCCATTCCAGCGTGGCTTCCTCTTTCTTTCCACCAGCTTTCAGCGTGGCGGCAAATTCTATCATGCGCTCAGTCGCGTCTTCACGACGGTTCAGCACCACGTCTTCGACACGCTCGCGCAATTCCGCATCAAGCTCGCTATATACACCGACCATACCGGCGTTGACGATACCCATGGTCATGCCCGCCTTGATGGCGTGGTACAGGAATACCGTGTGTATTGCTTCACGTGCCGGGTCATTGCCGCGGAAAGAGAAACTCACGTTCGAGACACCGCCGCTGATCTTGGCACCGGGCAGGTTCTTGTGTATCCAGGCCGTGGCTTCGATAAAGTCGACAGCATAATTATTGTGTTCTTCTATGCCTGTCGCGACCGCGAAAATATTCGGGTCAAAGATAATGTCTTGCGGATCAAAATCCAGCTTATCGACCAGCAGGCGATAAGCACGTTCGCAAATTTCCACCTTGCGCGCGTAGGTATCGGCCTGGCCTTTTTCATCAAAGGCCATGACGATGACAGCCGCGCCATAACGCTTGCACAATGTGGCCTGGCGCAGGAATTCTGCTTCGCCTTCTTTCATGGAAATCGAATTGACGATAGCCTTGCCCTGCACGCATTTCAAGCCCGCTTCGATGACTGTCCATTTCGACGAGTCGATCATGATAGGCACACGGGCGATATCAGGTTCAGATGCAATCAGGTTCAGGAAGCGTGTCATCGCCGCTAGCGAATCCAGCATGGCTTCATCCATATTGATATCGATGACTTGCGCGCCGTTTTCTACCTGTTGACGTGCCACTGCCAGGGCTTCGTCGTATTGTTCATTCAGGATCAGGCGGGCGAAAGCTTTTGAGCCGGTGACATTGGTACGCTCACCCACGTTGACGAACAATGAGCTTTCATCAATCGTGAACGGCTCCAGGCCAGACAGGCGCATCGCTGCCGGTACAGTCGGGATGACGCGTGGGGTTTTGCTTTGCAGGATGTCGGCAATCGCCTTGATATGGTCAGGCGTGGTACCGCAGCAGCCACCGGCGATATTGATAAAACCGGCTTCGGCAAATTCTTTCAGCAGGGCTGAGGTATCGGCTGGCAATTCATCAAAGCCGGTGTCACTCATGGGATTGGGCAAACCGGCATTCGGGTAAATACAGACAAAGGTGTCAGCAATCTTCGACAATTCTTCTGCATACGGGCGCATCAGGGCAGCGCCAAGTGCACAATTCAGACCTATGGTCAGCGGTTTTGCATGGCGCACCGAATTCCAGAATGCTGGTACCGTCTGGCCCGACAGGATACGGCCAGACGCATCGGTTACCGTGCCTGAAATCATGATGGGCAGGCGGGTGCCGGTTTCTTCGAAAAACTGGTCGATGGCAAACAGCGCTGCTTTACAGTTCAGCGTATCGAAAATGGTTTCGACCAGCAGCACATCGGCACCGCCTTCCACCAGGCCACGGGTTTGCTCGAGGTAAGCTGCCACCAGCTGGTCGAAGGTGACATTACGTGCCGCTGGATCATTGACGTCTGGTGAAATCGATGCGGTCTTGGGCGTAGGACCCAGGGCGCCTGCCACATAGCGTGGTTTGTCCGGCGTTGAATATTTATCGCAGGCAGCGCGCGCAATTTTGGCTGAGGCGACATTCATCTCATAGGCCAGGTGCGCCATGTGGTAATCGTCCTGTGCGACGGTCGTCGCACCAAAGGTATTCGTTTCTATGAGGTCGGCACCGGCAGCCAGGTATTGCTCATGGATTTCGGCAATGACATGCGGCTGTGTCAGCGACAGCAATTCATTATTACCCTTGACGAAGAGTTCACGCACGGTTTCAGGACCGGTAAAGTCCTTGAAACGCTCGCCACGATAATCTTCTTCCGTCAGTTTATAGCGTTGTATCATGGTACCCATGGCACCATCGAGTATCAGGATGCGCTTTTGCAAAATCTCGCGCAAACGGGTTTCGAGGGCAGATACAGGCAGGGTCGTAGTCATGATGTTTACTCGCAATAAAACAAAACCCGATCAGCTTGTGTGTGCAGGCGGATCGGGCGACGTCCTTTTAGCAGCACTTATTACGCGCCCGCAATCTGAATCTCAAATCGGCGCAAGAAAGCGTAAATTATACGTCAAATCAAGGGCTTGGGTATGGCGGGTCATGGCGCTGTCGGTTTTTTGTCAATACAAACGACCCGGTAAAAGCCAATTGAGATGGTAAAAAGACCACGGAGGCCAAGGCTGGCGACTGATTGAAGCGTGTCTGCAAGCCACACCGTATCTGAACTAACAGTTTTTACTTGCCGAATTGCAGTGACGGCATCAATATTCTGTCTGCACTATTAATTAAAGGTAATACCTGTGTACGATGTTTACTTTTTGCCTTCCTGCCAATAAATCAGATGAAAATTTCTGCCCTGATTATTGAAGACCACCCGATTTATCGTGATGCCTTGCTGCTATTCATGCGTCACCTGCTGGGGGAAGCACAAGTGGCGGCGGTCACTTCTACAGAAGAGGCCCTGGCACAGTCGGCCACTCACACCAGCTTGCGCCTGATTTTGCTGGATTTGCGTCTGCCAGGCATGAATGGGGTAGAAGCCATCTGTTCGCTACGTAAACATTATGCAGACGCTGCTATCGTCGTGGTTTCCGCATCTGAAGACAGGCGCGAGGTCGATGCCGCTCTGCGTGCCGGAGCCAAGGCCTTTATTTCCAAAGCGGTCTCCACGGATCTGATGATAGAAGTGGTGCGCAAGATACTGGCCAATGAAGTGCTGGATAATCCCTGGATCACTTTGCGTGGTAAGCAGGCCAACAAGGAAGAACCCCTGCTGGCTTTGACACCCAGGCAGCAAGAAACCCTGATCCTGCTTTGCCAGGGCCTGTCCAATAAAGAGATAGGCCTGCGCCTGGATCTGGCAGAAATCACCGTGAAAATGCATGTGACCTCGATATTCCGGGTACTGAATGTCGTCAACCGCACCCAGGCCGTACTGGCCGCCCGCAGCCTTGGCTTATACACGCCAGATCAAAACTGAGTACTTACTTACAACTGTTTCAAAAGTTGTTACAATATGTAAGTAACAAGATGTAGGGTATTGCTGATTTGGTCCTACCTGCTTGGCAAAGCCATTGTCTATCCTGGCTGATGTTCATAGCCTGGCTCTCCGTTGTTGCCTCCGTTCTGGCCGTATTCACCAAGCGGCAGGGATTTTGCGCGCCTTGCAAAGCCAGAGACCACACACTCAGGAACTGACACAAGCACGTTTCCGTATTTTTATCTTTTGTCGAAAAGGCCGTCTCATGGGCATCAATGCCAGCACCATACAAAAACTGTATATCGCTTACTTCAACCGTCCAGCCGATGTGGCTGGTTTAACTTACTGGGAAGGGCAATTGGATGGCAACAAGATTTCTCTTGCCGGGCTGGCCCAGTCATTCAGTGAGCAAGTCGAGTACGTAGCAACTTATGGCGGGAAAAGCACTGCAGATGTTGTCACTGCCTTGTACAAAAACCTGTTTGGCCGGGCACCAGATGCGGCTGGTCTGACATACTGGGCAACCCAAATTGATACGCGCGCCGTCAATATGGGTACGGCAGCATTGGCCATCCTGAATGGCGCGACGCCTGACAGTCTTGACGGTATCACGATACAGAATAAACTTAATTTCTCAGCCAACTTCACGGCCAGCCTGAACACGGTAGAAAAAGCCAATCTGTATAGCTCCCCCTATACCTTCGAGCTTATGCGCAGCATACTTTTAACCGTGACAGGTACCGGGCCTTTACCTGCTTTGAAACCAATTGCGGCAGTAAAAATTGCTGCAGCAAGTAATGGCATCAATATGTTGGAAAAAGCAGCCGGCATGGACGTGCTGGTTGATTTGACAGGTATGCAAGCCGCTACTGGTTTTCAAATCGAATTGATGAATGGTGATAGTCCATTCACTATACCCATTACCCATGTTTTGACAATGGACGAGGTGATTACCCACAAGGCTGTCATCCATATTCCCAGTGGTGCAAACCTGGGGCCAGATGGCTTAAAAAACATAGGTGTACGAGTCAGTGATATTTTTGGAAATACCGGCAAGGCAGGGGGGCAATTATCCGTTCTGCTGGATACAACGCCGCCAATTTCTCCTGCGAATGCTACTTATGAAACATGGTGGGTTCCAACCGGGGGCGGTTATGTTGACTTCGTTCTTGGGGATATTCGTTACGCCATTCTTCCGGGCCAAATGGCTGGCGGGAGTGCAACCTTGCTGGACAACGGTACAGCAATAGGGAAAATTACATCCATAGGCAGTAAAGATACCGTATTGGATTTTGTCATTGACCCCAAAATTGGCAAACAGGTATATAACGACCATTTTAAAGATAAAAATCTCACCCTGGTCTTGACAGACGCTGCTGGTAATGTGACTACCAGCAAAATTGATTACTCGATCCCCGCTGTATATAAGTATAAGGATGGAACTCCAGCATCCAATATCAATATCTATGCAGATGGCAATGGACTGACTGTCAAGGCTAGCATCAATGGTATGGAATACCTCAACTCAAAGGCCTATTTGAAAATCAACGGACAAGTTGTTGCAGTCGACTCTTCCGTCAATGCGAACGACATATCGGTAGACTTCAGCCTTTCAAGTTTGGCTAGCCAGCAATTGCGCAATCTGGTCAATGCGGGTGGTGTGGTTTCTGTCACGATGGTGGACATGAATGGCAAGCTGGTCGACAGCATTAATAGTGCGACTCTTGGACCTAACCAGTTTGGTAGTAAGGCGACATTGAATTCTATTCTGGACACGCCTGCATTGCCAACTAGAGGAAAGTTATTCACCACGATTGACGCTGGTTATGTCGGTATGAGTGAAATCCAGTTCTCGATGATATCTGGACAAAATACGGGTGGCTCCGCAGCCTTGATGGAAAATGGGACCGTCATTGCGAAAATTACCAACATCGGCGCCAACGATACGATGCTTGATTTCATTTTTGACCAGCCCCTGGGAAGGCGAGTCTATGACGACTATTTTACGAATCGTAACCTGAGTCTTGCTTTGACCAGCTCATCAGGGAATACGGTCATCAGCAAATTCTCCGATTACCAGATATATATGGATTTAGTCTCGAAAGAGGGGACACCAGCAACGAACATTAGCTTGAAACCTATTGGTGGCAATATTGTCGCAAACAGCCTAAACAACTCAAATACTAATTTATTGGTTAGCGCAACGATCAATGGTTATTTATATGCCAGTTGCCGGGCTTACCTCGAAATCAATGGCCAAATTGTAGCTAAAGATGACTACATCTTAAGCTACGATACAACGGTTGATTTTGATCTGGGTACGACCAATAATGTTGATTTGCAAAGCATAGTAAGAAACGGTGGTTCAGTTTCAGTCGTGATGATTGACATGAATGGGAAGGTGGTGGAAAGCTCTTCCAACCCTTATCTTGTGACCAATTTCACATCAGCCTTTGCCTCCCATGATACAAAGCTGGCAACTTTAGCCGAAACGCCTGAGCACATATCACTTGCCATTATCGGCCAGCCAAAGCAAATGCAGCATATCGATATGGCCATGAACTAAAAAAAGCACATCACGGTCTTGCTGTGATGTGCCAAGGGGAATCGTAATTAAGTGAAGTGGTTTAGTGTTCAGTCAGCCTTTTTGCGGCTGGTGAGCAGGCTGGCAATAATCGAGCTGCCGAGCAGGGTGCCAATAACAATCAGTGAAACACTGGTCGGTACATGCATCCACTTCACGATGAGCATCTTGATACCGACAAACATCAACACAAATGCCAGGCCAAACTTCAGCAGGTGGAAGCGGTCAGCCATGTCTGCCAGCAAGAAGTACAGTGCACGCAAGCCCATGATGGCGAAGATGTTTGAGGTGAAGACGATGAACGGGTCTGTCGTCACCGCGAAAATCGCCGGTATTGAATCCACTGCGAACACGACGTCGGATATTTCTACCAGGATCAGCACCAGGAACAGTGGCGTGAACAGGCGTTTGCCATTTTCCTTGATCGTGAATTTTTCTTTGTGAAATTCATTTGTAAATGGCAGCAGTTTTTTTGCCAGGCGCAAGACCGGGTTGGCTTCCAGGTCAGGTTCCTTTTCAGCCGCGACCAGCATACGAAAACCTGTGACCAGCAAGAAAATACCGAACAGATACAGTACCCAGGAGAACTGCGTAACCACCCAGCTGCCAGCCAGTATCATGATGATGCGCATGACGATGGCACCCAGTACGCCGTACAGCAAGACCTTGCGCTGATACTGCGGCGGTACGGCAAAGTGACCAAAGATCAGCAGGAAGACGAACACATTATCTACCGACAGGGACTTTTCTATGACATAGCCGGTCAGGAATTCCATGGCCTTGGCGGTCGCCACTTCCCGGCCTACCGTGTCAGACAAATAAATCCACAAACCAACATCGAATATCAGGGCCAGGCTGACCCAGACCAATGACCACGCCGCTGCTTCCCTGACGCTGACTTTATGGGCGCGCGACCCACCGAGGGCCAACACGTCAATTGCCAGCATGAGTAGAACAAAAGCGATAAATACTGCCCACATCCAGGGCTGAGCGACGGAATGGATCATTTCTTATTCTTTCTCTATAAAGCCCAGCAACTGCAAGAGGCTGGTGAACAGGTTGAAGATGGTGACGTACAGGCTGACAGTCGCCATGATGTAATTGGTTTCACCACCATGAATGATGTTGCTGGTTTCAAACAGGATCATGCCCGACATCAGCAAGACCATGACGGCAGAAATTGTCAGCGACAGGGCAGGGATCTGGAAGAAAATCGCGCCCAGGCTGGCTACAAAAGCCACCAGCATACCCACCATCAAAAAGCCCGCCATGAAACTGAAATCACGTTTGCTGATCAGTACGTAAGCAGACAAGCCCATGAAGATCAGACCTGTCATGGCCATCGCCGTCATGACGATACCGGTACCGCCAGGCATGCCCAGGTAACGTGTCAGGATAGGGCCAAGGGTGTAACCCATAAAGCCTGTCAGGGCGAATACCGAGGCAATACCCCAGCCACTGTTTTGCAGTTTAGTCGTGGCAAACAGCAGGCCAAAGTAGCCGACCAGTGTCAGCAAGATGCCAGGGCCGGGAATATTGAAGGCAACCGTTGCTGCCGCAGTCAATGCGGAAAACAAGAGCGTCATGGACAACAACATATAAGTGTTGCGCAAGACTTTATGGCCAGAGCTGACATTACTGTCTCTATAGGCGACGGTTTGTGCGTCTGTGGCAGAGCGACTCAAGATTTTCATGCTTTTCTCCTGAAATGTTGAAGCCATGCATATGTGCAAATTGGCTGCACCTTCTCAACAGAAGGTAGAGATAGTGTAGGTCTTGCTGATAAACAAGAAAAGTCGAATATAATTGAAGATATGTTCGTAAAAATCGATGTATTGTCATAAAGAACGAATTCATATGTCCAAGCTCAACTACAAGCATTTGCATTATTTCTGGATGGTTGCCAAGACTGGCAGTATTTCCCGCGCCAGTGAGCAATTACATCTGACGCCGCAAACCATCAGTGGTCAGTTGAGCCTGTTTGAAGAAATCCAGGGGGAAGCCTTGTTCCGCAAGAGCGGGCGCAATCTGGAACTGACCGAGGCCGGGCAACTGGTCTTGAGCTATGCCGATGATATCTTTGCACTGGGACAGGAACTGGAAGAAGTTTTGCATCACAGGCCCACCGCGCGCACCGTACAGTTAAGGGTGGGGGTCTCCGACGCTTTGCCCAAGCCTCTGGCTTACCGCTTGCTCGAACCCGCCCTGAAGCTGGAGCAAACCCTGCGCATCAATTGCCGTGAGGGCAAGCTGGAAGTCTTGCTGGCCGACCTGGCTACTCATAAGCTCGATGTCGTCATGTCAGACCGCCCCATGCCCGCCAGTGCCAATGTGCGCGGCTATAGCCATCAATTGGGGGAGTGCGGCATCAGTTTTTTTGCCACCGGGACTTTGTTGCTGCAATATCCGCAGGCTTTTCCTGCAAACCTGGACGCCGCGCCGTTTTTATTGCCGGGTGAGGATGCGGCCTTGCGCTCCCGTTTGCTGCAATGGTTTGATCAGCAGGGTTTGCATCCACGCATAGCCGGTGAATTTGATGACAGTGCGCTCATGAGCGCCTTTGGCCAGGCCGGGGCAGGGATTTTTGCCGCACCAACCGTGGTTGCCGACATGATCATGCGCCAGTATGACCTGCAGTTGCTGGGGCAGACGGATGAAATCAGGGAACAGTTTTATGCCATTTCAGTACAGCGCAAGCTGACCCACCCTGCCGTACTGGCAATTAGCCGCGCGGCGCGTATTGACCTGTTTGCCATGGGGGAAGAATGAGGTACCCCATGTTGACAGCAATGCGCTGGAAATAAAAAAAACGACAGCAATGCTGTCGTTTTTTTATGCTTGAAGAAGCTTGCCCGGATTAACGGCGACCCAGCAGAGTCTTGACGTTTTTATCCATAGGAATAGCGTAATCAACAGAGCTGATCACGGTATTATCACTAGGCCTGACCAGTTTCAGGTTCACATAAACCAGTTTGTCGCCTTCAGCGTAGGTACCGACGATGACTGCCTGGGCACTGTGGTTTTGCGCTACATCCTTGATTTCACGCGTCAACAGCAATTCACCAACATTTTGTTTCATGAATACTTTGTCGCGGAATTTCATTTCCACCATTTTGTAGTCACGACGGGTGAACTGACCCGAAAGTTGTTCAGCAATGATGCGGCCAAAGGTAGAAGACTCTTCGAGGAAGTTGATATTGGCAAGAGTAGCAATAATCAATGGACGCGAAGGATCAAGCTTCAAACCAGCATTGTTGATCAGTGCATCTGCTGCACGCTGGTTGGCCGGAATGAATTCATTGGATTCAGCATCTTTCCAGGTTGGTACTGGTGATGCTGCTGCTGGCGGCGGCGTATTGCCCAAGCCCAGATTGGCACAAGCACTGAGTGCAATAGCTGAAGCGATAACGAGAGCTGCACTTTTCATCATTATTGGCCCCCAACGACACGGAAGTTGAAATCAGTGTCTTTATTGTAAAGCGTCCAGTCGTAATCCGAAACATAGTACGCGTCAGTACGACGGGCGATATATTGTGAATTCTTTACCAAAGATGTCGTTACGATCAACTCGTGCTGAGGCGTACGGCCTCTGGCATATTCCTGATTGACCCAGCTGGTCCAGTCATAAGCACCTGCCAGAGCGAGGCCGCCAAGGACTGCATCTGTCTTGACCGGTATGCCCAGGCCATGCACGGCAGCAATACCAGCACCTATCGCAGTCACGCTGGTGAAGCGTTTGTTTTGATGGCGGTCAGGAGAAAAACGTACCAGCTGTGTTTCAATATTGATCACCTGTGCTGTGCCGTCATTGATTTTCCGTACGACAACGCCCTGATTGACCAGGGAAGTAATGATCTGCGTGTAGAAAGCCTGGGTGAACTGGCTGTCTTTCTCTGGTGGTACGACATAAACCGGTGCGCCTATCTTGTCGGTTCCGAGTTTGATCTGCTCTGCTACATCTTTTGCGATGACGAGCCAGTGCGACGCCGCTTGCAATTTATTTTGCGTCGTCGTCGGGAAATTGCCTGCTAATGGCGTTTCACTGTATGGAGTTGCACAACCTGCCAACAGCGCGGCTGCCAGGGCAATGGGAAGAAATTTCTTCATGAGCTCACCTTTTTTTAGGTCTTAGTCAGAGTTTTTGTTATCGAAAACGAAAATGGCAATAATTCAGTGTAAGAGAATACAACAAGTAGCCGCAGGCAACAAAGATTTTGCTTGCATCAAGGCATTAATTGAACTATTCCCGCAGATATCGTGCACAGACCACTGTTTATTAAGGAAAGTTGTAGCTTTTTTGCTTCATTTTTTCAGCTAACTGAAAAAATTTCCTTCATTTAAAGCATGGCCTTGCAGGAAATCTGCTACCGAAAGTCGTTTACCGCCGGGTTTTTGCAATTCGGTCAAGCTGAGCGAGCCTTGGCCACAGGCAACAATAACACCTTGCTCTGCATTCGCCGATAGTATTTGCCCAGGTTTATGGTTACCAGTTGTTTCAAACAGCTTCGCCCCCCAGATTTTCAGGGTGGTTTCCGCATATTGAGCATGGGTGCCGGGAAAAGGGTTGAAGGCACGTATCTTTCTTGCAAGTACTTCTGCAGGCAAGCTGAAATCCAGTGCAGCTTCTTCCTTGCTGATTTTGGATGCGTAGTTGACACCAGCCTCGGGCTGAACGACAGGCGAGAGCTTGCCGTCTTCTAGTTGTTGCAATGTAGCAACAATCATTTCACCACCCATGGCAGCCAGTTTGTCATGCAGGATGCCTGTGGTATCTGTGTCTTTAATAGCAATACTTTGCTTCAGCAACATGGGGCCAGTATCGAGGCCTTCTTCCATTTGCATGATGGTGATGCCAGTCTCAGTGTCGCCTGCTTCTATCGCCCTGTGGATAGGCGCGGCTCCGCGCCAGCGCGGCAACAGTGAGCCGTGGATGTTCAGGCAGCCCAGGCGCGGTATATTTAATACCGATAGCGGCAGGATCAGGCCATAGGCCGCCACTACCATGACATCGTGTGGCGTGTTATTAAGCAAATCGTGTGCTTCTTTGGCAACATCGGGATACTTGCCATCCAGGCGCAGCGATTGTGGCTGTGCCACAGGGATACCGTGTAGCAGGGCAAATTGCTTGACAGCAGAAGCATGTAATTGCATGCCGCGGCCAGCTGGCCGGTCTGGCTGTGTCAGTACGAGTGGTACTTCAAAACCGGCCGCATGGATGGCTTGCAAGGCAGTGGCCGCGAATTCCGGCGTACCGGCGAAGATGACGCGCATTAACGTTCAGCCCGTCTGCGTTGCTCTTCGCGTTCTTCTTTGAGCATCTTGGTCTTGATACGGTTACGCTTCATGGGCGACAGGTATTCGACAAATACCTTGCCCTTGAGGTGATCCATTTCATGCTGTATGCAGACTGCCAGCAAGTCGGTTGCATGGATTTCAAAAGGCTTGCCATCGGCATCCAGGGCGCGCACCTTGACTTCGGCCGGGCGCTCTACGCCATCATAAATGCCAGGTACCGACAGGCAGCCTTCGTCATACACCTTGCGTTCTTCGCTTTCCCAGAGTATTTCAGGATTAATGAAGACCTGGAGCTGGTCATTGGTTTCTGACACGTCGATGACCACCAGTTGCTCGTGTACATCGACCTGGGAAGCCGCCAGGCCAACGCCGGGCGCGTCATACATGGTGGCTGCCATATCGGCCACCAGGGTTTTCAGGCGTTCATCAAATTGTGTTACCGGTTTTGCCACTTTATGGAGGCGCGCATCTGGGTAGCGCAGTATATTTAGTATCGTCATAAGACTTTTCACAACAAGCTTTGATGCTTATTGCGCAGTTTTTCTTGCTAGTTCAAGGATTTATGGGCAGAATTTGATTCAATTTGGCAAGTTTTGCAAGATTGCGCCTGCCTGCGCGCCTTCACTTGCGGTATTGCAGTATTTTGCATCGGATATTATTCATGAAAAAGTTTAGCACAATCGCTTCCATCTTCGCTGTCAGTCTTCCCCTGATTTCTACCGGGGCGTTTGCTGCTGGTGGACAGGCAACCACCGCACAGGCTCAAGCTGTTGCCAGCAAAACCAAGTGCGAATTCTTGGCAGAAGCGCCGGACAAGCATGTCGTCGTCAAGGGCGATACGCTGTGGGGAATCTCCAGCATGTTCCTGAAAAACCCCTGGTGCTGGCCAGTAGTCTGGGGCATGAACCAGGAAGACATCAAGAACCCGCACTGGATTTATCCTGGCCAGATCGTTTATTTTGACCGCGTCAATGGCCGTTTGCGCCTTGGCAACCCCGGCGGTGTGCCAACAGTCAAGTGGAATCCAAAATCGCGTGTTCAGGGTCTGGGCGAGAACGCGATCCCGGCTATCCCTGCTTCCGTGATTGAGCCTTTCCTGTCCCAGCCCCTGATACTGGAAGATAATGACCTGGCAGTAGCGCCGCGCATTATTGCCACCAAGGAAGGTCGCGTCAACCTGGGTCTGAATGAACAGGCTTATGTCCGGGGTGAACTGGATGGCAGCACCTCGTTCCAGGTTTTCCGTCCGGGCGTGCCTTTGCGCGACCCCGTCACCAAGGCCATCATCGCCTATGAGGCCGTGTACCTCGGTACGGTCAAGCTTGAACGCGAAGGCAATGACGAGAGTGACGTGCATACTTTCTCTGTCGTCAGGTCAAAACAAGAGATGGCAGTGGGTGATCGTCTGATGCCTATTCCTCCTTCCCCGATTTTGAATTATGTACCACATCCACCTAAAGAAGACGTGGATGCCCGTATCGTATCCGTCTATGGCGGTGTCGGTTCGGCAGGTCAGAACCAGATCGTTTCTATCAATCGCGGCAAGAATGATGGCTTGAATATAGGTACTGTCCTCACTTTGTATAACTATGGCAGAGTGATACAGGATAAAACCGATGCCAATAAATCAGTCAAACTGCCAGATGAACCTATTGGTGATTTGTTTATTTTCCGTGTATTCAATAATGTCTCCTACGGCCTTATCATGCAGGTGAAAGATATCGTCAAAGTGGGTGACTCAGCTAAATCGCCAAGATAATTCCGCTTGCTGATGGCGCTTGGTTTGGATGTACACCAGGATTTAAGTGCCTGGTTAAGGCTGGAACAAACGCCAGGAGTTGGCAATGAGTCCGCACGCCGTTTGCTCGCTGTATTTGGTCTGCCTGAGCAGATCTTTGCTGCGAGTCATGCCGCCCTCAGTGAAGTAGTCACACCAAGACTGGCCAAGGCCCTGCTGGCCAGTCCACCTGAGTTTCAGCAGCAACTGGACAAGACCCTGGCTTGGCAAGAACAGCCAGGTAATCTGATATTGACACTGGCGGACGCAGGGTATCCACGTGCCTTGCTGGAAATACCCGATCCACCACTGATGTTGTACGTCAAAGGCCGTGCTGCCTTGCTGGAGGCTGCCACGGTCGCCGTTGTTGGTAGCCGTAATGCCACCGTGCAAGGCATACGCAATGCTGAGCAATTTTCCGAATCTTTAAGTAATGCTGGTCTGTGTATCAGCTCCGGTCTGGCTGCTGGCATTGATGCCGCCGCTCATCAGGGGGCTTTGCGCGGCCCAGGCTCGACTATTGCAGTCATAGGTACAGGTGCCGATATTGTTTACCCTGCACGCAACCGTAATCTGGCACACCTGATTGCAGAAGGTGGCTGCGTCGTCAGTGAATACTCACTTAGCACACCGGCATTGGCGCCTAATTTTCCTCGCCGCAACCGTATCATCTCAGGCTTGGCCAAGGGAGTATTGGTGGTTGAGGCTGCTGCGCAATCCGGTTCACTGATCACTGCCCGTATGGCAGCGGAACAAGGGCGGGAAGTATTTGCCATTCCGGGGTCTATCCACTCACCTTTGTCCAGGGGGTGCCATCAGTTAATCCGTCAAGGTGCCAAGTTGGTGGAATCCGCGCAGGATATATTGGAAGAATTGCAATTGCAGTCGGTGCCATTACCTGCACCGCATACACTGGCAAAGCCTGTCGCTGTGCACATGGATACATCTGAGACTGGCCTTTTAAAAGAAATCAGCTTTGATCCTGTCCATATGGATATGCTGGCCAGCCGCACAGGTATAGATATTTCCAGTCTGACGACAGAGTTGTTAACGCTGGAACTAAGCGGACAGCTGGAAGCTTTGCCGGGTGGCTATTACCGCCGACTTGCCTGATTGATATTTGATGACAAATTGGCAGGGGCTTGTTTGAAATCGCTGCAAAGGCTACAGTAGCAGTATGTTTGATATACTTGTTTACCTCTACGAAACCTATTACCGTCCGGATGCCTGTCCTGACACGGCCGCGCTGACTAAAAAATTGTCCGCTGTTGGCTTTCCTGAGGATGAAATTTCCGAAGCCCTGAGCTGGCTCACTGGTCTGGCCGTGAATACGGCAGAGCCAACTGCGGCTGCCCCCGTTTCCAAGGGCTTCAGGATTTATGCCGAGCAAGAAATTGTTGCCCTGGGTACGCCAGCCCTGGGTTTTATACAATTTCTTGAATCTGCCGGGCTGCTGAATGCCAATCAACGCGAAATCGTGATTGAGAGGGCATTAGTTGTCAATGAATCACCCCTGCCTCTGGATAAGCTGCGCATCATCGTACTGATGATGCTGTGGAGCCAGGGCGCCGAGCCTGACATGCTGATGTTTGATGAGTTATTGTTGTCAGATGACGACAACACAGGCAGGCTTTTGCACTAATCATTTCCTAAATGGAATTTTTATGACAAAAATCGCGCATAGATTGCGGTTTTTCGTCTATCACGTTTAACATTCCCCGCAAATTTAGGTTAGTCTTACGCTTATTTTGCGAAATGTTGCCTATTAGACATTGGCAACCACGCTTTACACTATTCGAGAATCCCGAAATGACAAAAACGCTCATCATTGCCGAAAAACCCTCTGTCGCTAATGACATAGCGAAAGCGCTGGGTGGCTTCACCAAGCATGATGATTATTTTGAATCAGACAATTATGTACTGTCGTCAGCCGTAGGCCATTTGCTGGAAATCACCGTCCCAGAAGAATACGATGTCAAGCGTGGCAAATGGAGCTTTACCCATCTGCCGATGATCCCTCCGCATTTTGCCCTGAACCCGATTGCCAAGACTGAATCACGCCTGAAGGTATTGAACAAGCTGATCAAGCGCAAGGATGTCACTGGCCTGATTAACGCATGTGACGCGGGCCGCGAAGGTGAGTTGATTTTCCGTCTGATTGCCCAGAATGCCAAGGCCAAGCAGCCAATCAGCCGTCTGTGGCTGCAATCCATGACCACTGGTGCGATACGCGATGGCTTCCAGAAATTGCGCAGCGATGCAGAAATGATGCCTCTGGCCGATGCAGCCCGTTGCCGTTCCGAGGCAGACTGGCTGATCGGCATCAATGGTACCCGCGCCATGACGGCCTTCAATTCCAAGGAAGGTGGCTTTTACCTGACTACCGTTGGCCGCGTGCAGACGCCAACCTTGTCCATCGTGGTAGAGCGCGAAGAAAAGATCAAAAAATTTGTTTCCCGCGATTATTGGGAAGTAAAAGCAGAATTTGTCTGTGCTGCCGGAATTTATGAAGGCCGCTGGCAAGACCACCAGTTCAAGAAAGACGAACACGATCCTGAGAAAAAGGCTGAGCGCCTGTGGAGCAAGGCCGCTGCCGAATCCATTGTGGCCGCCTGCCGTAACCGCCAGGGCAGTGTCACCGAAGAATCCAAACCAGCGACGCAAATCGCGCCAGCCCTGTTTGACCTGACCAGTTTGCAGCGCGAGGCCAATGCCCGTTTCGGCTTTTCTGCCAAGAATACCCTGGGTCTGGCCCAGGCCTTGTATGAAAAGCACAAGGTACTGACTTACCCGCGTACTGATTCCCGCCATTTGCCAGAAGATTATCTGCCTACGGTGAAAGAGACTCTGAGCACCATCTCTGAGACCAATAATTATCATCAGTTCGCTTCGCAGATATTGAAAAACAACTGGGTCAAGCCGAACAAACGCATCTTTGATAATACCAAGATCAGTGATCACTTTGCGATTATCCCCACTGGCCTGGCACCAAAGAATTTGTCTGAACCTGAGCAAAAGCTGTATGACCTGGTAACGCGCCGTTTCCTTGCGGTGTTCTTCCCGGCGGCAGAATTCCAGGTAACGACCCGTATCACTGAAGTATCTGGCCATCAGTTCAAGACTGAAGGCAAGGTCATGACCAGCGCTGGCTGGCTGGCGATTTACGGCAAGGATGGCCTGGAAGAAAAAGACGGCGAAAGCAAGGGCACCTTGGTACCAGTGGCCAAAGGTGAGAAGGTCCTGACAGAGCAGATTACTGCGAATGGCCTGGTCACCAAACCGCCTGCACGCTATAGCGAGGCGACTTTGTTGTCTGCCATGGAAGGCGCTGGCAAACTGGTCGATGATGGTGACTTGCGTGAAGCCATGGCAGGCAAGGGCCTGGGCACACCAGCCACTCGTGCTGCCATCATCGAGGGTTTGCTGAACGAGAAGTATCTGCTGCGCGAAGGCCGTGAAATGATGCCTACCGCCAAAGCCTTCCAGTTGATGACCTTGCTGCGCGGTTTGGGGGTCGATGAATTGACCTCGCCTGAACTGACCGGCGAGTGGGAATATAAATTGTCGCAAATGGAAAAAGGCAAGATCAGCCGTGAAGAATTCATGCGCGAAATTGCCCAGATGACCCAGATCATCGTCAAGCGCGCCAAGGAATACGATAACGACACCATCCCTGGTGATTATGCGACCCTGCATACACCTTGCCCCAACTGTGGCGGCGTGGTCAAAGAGAATTACCGTCGTTTCGCCTGTACCAAGTGCGAATTCTCGATGAGCAAGACACCAGGCAGCCGCCAGTTTGAAGTGGCTGAAGTGGAAGAATTACTGGCCAAGCGTGAAATAGGCCCGCTGCAAGGCTTCCGTTCCAAGATGGGACGCCCATTTGCAGCCATCCTGAAGATCGTACCAGACACTGAACACAGTAATTTGAAGCTGGAATTTGATTTTGGCCAAAACCAGGACGAAGGTGAAGATGGAGAATCGGTCGATTTTTCCGAACAAACTTCGCTCGGACCTTGTCCAAAATGTGGTAGCGGAGTTTATGAAATGGGCCTGGCCTATGTCTGTGAAAAAACCATGGCCAAACCCAAGGCTTGCGATTTCCGCAGTGGCCGTATTATCCTGCAACAAGAGATACTGCCTGAGCAAATGGGTAAATTGTTGAATGATGGCAAGACAGACTTGTTGCCAGGCTTTATTTCACAACGTACCCGCCGCCCGTTCAAGGCTTTCCTCGTGCGCGGCAAGGATGGCAAGGTCAGTTTTGAATTTGAAGAGCGCAAGGCCAAGGCCCCGGCTGCTGGCAAATCCAAGGCCAAGGCCGAGCCAGATGCAGAAGCCGCAGTTGCAGTGAAAGCCAAGGCAGCCCCGGCAAAAAAAGCCGTAGTCAGGAAAAAGAAGGCAGCCTGAACTTTGATCTTGCCTGAATCAGAGTAAGTGCCACGCCGAAAGTGCCTGACCTGGCACTTTCCTGGCAGAGTCCGTCATTTTCGCGTATTGTTAAAAGGTGATTTTCTAGATATAGGGTGCACATGGCCGCAAACGAGTCCTTATCCAGTGCTCGCGCTGAATTTACTCATGCATTTAATCATGCAGTACCCGGCATTCTGCCCGAAGCTTTGGAAGCATTGCTGACCAAGGCGAATTACAGCGGTACTTCATCGGCTGACAAAAGCCGCATTGTCAATGCACGTGCCATCCTGCCAGAAAAATGGGATGCCATTTCCCGTGCCATGCCTGTCCATCTGGTGCAATTGCTGGATCGCAGTATCACTACGGCTTATAGCACTTTCCGGCCCGCCTCTGCCTTGGGCAAAGCGACTGAGCTGGCCTTGCTCGATTCTTCCACCTTCGAGACCACGCTGCGCTTTAATGAAATGACGCAGAATTTCCGCGACAAGGCAGGACAAGCCTTGCTGGATTTGAATATACGTATTGCGGTCTTGTTTGGGCAAGATGACATACGCGAGAGGGAAAACCCCTTCCGGCCTTATTTGCTGGCACGCTGTATTTTCCTGGCGGTAGAAGAACAGAAATTATCGCAAGAAAACGAAGCCATCCTCATCGAGCAGCTCGGTGAAACCTTTGCCTCCACCATGGCTGGCATCTATGAAGCGGCCAATTCTGCACTCGAACGCCAAGGTATCAGTGCCAACCTGGCACTCAAGATCAGCAAGGCACCTGAATCACTGCAGACTCGCAGCCCGGCCGCTGGCGGGCAAGGTGGCTACGGTGGTACAGGTGGCCCCGGCGGTGCCGGAGCTGGGGGCGGGCAAGGTGCTTACTCCACCATGCAGGCCGGTGTGTTCCCTGGTGCGCAGGCAGGTCAGGGACAGGCCCAGGTACAGAACCAGGGCGCATTCCCAGCGGCGCAACAAACATCCATGGCCAGCCCCGGCGTGCGCCTTGAGCAATTATTCCAGACCGTACGCGGCAAACCGCTGTCACTGCCTGCCGCGACTCCCGTACTTGCACAACATGCAGGCGGCATGCAGGCGGCAGTACCCAATCCCTATGCTGACATGCCATCGCCAGGCAGTCCCCCCGCCAATGCCGGGCCAGCCTGGCTGAGTGGCGACAGGGCACTGGGTGGTGTATTGAGACAGGCTTTTGGCGAAGTCTCTCCCGTCAGCCAGCACAGGGATAAACATAGCGAAGGCGCCATTCCGTTTACTGCCAGGGAGAATCCCCAGAGCAGTTCACCCCAGGCAGGTGCTCAGGCACGCACTGGCCAATTTGCCCATTCTGGTTTAGCAGCTTCGGCAGGCCCGCGTAGCAATGATCTTATACAGGTGCCAGCTGCCCTGGTCGCCTCGCATCTGCAGAATATAGAAAGCCAGTTAAAGCAAAGGGTGGAAGCACAAGCCCTGCCGCCAGAAATGAGCATGGGTTTGTCAAAGGTCCTGGGGCAAATGCACAAGGTCATGGTGCCTGACAGTTCAGCCATGAAGGATGAAAAGGGCGAAATCCGTAATCTGATACGCGAACACAAGGACGCCTTGTACAGTCTGGCCAAGGATACTGAAGAACAGATGTGCATAGACCTGGTTGCCATGCTGTTTGAAGTCATGCTCTGTGATGAACTGGTGCCCTTTAATATACGTATCAGCCTGGGACGTCTGCAATTCCTGATCCTGCAACTGGCCCTGAAAGAAAAAAATCTGCTCAGTGATGGCAAACATCCGGCCCGTCTTTTATTGAACCGGATTTGCTCGATCGCCTATAGTGCCCAGCAAATCGGTGATGTCGATAACCACGTAACAGAAGAAATTGCCCGCATCATCAAGACCCTGATGCGGCATGACAGTGATGTACCAGAATTGTTTTCACGCATACAGAACAGGTTTGAAACCTTTATTTCCCGTGAATTGCGTACCAATAACCAGCACATACACCGCACCGTAAAAGCCCTGGGTGAAGCCGAGATCCGTTTCATGCGCTTCGCCTGCATCGCTGTGGCGATCAACAAGGCCATGCCCAAAGTGAATGTGGAGATGTCGTTCCGCAGCTTCCTCAGGAAAGAATGGGTCAGGGCGATAGAAGCGGCTGAAAGAACCGATGCTCTGCTGGCCAGGCGTTATCGCCTGTTGGTACCGGACTTGTTGTGGAGTGTTTCCCCCAAACTCGATAACGACGACCGCAACCTGCTCTCGTCCATGCTGCCTACCATGGTGGGTACACTGCGCCATGGCATGGACCTGATGGAACTGGAAAAATCCAGGCAACAAAAGCTATTGAACTGGCTGGCAGAAGCCCATGCCCAGGCCCTGCGCCCGGCAGCAGACAGCAAAAAACCGCAAGGTCTGAGCCTGCCTGCCATGCATGAACGCTTTGAACAATTTACCAATCAACCAGATACGATAGAGCATTCCGAAGTTCATCATTATGAATTTGCCAGGGAGATTTATCAGCAAGGCGTGTTCGCGGAACTGGGTTTGCATACCAGGATGCTGGACAAGGAAGTGCAGAGGCCTGAGCTGCCAACTGAAACGGCGATTGTTGCTGATGCACCTGCTGAGCCTGAGCTCAATCCAGCCTATCTTGAGCGTATAGTCTGCGGTGCTCTGATCGATATCAAAACCGAGAAGCTCAATGCCAAAGCCTGTTTGCGCTGGGTAGATCCGAATCTGATGTATGTCGTGCTGAGTCTCAAAGGGGAGGACTTCCCTGCGGTACTCAGCATACGCGTCCTGTGTCAATTGCTGGATACAGCCAGACTGCGATTTGTTGAAGACGAGCCCTTGTTTGAACGCGCCATCCACACACTGCTCAGATCTGCTGATGAAGTTGATAATGTGCGGGTATAAGACCCGCACATTTCAGACTGATCGTTTTGCTTAGAACGTGTTTACGATCTGTAGCGAGCGAGCGTCAGCGGGTTGAAGAGCAGCGCATGAGGCCCGATCACGCTCGCGCAGTAAGATCGCAAACATGTTCTTAGTCGTCGGTACTATCGATGTCCGGCTCAAAGAAACACCACTTCGCCTGCGGCCAGTTGCTTTGTATGCCGTCTTCCACTTCATTGATGGCAGTAATCAACGCCTGGTCAGAACCCTGGGGGCGCATTTTTGCCTGTACTGCGATCATCAACTGTTCACCCCATTGCAAGGTAATCAAATTGATGACGTGATCAACATGCGGATGGCTTTCTATATGAGCACGTATTGCCTCATTGACTTCTGGCGCAGCAGACTCACCGGTAATCATGGCCTTGACTTCCCTGATGACAAAGAATGCCACCGCCATCAAGAGTACACCCACGACGATAGAGCCTATCGCATCCCAGATCGGGTTGCCGGTTACTACTGACAGCACCACCGCAACAAAAGCCACAGCCAGGCCAGCCAGGGCAGCGATATCTTCACCCGCCACCACCATCAATTCAGACTGACGGGTCTCGCGGAACCAGCGAAAGAAAGACTTGCCACCGGCTATCTTGCGTATCTCCAGCATTGCCCCATACAGTGAAAAGGCTTCCAGGGCGACAGAAATACCCAGCACCACCAGAGCAACAATAGGGTTCTTCAGTGGCTCAGGATGTTTCAGGCGCTCCACGCCCTCCAGAACAGAAAACGCACCACCCAAAAAGAACAACAACAAAGCCACCATCATTGCCCAGAAATAAACGACACGCCCATAGCCCATGGGGTGAGATGCATCTGGTGCCCGCTTGGCCTCCTTCAAACCCACCAGCAAGAAGATCTGGTTGATACAGTCAGCCGTGGAATGGATCGCCTCTGCGAGCATGGCCCCCGATGCCGTAAAGATGGCCGCGCCAAACTTAGCCAGGGCAATACCGCCATTGGCACCCAGCGCATAAAAAATCGCCTTGGTAGAACCTTCTGAATTCGCAGACATGAGAATAATTAAAAGTGAGAAAAACCTAACCTTACTTGATTTCTCTGCAAATAATCAATCAGGTATTCTGAATGTTTGCCTTTGCAGAATTTGTTTTTGGTGGATACATATATAGAGGGCTGTTTGTCCCGATAAATTCTTTCAGCCATGAGGCGATGCAGATATGTCGCGAAGCCGTAAAACTCCTTCCCTTTCAAGGAGATGGCGTCGGGGTTTCACAAAGCCTGCTTTGCGCCGACAGAATCCAAGCCGCCTGTGAGCGGCGCAGTGGAGGGCTTAGGGTGAGGATGAGTTCCGGTCGATCAGCGAAATCAACGCTATATAGATAGCCCTCGAACCCGTCGCTCCTGCGCAAGCAGGAGCCCAGCGTCGCCCGGTGCTAATCCGTAAAGCGCATTACGAAGCAATACGCCCCCCTCAAAAAATCAATAGGTGCGCGCAGCGCACCTATTGATTTTGCCTTTCTATAAACGGCCTAAATAATTTACGCCAGGGTCTTGCAAAGGGGAGGGGAAGTTTGCTATAGTTCGCCTCCCGCTGAAGAGCGGGTGAGAAATGAAGCAAAGCTGGAGATTGAGCGGAGAAGTTAAAAGCTGCGGAAAGATCTGGTTGCTGTGAATAGTTTGCAACAGTTTAGCTAGTTCGCAAGAACGAAACAAAACGAAATGAGTTGCAGGTGTTGACAGCGGCGAATAAGTGCTTCATAATCTCGTTTCTCTGCTGCTGACGCACACAACGCTGCGACGCAAAACTGGATGAATAAGTAGTCCGGTTAGGTAGAAAAGATTTAGGTTCTTTAACAATTAACAGTCAATAAATGTGGGCACTTGGTGAAGCGCACCATTCGATCTAGGTTGAATGGAATGCTTAAATAATATAGCAAGTGTTCACAAGAAATAACAAAGCAAGACGATGATTCAGAGATGAGTCATTGAACTGTCAGTATTTTGAGTGAGCGATGTGTCAGTCACATGACACAGTTCAGAAATGAACACAAAACAGAGATTAAACTGAAGAGTTTGATCCTGGCTCAGATTGAACGCTGGCGGCATGCCTTACACATGCAAGTCGAACGGCAGCGCGGGGCAACCTGGCGGCGAGTGGCGAACGGGTGAGTAATATATCGGAACATACCCTAGAGTGGGGGATAACGTAGCGAAAGTTACGCTAATACCGCATACGATCTAAGGATGAAAGCGGGGGATCGCAAGACCTCGTGCTCATGGAGTGGCCGATATCTGATTAGCTAGTTGGTAGGGTAAAAGCCTACCAAGGCGACGATCAGTAGCTGGTTTGAGAGAACGACCAGCCACACTGGAACTGAGACACGGTCCAGACTCCTACGGGAGGCAGCAGTGGGGAATTTTGGACAATGGGGGCAACCCTGATCCAGCAATGCCGCGTGAGTGAAGAAGGCCCTCGGGTTGTAAAGCTCTTTTGTCAGGGAAGAAACGGTGTTTCCTAATACGGAATGCTAATGACGGTACCTGAAGAATAAGCACCGGCTAACTACGTGCCAGCAGCCGCGGTAATACGTAGGGTGCAAGCGTTAATCGGAATTACTGGGCGTAAAGCGTGCGCAGGCGGTTTTATAAGTCTGATGTGAAATCCCCGGGCTCAACCTGGGAACTGCATTGGAGACTGTAAGGCTAGAGTGTGTCAGAGGGGGGTAGAATTCCACGTGTAGCAGTGAAATGCGTAGATATGTGGAGGAATACCGATGGCGAAGGCAGCCCCCTGGGATAACACTGACGCTCATGCACGAAAGCGTGGGGAGCAAACAGGATTAGATACCCTGGTAGTCCACGCCCTAAACGATGTCTACTAGTTGTCGGGTCTTAATTGACTTGGTAACGCAGCTAACGCGTGAAGTAGACCGCCTGGGGAGTACGGTCGCAAGATTAAAACTCAAAGGAATTGACGGGGACCCGCACAAGCGGTGGATGATGTGGATTAATTCGATGCAACGCGAAAAACCTTACCTACCCTTGACATGGAAGGAATCCCGAAGAGATTTGGGAGTGCTCGAAAGAGAACCTTTACACAGGTGCTGCATGGCTGTCGTCAGCTCGTGTCGTGAGATGTTGGGTTAAGTCCCGCAACGAGCGCAACCCTTGTCATTAGTTGCTACGAAAGGGCACTCTAATGAGACTGCCGGTGACAAACCGGAGGAAGGTGGGGATGACGTCAAGTCCTCATGGCCCTTATGGGTAGGGCTTCACACGTCATACAATGGTACATACAGAGGGCCGCCAACCCGCGAGGGGGAGCTAATCCCAGAAAGTGTATCGTAGTCCGGATTGTAGTCTGCAACTCGACTACATGAAGTTGGAATCGCTAGTAATCGCGGATCAGCATGTCGCGGTGAATACGTTCCCGGGTCTTGTACACACCGCCCGTCACACCATGGGAGCGGGTTCTGCCAGAAGTAGTTAGCTTAACCGCAAGGAGGGCGATTACCACGGCAGGGTTCGTGACTGGGGTGAAGTCGTAACAAGGTAGCCGTATCGGAAGGTGCGGCTGGATCACCTCCTTTCTAGAGTAGCGCGTAGTTAAGTGTCCACACTTATTGACTGTTAATGATAATGAACAGAGAACACAGGTAAGAGATCATGTTCCCGAAAAGGGGGATTAGCTCAGCTGGGAGAGCACCTGCTTTGCAAGCAGGGGGTCGTCGGTTCGATCCCGTCATCCTCCACCAAGATTCTGGTAGAAGTAATAGGAATCGGGTCTGTAGCTCAGTTGGTTAGAGCACCGTGTTGATAACGCGGGGGTCGTTGGTTCGAGCCCAACCAGACCCACCACAAGATCTCGACAGTGCAAACGTAAGTCAGTGCATAGTAAGAATAGAGCACAGAGATTTAGGTTTGTACTTTCAAAGCGAAAGACATAGTAATAAGTAGTTCTCGTTCTTTAACAATTTAGAAGAAGTAAAGTAGAAATAATCAAAATTATTTCTGTAAAGAGAGGTTGGTGAGTCAGCAATGACGAGCTAATCGAATTTATGGAAGGGTTGTGATTGTATCGAACAAACATAGTATTAAAAAGCGAGTTTGAAAAAGCTGTCGAAAGACAAGTTTTAGAAAAAATCAAATTCCTTGAGATACGGCAAACGCTAAAGTAATACTCATAAGTAGTAAAGAACTATAACCGGTTTTTGGTGATGAACCTGGGATTGAAGAGATTCGATAACAGACACCAGAAGCTAACGTTATAGGGACAAGTGACTAAGTGCACATGGTGGATGCCTTGGCGATATCAGGCGATGAAGGACGTAGTAGCTTGCGATAAGCTGCGGGGAGTGAGCAAACACACATTGATCCGCAGATTTCCGAATGGGGAAACCCGGCCGTAAGGTCATTGCAACCTGAATACATAGGGTTGCAAAGCGAACGTGGCGAACTGAAACATCTAAGTAGCTACAGGAAAAGAAATCAACCGAGATTCCCAAAGTAGTGGCGAGCGAAATGGGAAGAGCCTGCAAGATTTAGCATCTTTGATAATAAAACGGATTGGAAACTCCGGCCATAGAGGGTGATAGCCCCGTATATGAAATCATCGGTGTGGAACTAAGTTTGCGACAAGTAGGGCGGGACACGAGAAATCCTGTCTGAACATGGGGGACCATCCTCCAAGGCTAAATACTCGATATCGACCGATAGTGAACCAGTACCGTGAGGGAAAGGCGAAAAGAACCCCGGGAGGGGAGTGAAATAGAACCTGAAACCGTGTGCATACAAACAGTAGGAGCGGACTTGTTCCGTGACTGCGTACCTTTTGTATAATGGGTCAGCGACTTACATTCAGTGGCAAGGTTAACCGCATAGGGAAGCCGTAGAGAAATCGAGTCCGAATAGGGCGAATCAGTCGCTGGGTGTAGACCCGAAACCAAGTGATCTACTCATGGCCAGGTTGAAGGTGCGGTAACACGCACTGGAGGACCGAACCCACTAATGTTGAAAAATTAGGGGATGAGCTGTGGGTAGGGGTGAAAGGCTAAACAAACTTGGAAATAGCTGGTTCTCTCCGAAAACTATTTAGGTAGTGCCTCAAGTATCACCGACGGGGGTAGAGCACTGTTATGGCTAGGGGTCATCGCGACTTACCAAACCATTGCAAACTCCGAATACCGTTGAGTGCGAGCTTGGGAGACAGACATCGGGTGCTAACGTCCGGTGTCAAGAGGGAAACAACCCAGACCGCCAGCTAAGGTCCCAAAGTATAGCTAAGTGGAAAACGAAGTGGGAAGGCTAAAACAGTCAGGAGGTTGGCTTAGAAGCAGCCACCCTTTAAAGAAAGCGTAATAGCTCACTGATCGAGTCGTCCTGCGCGGAAGATGTAACGGGGCTAAGCTATACACCGAAGCTGCGGATATCCTTATGGATATGGTAGGAGAGCGTTCTGTAAGCCTGCGAAGGTGACTTGTAAAGGTTGCTGGAGGTATCAGAAGTGCGAATGCTGACATGAGTAGCGATAATGGGGGTGAAAAGCCTCCACGCCGTAAGCCCAAGGTTTCCTGTTCAACGTTCATCGGAGCAGGGTGAGTCGGCCCCTAAGGCGAGGCAGAGATGCGTAGCTGATGGGAAGCAGGTTAATATTCCTGCACCGTCGTATGATGCGATGGGGGGACGGATCGCGGAAGGTTGTCCGACTGTTGGAATAGTCGGTTTTTAACCTGGAGAAGGCTGTTAGGCAAATCCGGCAGCGTAATTCAAGGGGTTGAGACGAGTGAATTAATTCACGAAGCAATCGGAAGTGGTTCCAAGAAAAGCCTCTAAGCTTCAGTCATACGAGACCGTACCGCAAACCGACACAGGTGGGCGAGATGAGTATTCTAAGGCGCTTGAGAGAACTCGGGAGAAGGAACTCGGCAAATTGGTACCGTAACTTCGGGATAAGGTACGCCCTTGTAGTTTGACTGCCCTGCGGCAGAAGGACGAAGGGGTTGCAATAAACTGGTGGCTGCGACTGTTTAATAAAAACACAGCACTCTGCAAACACGAAAGTGGACGTATAGGGTGTGACGCCTGCCCGGTGCTGGAAGATTAAATGATGGGGTGCAAGCTCTTGATTGAAGTCCCAGTAAACGGCGGCCGTAACTATAACGGTCCTAAGGTAGCGAAATTCCTTGTCGGGTAAGTTCCGACCTGCACGAATGGCGTAACGATGGCCACACTGTCTCCTCCCGAGACTCAGCGAAGTTGAAATGTTTGTGATGATGCAATCTACCCGCGGCTAGACGGAAAGACCCCATGAACCTTTACTGTAGCTTTGCATTGGACTTTGAATCGATCTGTGTAGGATAGGTGGGAGGCTTTGAAGCGTGGACGCCAGTTTGCGTGGAGCCATCCTTGAAATACCACCCTGGTTTATTTGAGGTTCTAACCTTGGCCCGTTATCCGGGTCGGGGACAGTGCATGGTAGGCAGTTTGACTGGGGCGGTCTCCTCCCAAAGTGTAACGGAGGAGTTCGAAGGTACGCTAGGTACGGTCGGACATCGTGCTAATAGTGCAATGGCATAAGCGTGCTTAACTGCGAGACTGACAAGTCGAGCAGGTACGAAAGTAGGACATAGTGATCCGGTGGTTCTGTATGGAAGGGCCATCGCTCAACGGATAAAAGGTACTCTGGGGATAACAGGCTGATTCCTCCCAAGAGTTCATATCGACGGGGGAGTTTGGCACCTCGATGTCGGCTCATCACATCCTGGGGCTGTAGCCGGTCCCAAGGGTATGGCTGTTCGCCATTTAAAGTGGTACGTGAGCTGGGTTTAAAACGTCGTGAGACAGTTTGGTCCCTATCTGCCGTGGGCGTTGGAAGTTTGAAGGGGGCTGCTCCTAGTACGAGAGGACCGGAGTGGACGAACCTCTGGTGTATCGGTTGTCACGCCAGTGGCATTGCCGAGTAGCTATGTTCGGAAGAGATAACCGCTGAAAGCATCTAAGCGGGAAACTCGCCTTAAGATGAGACTTCCCAGAGACTTGATCTCTTTAAAGGGTCGTTCGAGACCAGGACGTTGATAGGCTGGGTGTGGAAGTGCAGTAATGCATTAAGCTAACCAGTACTAATTGCCCGTAAGGCTTGTCCCTATAACCTTAGCAGGTAATAGGCTACGACAAGTATTGTGAAGCGTTTGCGAAATGTGCTAGCTGTGGAAACAGCAGGCAAGTTCGACAGCAGTCACAACCACTACCTCAAGCGATGGTCTCGCTTGGGGTAACAAAACAAATTTGATTAGTGCGAATAAGATCGCACACTCTACTTAACTTCTTCTGAATTGGATTTGTTGCCAGCTACAAAACAACGTAGCGATCAACGAATCAACAAGTTATGCCTGATGACCATAGCTAATCGGTACCACCCCTTCCCATCCCGAACAGGACCGTGAAACGATTACGCGCCAATGATAGTGCTGCAACCAGTGTGAAAGTAGGTTATCGTCAGGCTTTTATTCCGCATACCCCCACACAAGCTATTGTGTGGGGGTTTTGCTTTTAAGTGAGAATAGTCGATTTTGTAAGCGGTTACGCAGATTTTAGTGAAATAGCCAGGAAAAAGACTAGACAAGAAGCATAAAGATGAAGTATAATTTTGCTTCTGTTGATGTGGTGACACACATCAAGTTTATCTGACTAGGCAAGAATATGGGTGCTTAGCTCAGTTGGTAGAGCGGCGCCCTTACAAGGCGTAGGTCGGGAGTTCGAGCCTCTCAGCACCCACCACAGATAAACAGCAAGAACGGTTAAGTAGTTTCGGAGTGGTAGTTCAGTTGGTTAGAATACCGGCCTGTCACGCCGGGGGTCGCGGGTTCGAGCCCCGTCCGCTCCGCCAGTATTAAGAAGGTCTTATAATTCAATGAGTTATAAGACCTTTTCATTTTGGGCTGGTAGCAAATTTGGTAGCAATCTATGCTCAATTTGCCAGTTTATTTCCGAAATTCTTCTTATTATTTCCATACCCGTATTCACGGTAAGCAATTTAAACGGTCATTACATACAGCAGACCGTCAAATTGCTATCATAAGAGCCTCTAGGCTACTTGAATGCATTCAAATGGATATTGACTTCAAAAACATAAAAAAATACGAACTGGACCTGTCTAGGGGTATTGCTAAATCGGATGGTCCTGAAGACCACCAGCGATTATTAGAAGCAATGGCATTTATGCGAGAAAGTCAAAATCAAAGTCAAAAGCAACCCCATATATCGGAAGGACCTGGGCGAGCCAGTCCATTTCCTTCTACGAAATCCCTGACTCTGTTGGAATTATTAGACAAATATTTTTTACTGAAAAAAGTCAAACCTGCCACGATATTGGCTCACAAAAATACCGTAAAAGAATTTGAAGCTTTCTTTAAATTGAAATGTTATATCTCTGAAATTCAGGTTGGAGATATAACCCGATTTCAAGAATATTTAGCAAGTAAGGGAAATGTTCCTCGGACCATTGACGGGAAAATTGGCTACATTAAAGCATTATTAAATTTTGCAATTAAACAGGGGTATCTCTTGAATCAGAAAAATCCTGCTGAAAATATGTCATTAATGACGAAAAGACAAAAATTGTCAGACGGTTATTTGATTTTTGAAGTAGAGGAAATTAAACAGATTTTTACCAGTGATTATTATAAGGAGCAGAAACAATCTGACCCTGATTATTATTATGTGTTGCTGTTAGGGTTAATTACTGGGTGCAGAATTTCAGAAATAACGACACTGACAAAATCGCAATTTCAAATTTCGGAACACTATAATAATTTTATTGTAATTCGCGATTCTAAAACTTCAGCAGGAAAAAGAGAGATTCCTTTACCGAGTCAGATTTTTGATAATGATTTCAAAAATTACCTTGATTCAAAAGAGGATTTTATTTTCAGATATGTGAGTCGTGAAGGTAAGGGCTCAGGAAATGCAGTCGGTAAAAAATTTGCTCGACATTTGGCTGAATTAAAAATTAATCGGGGTAAGTTGGTTTTTCATTCACTCAGAAAATTTCTGAATGATTATTTTATGAAAAATGAAATTGCTTATGAACCACGGTGCCAATTTTTTGGGCACGAAATTGAATCGGTGAATGTAGCAACTTACTCAAATAAATTTAGTGTGGATAAATTGGCTGAAATTATTCTCCAGCAACAACTTAAATTATTGCGAACGGTAAAGCTCATTCCTGAAAGTGAAATGATGAAAAAATTACCTCAAACCGATTAAAAAATTATCCAGCCTTGAGCTGGATTTTTTTATTCGGAACGGGATTTTAAGGGTGAAACCCTTAAGGTTTGGCTGTTGGTTTTGATTTGGTTTTAGCTCCGCAGGACCGACACTTATGCAATAAGTATAGTCGGTTCACTATACAAGCAAAATTAAAAGCCGATTCGTTGACAAGGAGATAGAAAAAGATATATTAAATAATAACAAAAATATAATAATATGTCCTATCAATTTATCCATTTTGATGCTTATGCTCGTGAAGGTTCAAAGCAAACTAAAACAGTTACCAAAAAGAACGGTAACAAAATAACCACAACAAAACAAGTTAAAAGTCTTCGTCAAATTCTGGAGGAGCAAGCTCGTATAGAAGAAGCTTGTCCCCATATCCAAGAACCACGAAAACCAGGAATACTTTACGGTGTTCCACCTATGGAAGTGTTGCCTATGGCAGAAGAGTGGGCAGAAAGTGCAACCGATTCTATTGGCAGAAAATTAAGAAAAGACGGTATGGTTGCTCTGGTCGGGGTGGCAAGTCTTCCTCGTGAAATGGAAGATAGTTTCCCAGAATTTGCAGAAGATACTTTGAAATGGTTAAAAAATAAATATGGTGACAGATTAAAAAGTGTTGTTGTTCATGAGGACGAATCACACCCACATTTACATTTCACAGTAGTGCCCAGAATTGGGGAACGATTTGACGATATACACGAAGGTATTAAAGCCAAAAATGTAGCTAAAAAAGAAGGTAAAAATGCTGGTGCTCAAAATCTTGCCTATATTGAATCAATGCGACATATTCAAGACGATTATTCTAATAAGGTAGCATTGAAACACGGATTAACCAGGTTAGGCCCAGGTCGTAGAAGATTAACTCGCGGTGAGTGGCAAGCAGAAAAAGCACAAGCTAGATTTTTTGCAGATGCCAAGGCAGTAGCAAAACAATATATGAAAAAGGGTTATAAAGCAGGAATTGCCAAAGCAGAAAATAAAGCGAATGAAATAATAGAATTAGCAGAAAAAAATGCTCTAAGTTTCGGTTCAAAAATTGGTAGTGTAATGACGGGTGTTTTATCTGCTTGGCATAAGCCAAGTGTTGAAGTGACCGAAGAATTGGAGCAGATTAAAAAATCTGCTGAAAAAGAAAAAAAGAAAGCTGAAGAATATAAAAAACAAGCGAAGGAATGGGCTGATAAACGAGTTGCGAATGTGAGTAACCAGATTACAGAACAAAAGGCTAAAACTGAAGAATTGAATAAAGAATTAGATAAGGAAAGGGAAAGAGTTCAGGACCTTGCTGATACTTTGAAATGGTATGAAAAAAAGTTTGGTAAAACCCCTGATAATTCCCAAAAATACAAAAAATAATGTAATTTTTTAGCCGTTCCCTTTTTATTTACTATCGTAAATCTCTAACGAGTTCTTCTTTGCTGATATGGTATTAATATAAATAAATATAAAAATAATAATATAAATGCTGTAAACAAGACCTATCGGTCTTGTTTGTGTCTTTGCTGTTCACCGTGCTATCACACGGTTCCAGCAAAGACTTACCCAAAGGACAAATTTTAAAAATTTGAACTTGAGGTCTTTACTGGGGCTAACCACATAGCACCAGACTGAAATTTATTAAGCTTTCCAGTTTCGAGGATTCACAGTCTTAATACTGCTCAAGCGGGGTTCCTCTGATTGACTTCCCTGTGGCTTTGCTTGATTACCGTTCTAGCCACTTCATTAAAAAAATAATGTCGCTTATTGTGGAGGTTCACCATTTGCAGTTATCAGTATTTACTGAATATTTTTAACCTGGGCTATCTATTGTCCACCATCTACATTGGCAATATTCCGAACCGAGAAACTTAATTGACGAATAAAAAAATTGCCTTAACAATTTTCGTTAAGGCAATTTAATCTTTATTCTGTCTTGACAATCTACGATTTTCAATTATGATTGAATCACCAGTAGGGAAACTGTTATCATATTTATATTGAAAATCTTTAGATTGTCAAGTATGTGATATAAATAAAAAGCCAGTCAAAATGACTGGTTTTTTACAAGGAACAAAAAATAATAGGAATTCATTACTTTTCAATAGTGCTTTTTTTTTCGAGAGTTCGTTATAACTTGGTATGCCAATTAGACTTGACAATGTTTTGTTTATGTGGCATAGTTCTCTTGCAGTTTGTGGAGGTAGGAACGCCCCACGTAAAATATATAAGTCTCCAAACAGAATTATTGTGGCGGTAGAATAGCCCCACGTAAAATAGTAAAAATATTCAAACAGAAATAACTGCCAAAAAATGCCCCGAAAGGGGTTTTTTTTGGTCTATCGAAAGCATATTCATGCAGCTTCTTAAACTTGATTCAACTTTTTATGCAGATCATACCCATTTGGTTCAGGTTCTTGATAATATTGGTGGAGTATGGGAAGCTGGCAAAATTAGAGGGTATGGAATAGTTCTCATTTCTATAAAAAATTTGACTTTTGGAATACCACTCAGAAGCAATATTAGGCATAAGGCTGCATACTTAACAAAAAAAAATCCCTCAGTCGGTAATGCTCCTCCATATGGCAAAGGGTTAGATTTTTCAAAAGCACTTCTCATTTCAGATCCCGCCTACATTTCGACAGAAGTATTTAAGATTCCTGCTGAAGAGCATAATAAACTGGTGGCGAAGCAGCCTTATATTGCACAGAAGTTTGAGAAATATGTTGAGAAATACATAAGTGCGGTAAGGAAGCCTGATTCAAATATTCTTAATAGCATTGAGTATAGGCACACAACCCTTCAAAATTATCATGCTGAGTTGGAAATTTAGCACAATAGGGAATGCCCTATGAAAAAGTGAGTAAGTGCATTTTTTATTTGATAGATACAATAATTGTAGAAACACTGCTAAAATTCTTCCTCGTTTAGCAGTGGTAACAGAAATGGTAAGAGTTTTTCTGTTTCCTTTTATTAATAATGTTGCTAAGTCCTTGATTCTATTGGTGGAAAAATTCGGAGGGTGAGATTTTTACAGTGCCCCGTCCGCTCCGCCAGTTTCAAGAAAAAAGACAAGCATCGCTTGTCTTTTTTTTCGTCCGCATTTTCCTGCAATCCAGGCAAGCATCTACCTTGATCCATGAACACCGCTGTATGCGCCAGCACGGTAGCCTCCAGCTACTGCTCCAATACTTCATCAACAGCAACGGGAATGCTAGTAGCTAGCCGTCGAGGTTATGAAAGAATTAGCCGAAACTTCGTCGCTCCAGCGCAGGCTGGAGCCTAGAGTCGTTGGTTGATGCACCGTGTGGCGTGACTAAGAGAACGATTGAGCGATGGTAAAACGGTGCGCACGGCGCACCCTACTACAGCGAGGAAGCGCTGCGATCTAGAAATAAAATAAGAAACCCAAACAACAGAGTAAGAGCAGAGAGCACGTGTCGTTCTATTTCCGTTCATTTGCGTAACGAAGTCTGCTTGCAAGCAGTTTTTCCTGCGCCCGTACCTCTGTGTTGATAGGTCTTCGGCCTATAGTAAATGCTGCGCACAAAACAAAACCCCCGCCCAATTACCTGAGCGGGGGTTTTGTAGGGCAAGAAGCGTCAGCTCATCAAGCAGCCTGAGCGCTATCCATTTCACCATCTAAAGCAAACACCACATCACTGAGCAAACTGGCCAGTTCGGCAGTCATGAGAACAAAGTCTGCATCAAAGCGTTCTTCTTCATTACTACCCTTATCCTTGCTTTCATCGAGTACATCCAGCGGTTTGATGCGCTTGATTGTCAATGTGTCGGTCAGGACAAAGCTGACTTTGTCATCCCAGGTCAGCGCCAGCTTGGTGCATTGTTTGCCAGCGGTAATATGCTTCTGGATATCATCCGGTTCCAGTGTGTAGCGTACATAGCGTACGGTGGCCTTGTCTTCGGTAGAAGACTTCAGTTCAGTATCCTGGTCTATCGTGAAACCCTTGGGGGCTTCATTGCCGGCCAACCAGCCTGTCATGGCTGCCTGTGGAGAAGTCTTGGTACGCAAGCCTTCCAGTGGCAGCTTGTCGCAGCACTTCAGCAAGAGCTTGATGACTTCATCCGCCTTGGATGGGCTCGAAGCATCGATGACCAGCCAGCGGTTCACAGGGTCTATCCACACATTGGTATTGCGCTTGACGCCAAAGGCGCGTGGCAGCAATTCTTCAGTGATGCGTTCTTTCAGGTCTTTCATGGCTTTGCGGCCAGGTGCAAAGCCTTGTTCTTCTTCTATTTCCAGCGCTCGGGCCTTGGTGACCTGGTTAATGACACTGGAAGGCAGCAGTTTTTTTTCTGTTGCCAGCGAAATCAGGAATTGTTGATTGACGCTATGTACCAGTTGGTCATTATTGCGAGGCGATGCCCAGCCCTGGCTTTGCATCTCGTTCGAGGCGCATTGTGAAAACGCAATGCGTGACAATTGGGCATGCAACTCCTCGGCAGTGATCTTCCAGGGAGTTGTCAGACGAAAAACTTGCAGATTCTTGAACCACATAGCGTATCCAGACGAAGAAAACCTAGCATTCTACACGTCTGCGCTGGGCCACTCACGACCAAAAACACCTCTTTCGCGGCAAGAACCAACGCTTCGTCGCTTTCTGGCATACAGAGCAGATCAGCTTTGCAATACTTCTTCCATCGCAGCAAAACAAACCGGCGAAATAACGCTAAACCCCACTAAACAGTATTCAAGGAGATCATCATGTTGAACCAAATCATCAGCGGCACACCAATGTATGTATGGGCAATCCTCGGCTTTCTGGCTTACCGCGGCATCAAGTCCAGCGTCGATCGCGAACTGACAGTCAGGGCAGTGGTCATCATTCCCCTGGTCATGCTGGCCTTGTCGGTACAAGGCATACTGTCCGGTTTCGGCGCTGATCCTGTGGTAATGGCAGCATGGCTGGCAACCATGACAGCCGGTGCGGCAGTGTCCTGGAACATGGTCAGTGACAAGAACGTCCGCATCCTGGCTGACAAGGGCACCGTGTTTTACCGTGGTAGCTGGGGTCCGCTGGTCATGA